>JBATTW010000103.1:0-10169 GCA_049670805.1 Bacteroidota bacterium
GTCTATGCTTGCGTGAAGGGTCCCTCCTACGAAACCCCGTCCGAAGTAGGCATGGTGCTTCGGCTGGGAGGTGATGCCGTTGGAATGTCAACGGTGTTCGAGTCTGAGATGGCCGCATCCGTTGGAATGGAGGTTCTGGGAATCTCCTGCATCACGAATATGGCGTCTGGCATACGTCGTCAGAAGCTGGAGCATGAGGAGGTGACACGTGTGGGGCAGAAAGTACAGGGTGATTTTTCGGGGCTTCTGCGGGGGATCATCAAGGCTCTTTCGATTGATAAAATGCCTTGACGTGAGTTTAGACGTATTTGTTAATTGATTATATCCAAGGCGCTTACGTTCGTTACGTCGACTTTATTCTTTTAAATCTACCTTTGAACCCTTCCGGAACCGCCGCCCGCTGCCAGGGCCTCAATCTCCGACACCGAAACATGGTTGAAATCACCCGGAATTGTCTGCTTCAGACAGGAGGCCGCCACTGCGTACTCCAATGCATCGGTTGAGGCTTTTTCTGTCAGGAGACCGTATATCAGCCCGGCGCCAAATGCATCTCCCCCGCCGACCCTGTCCACCAATGCGATGTCGTACCTCTTTGATCGGTGGGGAGTTGTGCATTCTTTGTCGTCATGCAACACCGCACTCCACCCATTCCGGGAGGCTGAGTAGCTCTCCCGGAGCGTGATTGCGACAGCTTTGAAGTCGAACTGCTTCTTGAGCGTTCTGGCCAGGTCGAAGTATCCCTTCTCATCCAGTTGCGCCCGCTGGACGTCTGTATCCCCTGCTCGCAAACCGAGAGTCTTTTCAGCGTCTTCCTCGTTGGAGATGCAGACGTCAACGAACTCCATCAGGGGGATCATCACCGATTGCGCCTCTTTCTCCGTCCAGAGCTTCTTTCTGTAGTTCAAATCTGCGCTGACCGTCACCCCCAACGCTCTGGCTGCCCGGCAGGCATCCCGCACGGCGTCCTGCAGGTTTTTCCCGAGAGCAGGTGTGATGCCTGTCCAGTGGAACCATGCTGACCCTTTCAGGACCTTTTCCCAGTCGATTTCCCCCGGCCTGAGACCCATGATGGAAGACCCGCTCCTGTCGTAGATGACTTTTGAGGCCCTCTGGCTCGCGCCCGTCTCAAGAAAGTAGATCCCGATTCTGTCGCCGCCACGAACAATCTCCTCCGTGTGGACGCCATAACGGCGCAGCTCGTTGACCGCCGACTCACCGATTTCATGACGGGGGAGCTTGGTTACGTACCAGGATTCAATTCCCCACTGTGCAAGCGATGCGGCCACATTGGCCTCACCACCGCCGTAGGTTACTTCGAACTCTTGCGCTTGAACAAACCGGGCGTGGCCTCTCGGGGAGAGGCGCAGCATGATCTCGCCAAATGTCACTGCTTTCGGTGTCATGAGTTTACCTTCATCGTCCCTGTCTGTGTGTCTGATTTACTCCTGGACCAGCCAAACGCGCGCACCTGCCACCTCCCGGTTAAGCGGTACCGCCCGCGGCTTGCCCGCCTCGTCCAACCCGGCCCCGCCGTCTTTTTCTATCCCCTTCTTCAGGAGATAGTAGAGGGCTCGTTCGATGAAATGTGTACGAACAATCGTGTCGCCTCTCAAGGCGGACGGACCATCTCCAGCAGCGTCTTCAGCCTCCCGTCGGGCTTCCGCCACCCTGACCCGCATGCCAAATTCCCGGGACAACTCTTCCGCAATCCGCCCCGGCTCTCTCTTCGACTCTGCCGGACCCTCGCCTCGCTGGAGTTCAAATCCAAGCAGTTCGGCAACGGCGTCCGACGTAATAGCCTCTATGTCTGAGAAGCGCTCCTCCGCGATGAGGTCAGCCTTCACCATCCAGCTCCCTCCGCAGGCCAGAGTCCGGGGAAACCGGAGATACTGAAGGAGGTTCGATCGATCTATTCCTCCGGTCGGGATGAACTTCAACGAAGTATAGGGTGCGGAGATGGCCTTCAAATACTTGAGTCCGCCGCTCGCCTCAGCCGGGAAAAACTTGACCACCTGCAACCCGAGACCGAGTGCCGCCTCCACCTCTGTCGGCGTCAAAACGCCGGGTGTGATCGGCATACCCTCTGCCAGGCAGTACTCGACAACGCTCGGGTTCAAACCGGGAGAGACTATGAATCGGGCTCCGGCCTGCTTCGCATCGCCTGCCTGCTCTGTGGTCAGGACCGTGCCTGCCCCGACGAGCATCTCGGGATATGCGGTGGTGAGCTCTCTGATCGCCTCCAGGGCAGCAGAGGTCCGAAATGTCACCTCTGCGCACGCGAGACCTCCGGCAAGGAGGGCCCCCCCGAGACCTCGTGCGTGGCGGGCGTCCCTGATTGCAATCACCGGGACAATCCCGAGCAGGCCGATCTCTTGAAGAATTGAATGGGTGTCTGTCTTATTCATTTCATTCCTTGTCGGACGTTGAGCTGGAGCGAGAGCGCCGACCGAAGATGGAACCCGCGGCTGTTCCTGGGGTGCGGTCCCATCAGGGAAGTGGTGTCAGGAGGCGGTCAGCGGTAATCAGCAAAGACACTACCGGAAGGTACGCCAGCGAGGCAAGGAAGAGGGCTCTGGCGTTCCTGAGCGACCGTTTCTGGTACAACCGCATGCCCACTAGGAGAAAGACCAAAGAGAGAATCAGAATCCCGACAGCATACACGTGACCCATGAAACCGATGACACTCGGGAGGAGGCTCACGGGGAGAAGTACCGTGCAGTAGGAGAGGATATGGCGGACGGTGCGTCTCCCGGTGGGGTCGAGTACGGTCAGTATCTGGTATCCTCCACGGGCGTAGTCGTCCCGATACATGAGAGCGAGCGAATAGAAATGAGGCATCTGCCAGACAAAGAGAATGGCGAAGAGAGTCCATGCCTGCGGGGCGAGGTCTTCTCTTACGACAGCCCAGCCGATCATCGGCGGTAGTGCGCCCGCAATAGCTCCAACGATTGTTGCGTATGGCGTGGTCCGCTTGAGCGGTGTGTAGAGAAGAAGGTAAACGATCAGTGTCCCGAGGGCAATGCTTCCGGCCAGGATATTCCCTGCCAGCGAGAGTATCGCGACACCAGACAGGGCCAGAACCAATCCGAAAGAGAGGCCGGCCATCGGCCGGATGCGTCCCTCGGCCATCGGCCGGTTGGCGGTGCGCTGCATCAGTGAGTCCGGGCCGCGCTCTCTGTACTGGTTTAGAGCCACCGCGCCCGCGGCTGCGAAGAGCGTCCCGAAGAGGGTGGTCAGTAGTGGTACGAGATGGAGCATGCCGTCGGCGGCCAGGTAGGCCCCGCCTACCGCGGTCGCCACGGAAAAGAGAGAGAGACCCGGCTTTGTGAGGGCCAGAAAATCAGCTACTCTGGAGCGCTCCAGGGTCAGGGCCGCCGTCTCATTCCAGTCCGGGTTCATTTGGTCACTTCGGTGGTATCTTCAGCTGATCGTGCCTGGACAGGCGCCTCTGCATCAAACCGGGCCAGAAGGTACGTGGCTATAGAGTCCGCTTCGGTGGGCTTCAGCCCCTGGTTCGGCATGGGCGGATACGCTGGATCGACCTTAAGGGGATTCAGCACAAACGAGACGAGCTGGGCTTTGTTCCCCCTGTACTTGGGAAGAACGGACTTGTACGGGGGTCCCACTTTCTTCTGATCAAAGAGATGACAGGCGGAGCACTTGGCGTTGAAGATTTCCTCACCGCTCATACCGGTGGGGGCTACTCCGAGACGCGCCTGGAGATCTTCCCGGGCCAGCTCATACTCGTACGCGAGTCGTGCGGCATGTTCTCTGGTGGCATTGCCGACGGCGACCTGGTCAGCGGTAAACAGGAGCACAAGCGAGATGCCCAGGGTGTAGAACGCGTAGGCGACGAATCCGGGGCGACCGAGTTTGGAGTAGGCGTAAAGAAAATGTGCGGTCAAGAAAAAGAGCAGAACCGTTATTCCCGCCAGGGCGAAAAGCCCGCCGGAGAGGGCCTCCTGCGGCAGGAGGATGATGTTCAGAGCGAGGAAAAGGGGTTGGAGCAACACGCCGACAACGGACATTGTCAGGCCCCTCTTCTGCGCAAACCGGCGATAGCCCTCGTCCCCCGTCGCAGTTCCTCCCTCCCAGGTGAAAAAGAAGAAGAGGACACTGAGCCCCGTGATCCCGATTCCCACGCTCAGGAACTGCAGGAGTTTCGCATAGAACCCGGGCGAGATGAGGAGCGCAAAGACCGTGTCCACACTTGCCCAGTAGTCCGGGTTCGTCGCGATCGTCATCGCACCGATGCAGAGGAGAACGGCAACCAGAAGCAGGGGAACGCCCCAGCGACCTGATCGGTCGTGCGTGTGTATATTTCTCTCTCCGTAAGCCTCCATTTCGGCGGCTTCATCTCCCCCGCCCTTTTGCGTTTTGAGATACTTTCCATAGGACTCAAAAACGGCTCCAAGGGTGAAGGTGAAACGGTATGAATAGAGGAGGACCGTCGCCGCGAGGAGGATCAGGAACGCATAGCCCATGAGGTCCACGGCGATCGAGGGGGTCTTCTGGAAAATCTGTGCATAGACAAACACAAGGGAGAGGGCGGGTATCAATCCGAGAAAAGCCGGCAGGCTCTTCCGGTTGAGGGGGAGACCGATAAGGTCCCTGGCAAATCGCTCCAGCCGGGGGTCTCCCTCCTGCCTTCCCTTCCGCTCATACCTCTGCGAGAGGATGGCGCTGACGAGGAGAAGCCCGAGGTACGGCAGGAAAACCACATAGATCATGTTCATCATGAACAGCAGGAGCTGTACATGTTCGTACGATGGTGGGAGGGCAAGTTCTTTGAGGAAATCCATGTCGTGTTTCTTTGATCAGTCCTTATTATCGGGCGATCACCAGAGACATATACGGTTTTGACTGGTCGGTCGAAACCTTCTCATACCATCGTTCGAATCCGGAAGAGTCAAGTGAAACAACCTCTGTGTACATATACGCGTGCCGCAGTCCGCAGTACTCAGCGCAGGCGATGTCATACGAGGCGACTCTGGGCGTCATGAACCACATGATGTTGTTCCTGTTCGGGATCACATCCTTCTTGATGCGAAACGCCGGGATGTAGAGGGAATGATTGACGTCCAGGGAACGGAGCGTCAACTTCACCGGTGTGTTCACCGGGACATAGAGCGTATCGGTCTGCACCCCGTTGGGATACTGGAATGTCCAGGACCACATGCGAGCGGTGACATCGATGGGGACGGCGCCCTCAGGCACGTTGACCGTCTTGAGATATCCTTCCCATCCCAGGTAGAACATCCCCAGAAAAAGGACAAGCGGGACCGCCGTCCAGAGGATCTCCAGCGGGACATTACCTTCGATGTTCGTCGGCCGGGGGTTCCTTTTTCGGCTGTACTTGACGACAAACAGGATCATTGCGGCCACGAGACCGATCAGCACGACAAGGGAAATACCGGTGATAATCAGAAAGGTCGCGTCAACATGATCGGAAAATGGTGATGTTCCTTCGAACATTGAGAGTGCCTCGCTAATGGAACGCGTAGTCGAAAAACGTCATAACGATGAATATTACAAGCGTGACTCCTGCCACGAGCGCGAATATCCGGAAGACGCGGTCTTCAAACTGAAGATGCATGAAGATATTCAACACCAATGCGGTTTTGATCGATGCGATGCACAGTGCTGTTATGATCACCCATCGACCCAGATCCACACCAGCCACCGCCACCGTTGTTGCCGTCAAGGCCAGAAGGCCAAGCCAGATGAGAATGTACTGGCCGTAGCTCACGACGTGGGGCTCGGGATGCTCGTTCTTTGTGTGGTGCTCAGACATGCGCTTCCTCAATGAATGAGATAGAACAACGGGAAGAGAAAGATCCAGATGATGTCCACGAGGTGCCAGTAGAGCGCGCCCGATTCCAGACGCACGAAGGATGTTCCGGTGATCGTGTTCCTGCCGACCGCAAAGAGGACGTACGTCAGCACCGCGACACCAATGAGGACGTGCGCTGCGTGGAGGCCGGTCATGACGTAGTACAGACCGAAGTAGAGTATCTCTCCGGGCTGCTTGGTCAGCATTTCCGGCGCCTGAGGGTACAGCCCCACGTCGAATTTGTGTCCCCACTCGAAGTACTTGTTCACCATGAACGCGAAAGCCAGGAGGATAGTCGTGGAGACGAGGAGCATGGCGAGCTCCTTTCTCCCCTGCTGGATCGCGGTGATGGACATGGCGACCGTGAGGCTGCTCGTCAGGAGGATGATGGTGTTGAGCGCGCCCACAAATGTGTCCAGTTCCTGCGCGGCAAGCTGGAACTCTTCGGGATAGCTGAACCGGTAGACGGCGTACACGATAAAAAGGCCTCCGAAGAGAATGAGCTCGGTGAAGAGGAAGAGCCACATTCCCAGCCGCGATCCGGTGTCATCCCTGTGACCGTGACCGTTCACTGCACCCGTCCCGCCTTGGGTCGTCACGCTTCCTCCGCTGGCTGTCGTTCGTACTCGGAGTAGTCGTACGGGCCGGTGGTGATCACGGGGACCTCATCGAAGTTTTCGAGCGGCGGCGGAGACGGTACCTTCCATTCGAGTGTCTTTCCTCCCCAGGGGTCCGCAGGGGCCCTTGCGCCGCGTCTGAGTGAGATAATGAGATTGATGACCAGGATGATAAGCCCCAGAGCCAGTATCCAGGAACCGACGGTCGAGATGACATGGTAGATCTGGAACTCTGGCAGGTAGTCATAGTACCGGCGCGGCATACCCTGATATCCAAGTATGAAGAAGGGGAAGTACAACACGTTGAAGCCGATGGTTGTCAGCGCCCAGGAGAGGACCGCGGGTTTCTTGAAGTACATCCGCCCGAACATTTTTGGAAACCAGTAGTGCATGGCGGCGAACAGCCCGAAGCCGGTCCCTCCGAACATGACGTAGTGAAAATGTCCCACGACGAAATATGTGTCCTGAACATGGATGTTGATCGCAAGAGCGCCCAGCATGAGGCCGGTGAACCCGCCGATGGAGAACTGCACAATGAAGGAGAGGACGTAGAGCAACGGAACGTCCAGCTCGATGGATCCCTTGTAGAGCGTCGCAACCCAGTTGAAGATCTTGATCGCGCTGGGGATGGAAACAAGGAAGGTCAGAAGGGAGAAGACAAACATACCTGTGTCGCTCATCCCAACGGTGAACATGTGGTGGGCCCACACGAGGGATCCAAGCATCGCGATGGCCACGCTGGAGAACGCAATGAATTTGTAACCGAAGATCGTCCTGCGTGCGAAGACGGGTATGATCTCGGATACCACGCCGAGCGCGGGGAGCACCATGATGTAGACCGCGGGGTGCGAATAGATCCAGAAGAGATGCTGGTAGAGAACGGGGTCTCCTCCCAGGGCCGGATCGAATATTCCCACACCGAACCAGCGCTCGATGATAACGAGAAGCAGGGTTATCCCGATGATGGGGGTTGCCAGGACCTGCACCCAGCCCGTGGAGTAGAGCGCCCAGACAAAAAGCGGCATCCTGAACCAGGTCATGCCCGGGGCCCGCATCCGTTGGATAGTCGTGATGAAGTTGAGCCCCGTCAGGATCGAAGAGAAGCCGAGGATAAACGCTGCCATCAGCGCGGGAAGAACATTGGTCGAGGTCCGGACACTGTAAGGGACGTAGAATGTCCAGCCCGTGTCGGCCGCTCCACCCGGAAGAAAGAGCGAGACAAGGGCCAGGATGCCGCCGATGACAAAGAGCCACCAGGAGAGAAGGTTTAATCGCGGGAAGAAGACGTCTTTGGCGCCGATGAGAATCGGGAGAAAGAAGTTTCCGAATACCGCCGGGAGACCCGGGATGATGAAGAGGAAGATCATCATGATCCCGTGGAGGGTGAAGAACGTATTGTATGTCTGCGCCTCAATAAGCGTCTCGCCCGGTGTAAGAAGCTCGAGTCGCATCAACAGTCCCAGCAGCACCGCGATCGTGAAGAACACCATCATCGAGACAAAGTAGAGAAGACCGATTCGCTTGTGATCGGTACTCAGGATCCACGCGAGGATGCCTCTGTGCCGAGTGGGCACGTGATAGAAGTCCGGCTCCAGCGCTGCAGCGCCGTTAGCTGGATTGGCCATGCGTCACTTCCCTTTCTGATTTCTTCTTCGGCTTCACGAGGAAGACCACCACAAAGACCCCGACGAACAGGAGGATCGCCACGGCACCCACCCGCGTGATGTCAAAAGCGTACCTTTTGGCTTCGGGATCGTAGCTGTAACAGAACCGAAGGAGTTTTGCCACCGTAGGACCGGTTTTTCCTTCCGCGGCTTCGATCACGGCCATCTTCACGTCGAACGGAAGGTACCGGATTCCATTGATATATCGTGTGATCTTGCCCTCCGCCGACAGGACGATGAGAGCCCCGGCGTGTACGAAATCGTTACCTTCGGGCTTGAAGTAGAACCCCGCTGCGTCCGTGAATGCAAAGACCGCCTCGCTGTCTCCGGTAAAGAACCTCCAGGCGTTTGGATCGACGGCTCTGTCCATCACCGTCAGATAGCTCTCCTTTTTTGAGGCGGCCAGGTCCGGCGTTTCCCGATGGTCGAAGCTGACGGTCAGGATCTGGTAGTCTATCCCCGGCTCCAGATCCATCTTCTCCACGATTCCTGAGAGTTCGGTCAACAGAGGGCTGCAGATGCCGGGACACCGGTAGTAGACGAACGTGACGATGGTCGGTTTTGTGATGACCTGACCGAGTGTGACTAGGTGACCCTCCTCGTCGTAGAACTCCAGCTCGAGCGGAACCGTTTCACCCAGCCGCTCAACAATGCCCACCACCGGCCGGTCCTGTGCCGCCACACTTCCGGGCAGAAGCGCGAGCAGCAGGAAAGCAAGGAGCCTCACGCAGGTCTCCCACCCTCCTGTTTGCCTGTCCTTTGTTGTCGGGGTTCTCATAAGAGACAGCCTTTCACTTGAGTTCGCTGATAAACTGAAACAGAAGGTCCCATTCGCGATCCGAAAGAGACACAACGCTGGCCCGAAACCCGTTTGCCGACGGGTCTGCGGAGACCGTGCGTACAAATGCGGTAAGGTCGGCTGTCTCGCCCGTGCCCGCCTCGAAGCAGGTAATGACCCGTGTCCCGTCCAGCACCTCCCGTTCAAAAACCATGGCACCTTCATCCTGGCTCCCCCGAGCATCAATAGCGGCCGCAATTGCGTGTACCCGATCAACGGTTTCCTGCTGCTCACGGATGATTCTTTGGGCAGCCTTCTTTATGGAAATCTGACCCGGTATGCTCGTTCCCCTCGACAGCTGGTAGGTCACTTCGAGCCCCTGCAATTCCTCCGGGGAATCCTCGGGGGCTGCCGGGAGGAAGGTCCGTACATAATGAGCCAGTGCAAATCGATCTTCCGGGGGAAGGTAGTTATACGATGCCATTCCGTTTTTGGTGATTCCCTCTTCGAGGGTCCGATAGATCTCCGAGACCTTCTGTCCGTGTGTCCACCCTTCCGGAGACTGGAAATTGCGCGGCACTGGATTCAGGGACAGTCCAGCGGGTCCGTCGCCAACACCCTCGTTGCCATGACAGGTGGAGCAGTTTGCCGAGTAGAGTTCTTCACCGCGAGCCAACAGAGTATCAGTCGGCCGACCGGCCTTCACAACGTCGACAGGCGGGAGAATCCGGGGCCGCTGGAGGGGAATGTCACGGACAAATGCCGATGAATCCCTGAGCACGACAGGGATAATCGCGTTCTTCCCCACCACGCTGAGATTCCCGACGTAGTGTGCGCCGAGTCCGAGAAGGATCAGCAAAATGTAGATGTACGAATAGGCGAAGAGCTTCCGGGGGTCCCGTGCGATCTCCCTGAAGTCGGTCTCGTCTCTATGGTTTTTCTCTTGTGTCATGTTGTTACGCTCTCAGAGGACTAGAGGCGGAAGTCCAGCCCCCGCTGAAGCTTCGGGTCACCGACGGGCACGATGTTGTATCGCCGCAGCATATATGACAGGAGGACCATGATCATCCCAGCTGCCAGGAACGGGTAGCCGATCTCCATCCACCCAAAGACAAAAGACTCAGAGTAAGTGGGCATCACGAGCCAGTACAGGTCAAGCAGGTGCGCCCCCAGAATCCAGAGGGCCATGATCTTCAACCGTTTCGGGTTCATCTTCGCGTCCTGTGCGAGGAGAGCAGAGTACGGTACCGCGAAGTGAACGATGATCAGGAGCACCG
>JBATTW010000104.1:0-11720 GCA_049670805.1 Bacteroidota bacterium
CGGAGCTGACATCCACAACAAAACGGAGGGAGTCATAGTCTGCCGCCACGCGGAATGATGGAACGGGGAGATGGTCTCCATCCCTCGTCCCCATCCTCAGGGACAGGAGACCGATTGTGGTAGCGTCTTTCTGGAAATCAGGGATAGCGACACTCCTCTGTGCAACGGTCCGCTTGCCGGTATGTCCGTCCCGGAGAGAGACTTTGAGGATGTACGATCCCGGCCGCGCGGGCAAGAACATCTCCCTGAGCATCGTTGCGCGGTCCTGAGTGTCATGATACAACCCTACAAGTACCGTGTCGTTTTCGATCCGTTCGGCAGCAAGTCTACCATCTTCCCGATCAATGAGCTGGACCGATATTTGAGAAGTGGCCTGATACCCCTCGGGATCCCTGGCAAAAACAAGTGTGGATCTGGTGTAGACAACTGTGAGAGCGATGCCCCACGAGTTGCCCTCCCAGGCCGGTCCCGCCTGGATTTCTAGTTGGGGAATACCACTCTCGAACAGGTTTCGCACACCCTCCGTATCATCGGTCAGGTCGGATGTTCCACCGCACCCCGAGATCCCCCACCATCCAACGATCACCAGGCATGTCGCCTGCCGGTAGAAGCAGCGAAATCCAGATGATCTCACCATTGGTGATTCCTCCCTGGACAGACACCGGAGAAATAAAACCCCGGGGCTACGCAGCCGGTAGCATCGGGGCAACCATCATGAGTCACACGCAGACGCTATTTGAAGCTCTTGATCGCCTCCTCACGCGTGTCATACACATCGAACACGAGCGTCAGCTTGGTAATCACAAAGATGTTGTTGATGTTCTTGTTGACACCGCACACCTTTATCTGCCAGCCCTTTCGGGCATACGTCGTGTGGGCCGAGACAAGCACACCAATGGCCGTGCTATTCAGGTAGGTAACGTCCGAGAGGTTTATGAGGAGCTTTTGATACTCTCGTTCAGCAAAGCCCGCCACGGCAGCGCGAAGATCCACGGTCTCGTCTCCTCCTATCAATGACCCCTTGGCCTCGATGAAGCCAATCCCGCCCTCCAGGGTTGAAGTCTTTATGCCCATGGTTCCTCCGGTTCAATGTAGTCTGTTTGTTGGTTCTCCATGAATATACTCACGTATCTTCTTTGTTACTATACGAATCGACAGGGTTCAAGCCTGCAGCGGACCCGTTCAGGGGGTTCCCTTGCCCTCCGGGCTGGATAGCCTGACGGATGCTCGGCGAGCATCCGTCAGGACAAGATCTCGCAGGTTCTGCTTGCGCATCGAATCGAGGAAATCCCTAAACTCCTGGTACTCAGCGGGTTTGATATCAAGCCCGACCAGGGCATGGTGGTTCCAGACTAGAAGCTCGTTGTCATTCACCCGCCAACGGTAGCTGCTGCTTCCAAATCGAGACATGAGGGAATCCGAAACGGTCCGCGGCTGCATGCTCCAGCCTGCCGGCACGGCGACCGAGAGACTCAGCTCCCTCTCGACACCATATTGGAAGCGCACAGGGTGGGTACGCACTGATGATCGAAAGTAGTCGGGCAGCTCCGAGGCCGTGATCATCCCCGGACGGAACACCATATCGGAGCCGCGCATCGTAACAAAGAAAGGAGTATGAAAGCCATACAGGACCGCCAGCGAATCGCTCACCGGGTCCAACCCTTCGACGAGAAACGAATCTACCCGTGCACCAGAGCACTCCTTCGCAAGGAGTGTTTCCAGCCATTGGCGCCGCACTTCCCGGGAGGCATAGAGCAGCTGTTCCCGCGTTTCCGCTGCAGGCGCTCCACGCATAACTGTTCTGCCAACAACAGTCGCACTTCCGTCCTCCTCCAGCCGGACCTGCCAGACCGTCCGCTCGGTGTTGTCCTCGGACTGCGAACGTGGGGTGATGACGATTTCACCTGCACCGTCCTCTCCCACGACGAGCACGGGAATACCCTGATCATACCACGGCAGTTCGCCGAAGGGACACCCTTTCTCCGTCGGGTCCATCCATATACCATCGACACCAACCCCGGGAGCGTACGCAATGGCATGGTTGAAATGGAGGGGGGATGGTAGCGTTGTGTCCGGAATACCATTGTACCATGTGCTGACCAGCACCTGATGCGCGTCCAGTCCGGCCTCACGAGCCATCGAGCAGACAAGCGTTGCCATGTCCTTGCAATCGCCGTACATATTCACGCAGACCTCTTCTGCGGCATGCGGTCGAAACCCACCTATACCGATCTCGACGGCAAGGTACCGAACTCTGTCTCGGACCCACGTGTAGATTCGTTCCAGCTTTTCCTCGTCGGTTTCTGCCCCTGCGGTCAGTTCTTCCACAAGCTGTTCGGTCTCCGATCCGGCCACCGTACGCGGCCAGCTCAATCCATGGTACCAGGAAGCGACATCTGACCATGTATTGAATCCGAGCGGTGCCAGTGCCAGCCGGGCTACGCGTTCACGCGACGGCGGCATCCCGATCTCCGATCGGAGCGCAGGCATATCCCTCGCCTCCCAGTGCATCGTTGACTTGAACCCTTCTGGCATCTTCGTCACAACCGGTTCTATGTCGATACCGTAGGTTCGGTAATTGACGTTCCATTCAGCCGGCTTGACAAGCGTGAATCGGGAGATAAGCGTAGGTACATCATGCTGGAAGCTCCATGAATGCCAGATTGTCCGATTGTGCAGGGAGAGGCGATAGCGATACTCCAGGACGGCTCCTTCTTCCGCAGCCGGCAGCGTAAACAGCTTTGCCCTCTGGTCGGAGAAGAAGACAAAGTTGGGATACAGGCTGACATCGTAGACGTCGTTCTCGTCGAGGACAACAATGATACCGTCCGGCGATATCGTCCGCGCCTCGATGGCTGCAACCCTGCTCCGCCCGCCGTACGGAATAACCACATTGGCAAATCTCTCCCCGCGGGAGTCAAATATCTTCACTATCCTGTGCTGTTCGAAAACGCTGAAACCCATCTGCCCTTTTCCAAAGACCTCCATCTTGCCTTCGTCGAGCAAACAGACCGCACCTTCGTCCGGAAACTGTTCCCGGGTTGGAAGTGCGAAAAGAGTATAGTCTTTCCACCGGACACTGTCTTCCCATCCGCTCGTCCCGGAGCTGCACCCCAGCCACGCTACCGGCAGGCAGAGCATTAGTATTATCTCTCTCTCTCGGAACATACAGCTTTCTCCCGGCCTATCCTCGAAGGCAACCTACACCTTGCGACCGAAACTGTCAAGAAGCCTGCTACCACTCAACGGGAACGTGCGTTCCGAAACCTGGCCCGAGGAGGAGACCGTTCAGCAGCAGTCGTTCGGTGCCGTGAAAGCAACCACGGAAGTTCGGTTCTCCGGCAAAGAGGATGACCTGCCCTCTTCCCAAGCTTTGGCGGGTAGCATATGCCGATCTGGCCCAACGCTCACGCCCTTCGGGCCAGAGCAACCCGGAGAGGCGCAGCTCTCCCTTGTCCGCGAATCGAGCAGGGGTCTGAACGGGACGTTTTGCCAAATACGCATGGGAACCGTAGACAATCGCAGGAACGACGCTCCCCGCGCCGAATGCCAGCCAGTGCTCTTCGTCCAGCTCCACCCGGAGGATCGCTCCCCGGGGCATGAAGAGGCGCATTCGGGCATCTTCATCGGCAAGCTCTTTGTCACGAAGGCCCTGCGTTGATCTTCGGCCGGTGGTATCAGCCGGTGACACTGATCCGTTCCAGAGGGCCACGCTGTCAACCACCGGTCCCTCCGCCATACGCTCACGCTCGGCAGCCGTCGCATAACTGTGGAGTTCGTTCAGCACCTGCCTCCGCAGCCTTGTCTCGCTCAAGCCTGTGGACGTATCCGCCAGAAACGCCGCCGCACCGCCCACACCGATCAGCGTACCTCCCGCCCGGACCCACTCCTCGAGCCTGGCAATCCCCTCTTTGCCGAGCAGCCTCTTATATCCCGGAGGATCCCAGGTGGATGGAAGAATGATAACATTGTACTTCCTCAAGTCCGCGGATCCCAGATACTCCGTGTTGAGGACCGTATGCCTCATCTGCATCCGTTGGTCCAGAAGATGCCACAGCGCGCCAAAACTCGTTGTACTCACTTCCGGTCCGGCCACGAGGGCAATCCGCGGTTCGTCGAGCAAGACAAAATCATTCCCACCGAGGTCCGGGCCGCTCCTCGAGAGTGCGGAGTTCACACCATGTACGCTGATGCCTGTAGCTTGCGCCACGCGAGCAACAGCACTGCCCAGGGTGTCAGGATTTTCGTTCCGCCGAAGAAGAATGGCACCCCTGTCGTACGAACGGCCCTCCAGCGAAAATGGCTCTTGTGCAGATCGTACCTTGAGTCCGTCTCCAAGCAGTAAGGAGAGGGCAGCCACCGATCTGTCGTCCTGATAGTCAAAGAGAAACCCGTAGGCAGGGTCGGTCCCCTGAACCGAACCCCGGAGGGGGATAAGCGATGTCACCGGAGAGATCGGACCGGAGGGACTTTTGCCGGACCAGTACGCTTCGACGTCATAGGCCATGACAAGAGACCATCCGGTTACGTCATACATCTTCGATCGCCCGTGTTTCTCCAGGGACTTGCGCTCTTCCTGGAGAAAGGAGGTGATCATCCGGGGATCAAATTCGAGGATAGCTTTTGCGAGTATCCCCGCCGGCTGTTCAAGCGGGACAACATAGGTGCCGGCCGGCAACCGCCTGGACCGCTGGCGTGTTCCGCGCACATCGTAGAGGTCGGAGGCATTCACTTCTCGTTCAGTCACCGAGACTTCGATCCCCTGGCCCAGGAGGATGTCAACAAGACGGTGGAGCCTAGCCACATTCTCTCCCGGGACGAGATAGAATACCGCGGGTTCGCCATTCCGATTCTCGAGCATGGATCGCTTTGACGCGCCGAAGTCCCGGAGAAGATCAAGACGGTGATTGGCAGCGGTCGTGAGGTTTGCAAGAGAACTGACAAAGTGATGATGCACGGTTTCCGGGTACCGCATGATGGTCCCGTCAGGCTTCTTGACCAGTGATCCGTCCACCCCTGCTTGCTCATAGAGAATGCCCACGGCTCCCAGGAACTCACCCCAGGCGCTTCCATACCCCGGATACCACTGGTCGCTCCACTCTCTCGTGTAGTAGCTCCAACCATGCCTGTCAAACGCCCTGGCCTGCTCAGCCGCAAACACGTCCCCCCACTTCCTCACGTTCTCCCCAATATTGGTGTTGATCGGCTCACGGGGAGGCGAAAACAGATACGTATCATATGAACCCATTTCGTGCGAGTCCACCACAACCTGGGGGTTCCAATCCGCAATGGCCCTAACCCGCGCGCGACTCTCAGGGTGAACCAGCATGAACCAATCCCGGTTGAGATCGAAGAGGTAATGGTTTCCCCGCCCGTACGGCCACATCCCGGTATGGTGTACGCTTTGCCGATCACTGCTTGGAACAACTCCTCTCCATTGTTCCATCTGACTCAGGAACCGCTCGCGCCCGTCGGGGTTTTGAACAGGATCGATGCAGACGACCAGCTCGTCAAGCAGTTTCCTTGTGGCCTGGTCCGTACCGGCACCGAGCTGATAGGCCACCTGCAGTGCGGCATCAACACTCGAGAGCTCATCACCATGGATCCCGTATCCCATCCACACCACAGCCGGGGTCCCGGCCAACACGGAGCCGTCCGCAATCGCATTGCGGGGATCAGCAAGCCGCGCGATCGTCTCCCGTATTTCGTCTACGCGTTTGAGATTCTCTTCCGAGCTGATAAGCAGGTAGTAGAGCATGCGACCCTCATGCGTTGCACCCGACTCCACCAACGCAACACGCGGAGATTGTTCGGCCAGCAGCCTGATGGTACGAACAACCTCGACATAGCGAGCGGGACGCTGGCCCAGGGGAAAGCCCAGCGATGAATCCGGCGGAAAGACTCTCTCATCGTAGGTACCCCCGGGGTAGAAGCTAGAGGTCGGTTGACTGCGGACAGAGGTGCTCATGCTCAGAACCAGCAAGATCGCTGGAAGCGTCTTCAGAAGGAACATGGGAATCTCTCCTGGGTTGTACGTGTTTTTCGTTTCTATTCCGCGCAGGCTGGCGCCGACGTAGAGCGCCGATCGGGTTCGGCAGTGAAAAAGAAATCGCTGGAGGAGAGTGTAACGAATCTGCGGGATGGTGACGCGAAGGCGACTCCCGGGGTATCAGTGCCCGTCTGTTCCCTTGACCACCACGAGTGTCATATCATCCATCTGCGGGGCAGCTCCGGCATGGGCCTTCACGGCAGCTATGATTTCGCTCATGATCTTAGAGGCCGATTCGGAGCGGTGAGCCTCAATGACGGTGGAAATCCGCCCCTCTCCGAATTGCTCCTGGGCCGGGTTGATTGCCTCGGAAATTCCATCGGAGTAGATAACCAAAACATCACCTTCACCGAGCGGAACGGATTGCTCCTCATAAGGGAAATCCTCGACGATGCTGAGCACGAGTCCCCCCTCGCCCAATCGCAAAATTTCCCCTTCCTTCCGCAAGACATACGGCGCATCATGCCCGGCATTGGAATAGAGGAGCATCTTCTGCTCGGCATCCAGAATCCCGTAGAACAGCGTCACAAACTTCTCCGAGCTGGTGCTCTGATAGAGAAGTCTGTTTGACCTCTGCACACACTCCTTTGCTGACGCACCCAGCATGGCCTGTCCACGCAACGTTGCCTGTAGGTTGGCCATGAGGAGGGACGCCGGCAGGCCTTTGCCGGAGACATCACCCAGGATAATTGCAAGTTGCTTTTCGTTGATGGGGATAAAATCGAAATAGTCACCCCCAACCAGTTGTGCCGGCACGCTGCTCCCCGCAATATCATAGCCCGGCATGGCCGGCGGTTCCTTCGGCAACAATTCGCTCTGGATCGTCGCCGCGAGCCGCAGCTCTTCTTTCATCCGGATAAGGGACTGCTCCATCTCATTAAGCCGGGCAGTCTCGACAACCTGAGCGGATTGAGCGGCAATAATCGCCAGCAACCTCTGATCTTCCTCGGTAAAGCTACTCGTCCCCTTCTTGTTGTAGACGGTGAGAACACCTCTCAGAGAGGACTTTGTGATCATTGGGACGCACAGCAGAGAGCGGATGGATTCATCCCACCGGACACCGCGGAAGCGTTCGTCCCCCGAGGGGTCGTTGAGGAGCAACGGCTTCTTGTTGATGTGCATCCATCCCAGCAGAGCCTGGTTAAAGTGATACTTGGAATGGGCCGCGGAACTGACCGCCGTCCGCACGAGGGTCTTCATTGACTCGTTCGACTGCTCATCGACGAGCGTAATGACCCCCTGCTCCGCCACCACGGCTCTGAGGGAACGGTGGATAATGGTATGCATTATCTGGTCAGAATTCAGGGAGGCGCCTATGGCCCTGGACAGGTCGTTGAGAATCGACAGTTCTTCCACAGCACGACGCAATCGCACTACTTCCTCTTCCAGTCCCGGTACGGAGGGTCCTGTGGTTCCCTGTGCAACCATGGCAAACAGAAAGTGTGATTGATCCCCAGCGCAAATATACATAAAGGCGAACCAAAATCAACCCTTCCGGATGAGCTTGATTCAGTCGTGTGGATTTCCTAGAGTAGTGTCATATATTCATTGAGGTAGCCATCTATGCCAGCTGAGATCACCACGCTTCGCGACGTTCTCCATGGGAGCTCAAAACTCCATCCTGACCGCCCCGCGCTGTCGATGGTCGACGGTCGACCCCTCACCTACGCCGCACTCTTTGATCAAGTCAATTCGCTCTCCCACTTTCTCCAGGAGAAGGGGATCGTTAAGGGGGATCGTGTGGCGTTGCTGGGAGAGAACATGCCAAACTGGGGGATGGCGTATTTCGCGATTACATCCATGGGAGCGGTTGCCGTTCCCCTGCTGATCGACTTCCATCCAAATCAAATCGGGCATATCCTGCGCCATGCAGGATGCAAGGCGATTTTTGTCTCGGCAAAACTCTCCGTCAAACTTGATGAGGTGGAAATCAGGGATGTCCATACAACCATCCTGCTCGATGATCTCACCGTTGTTCCTCCCCGGACAAAACAGGACACGATCGCGCGCCTCCTCGAACAGGGGAGCCGCGAGTTCGCCAGGCTCCGTGGGGCAGCCCTGCGGGCATCCCGCCGCACTCCCTCACCCGTCAAGCCCGACGATCTGGCAGCAATCGTCTACACATCGGGAACCACGGGACACTCCAAAGGGGTCATGCTCACACATGGCAACCTTGTCTCGGATGCACAGGCCACCGCAAATCTCGTGGACGTCTCGCATGAAGACCGGATGCTCTCCATTCTCCCGCTTCCCCATGCCTACGAATGCACCATCGGGCTCATCACGCCTGTCCTGATCGGCGCTTCCGTCTACTACCTCGACAGACCACCCACACAGCCGGTGCTTCTCCCCGCCCTTCAAAAAGTGAAACCGACGGTGCTCCTCGTTGTTCCGCTGGTTGTGGAAAAGATCTACAAAAGCAAGATCCACCCGCGGCTCACAAAGAACGCGCTGCTGCGCAGCATGCAGCGGGTGCGCGCGATCAGGAAGAAGCTCTCCCGCATGGCCGGAGAGAAGCTGCGTGCTTCGTTCGGGGGGGAGCTTCGCATCCTCCCCATCGCTGGAGCATCACTGGCGCCCGATGTCGAACAGTTCCTCCACGAAGCCGGGTTTCCCTACACAATCGGGTATGGACTGACCGAGACGTCACCCCTGATCGCTTCAACGCCGCCGGAGAAGACGCGCCTGCATTCAACCGGCCCCGCCATTCCCGGAACTGAAATCAGAATAGACAATCCCGACCAGGAAACCGGCGAAGGTGAAATCCTCGTCAAGGGACCCACCGTCATGAAGGGCTACTACAAAGATCCGGAGCGGACGAACGAGGTATTGAGCCACGATGGCTGGTTCCGCACGGGTGACCTCGGCGTCCTGGACGATGATAACTACCTCTACATCAAAGGACGCCTGAAGAACATGATCCTGGGTTCGAACGGGAGGAACATCTATCCCGAAGAGCTGGAGGCTATCATCAACGAGCTCGATATCGTTCTGGAATCACTTGTTCTTGAGGAGAACGGTACACTCGTGGCACGGATTCACCCCGACTACGAGAAGCTGGACAGGATACTCTCCTCATCATCAGCAAACGAGTCACAAGTCAGAGAGAAGCTCCGCTCCCTTATGGACAATCTTCATCGGCAGATCAACGATCGCCTCCCGGCCCACTCCCGCATCGGCAGAATCATTGAACAGGTCGAACCGTTCGTAAAGACGCCAACCCAGAAGATCAAGCGCTATCTCTACATCGCATAGCAAGTGGAATCATCAACCACCTGGAAACGACAATGCGATACACCGCTTTCATGCCTGCACTGATGCTCATCATTCTGGCCTGTCTCGCATCATCACACGGAGACGCCCGGATGCTTCCTGATGGCCGACCGAACATCGTGTTCATCATGGCCGACGACCATGCAAAACGGGCTGTGAGTTGCTACGGCAGCGATCTCATACAGACACCTAACATTGATCGCATTGCCCGCGAGGGTGTACGCTGCACGCAGAGCTTTGTAACCAATGCGATATGTGCGCCGAGCCAAGCAGTTCTGCTGACAGGGAAGTACAGCCACATGAACGGGCTGCGCGATAACAGGGATGTGTTTGATAGTGATCAGGTGACCTTCCCGAAGCTGCTCCAGCGAGCCGGGTATCAGACCGCACTTGTCGGCAAGTGGCATCTGAAATCTCCTCCGCAGGGCTTTGACTACTGGAACATCCTGCCCGGCCAGGGAGACTACTACAATCCCCGGTTCATCGAAATGGGGGATACCGCTCACCATTCGGGGTACGTTACAGAACTCACGACCGACTTTGCCATGGAATGGATCAAGAAAAGGGATCCGGAAAAGCCGTTTTGCCTCCTTTACCTCCACAAAGCTCCGCATCGGAACTGGATGCCCGACAGCCAGCATCTCTCCATGTTCGACGGTGTCGACCTTCCTCTTCCAGCCACATTTTTTGACTCCTATGAATCGCGTTCGGCGGCAGCCAGAAAGCAGGAGATGGAGGTTGCGCGGCATCTGGCGGATGGCTTTGATCTCAAACTGCCCGTTGACTTTGTGGCTCGCCGGGGGAGCGACATGAAGATCAGACCCGGTTGGGATGCGGTCAAGACCTGGAGGACGACATACGAACGGATGACGCCTGAACAGCAGGCTGCATGGGAGGCGGCGTATGGCCCCGAGAATGATCGTTTCATAAAGGCCGGGTTGAGCGGCAGCGAGCTGGCAGAATGGAAATATCAGCGGTACATCAAAGACTATCTGCGGTGCGTGGCCTCTATCGACGACAATATCGGCCGTTTCCTTGACTTTCTGGACAACGAGGAGCTGGCCGATAATACGCTCCTCGTGTATACGTCCGACCAGGGGTTCTTCCTCGGAGAGCACGGATGGTACGACAAACGGTTTATGTATGAGGAATCAATCGGCATTCCCCTCCTCATACGCTACCCCCGGTCCATCACAGCTGGCACGGTCCTCGACAACATGATCCTGAACTTGGATTTCGCGCCCACCTTTCTTGACTACGCGGGGGTTACCATCCCCGATGCGATGCAGGGCACATCACTGCTGCCACTTCTGCAGGGGGATAGTCTGGACAGCTGGCGGGGTTCCATCTACTACCACTACTACGAATACCCTCACGGATGGCACAATGTGATGCGGCACTACGGTATCCGGACGGATAGATACAAATTGATACACTTCTACAATGACATCGACGCCTGGGAACTCTACGACCTCCGCAAGGACCCCGGCGAAGTGGATAATCTCTATAACGCCCCCGAATACAAGGAGATTGCGCAGGAGTTGCGACAGGAGCTTGGAAGGCTCCGAATCCAATACCGCGACATCGAGTAACCTGTTATGGCAGAACCTTCGAAACTTCGTCCGGTGCTCTTACTCAACCGTTCACCGGTCGATATCCTCCTGGAGATCCTGGCCGGTGCAGGTCTCGTGTGGATGCTTGGGACGGTCATTCTGTCCTGGTCCTCGCTGCCGGTGAGCGTCCCTTCGCATTTCGGCGCCGGCGGAGAACCTGATGCCTGGGGCTCAAAGTGGACATTTATCATACTCCCGCTCGTTGGCGTGGCTCTCTATGTCGGATTGACCGTTCTCACCCGGTATCCCCACCGCTACAACTACCCATGGCCGATCACAAAGGAAAACGCCGAACGTCAGTACCGGCTTGCC
Organism: Bacteroidota bacterium; assembly: GCA_049670805.1. Classification (GTDB taxonomy): domain Bacteria; phylum Bacteroidota; class Ignavibacteria; order UBA10030; family UBA6906; genus JBATTW01. Next base: position 11,248 of record JBATTW010000104.1, read on the forward strand.
AGAGCGTTCCTCAACCTTCTCAAGGCGGAAGTTGTCTGGTTCTTCGGCTATCTGAAGATGGAGGCTGTCGAGGTCGCTCATCACAGGTCTGACGGACTGGGGCCGGAGTTTCTTCCAATCTTTCTTTTGACTACATTTGGCTCAATCGGTTTGTATTTCTTCATATCCTACCGCACTCGCTGAGGCACACACCGGTTTCTCGAGCCGGTCGCACAGATCAACCGGTGTACTGCCTCATCCATCCCGAGGGCGGGATCATCGATAACCCTGACTCGCGATGGGGGTATCTCATGCAGATATTTCTACTTGTCTCTCTCTTGATCGCGGCGCTCGCGGTCGTTTTCGCACTGCAAAACACCGAAATGATCACGGTTAACTTTCTCTTCTGGAGCTTCCAGGGGTCACTTGCTCTCGTCCTTCTCACAGCCCTTGCCACCGGAGCGGTGGCCAGTTCCTTTGCCTCACTTCCCAGC
>JBATTW010000105.1:0-14010 GCA_049670805.1 Bacteroidota bacterium
GTTTCTCGACGGGGTGACAAACTGGTAGTCATTGTCCATTCTGATGAACGTTGAAACAGTATCCCCTGTCGGGATACCATAATCAGGTATCGTTTCGCCGTACAGATTCCCCAGCTCCATGAGATAGATGTCGTACTCCGGGCCACCGCCCAGAGCACCGTCGGAGGGGGGTGGCAGGTATCCCAGGGAAACTGTCAGAAGCGAGCTGACGTACTGGAGCATGGAAAAGAGAGAATCGACATATTCGTGATGCGTCCCCTCTATTCTCAGGTAGAATGAATTGAGCATGGCCGGCGCATGAGTACCGGTTGTGTCAAAGTGAATCCTGAAATTGCCGGAAACTCTGCTCGTCTGGAGCGCGGGGCGGGCCAGAAGGATGCTCAGCGGGGATTCAGGGGTGAGGGTCTTTTCCTCCATGGCGCGGAGCGCGTCAGTAATAAGCGGCAGGCCACATTTCACCGCGTCACCGGGACGGTGACCCGGAATGCTGCTCGCGAGCTCCAGAAGAACTGCTTCTCTTGTTGTCGCAGACGTATCCGATTCCCCGGCGGGTCTTCCCTCCTGCCCGTAGGCAAACCCCGATTGAAGCCAGAGGGCCGCAACAAGTGTGGCCGTGCGCATCATCTGGTGAAGGGAGAATAGATAACTGAAACGACGCCCCTCCTGCCGTATGAAAGAACCAGATCAGATGCCTGCGGACCCCGGATGTTTCCGACCTCCAGCCCGTTCACCCCCCTCCCGGGTGCGACACGCACCGGATCATCGAACCTGCCTCCCCTTCTTCCGTAGAGCGCAACGACCGCCTCCCGTATCCCGTCCAGGAACACGAGGTCGACCAGTCTGTCACGATTCACGTCTTTCACGATTACGTCAATTCCCTCCACAGGGTAGACTCCCGAGATCCAATCAATTCCGGATCTGAAACCGCCGTCACAGCTACCGAACGCAATTCCAAGTTTTGGTCTGGCAGGTCCCCCGACGAGAACGACATCCAGGCACTCGTCCTGGTCCAGGTCCACCGGATAGATCTCCCGGACAACGAACGAAGAGTCCTCCAGATCGAAGAGGGAGTGAACATCTGAATAGTCGTACCCGCGCTCTGCAAGAGCAAGCGACAGGGTCGAGGAGCTGGATGACGGCTCGCCCGATACAACGACCAGATCATGTTTTCTATCGCCCGTGAAGTCTCCCACAGCCAGCGCCTTGACCCTGTTTGGAAGCGCCGCACGGTACCGGCTCTCCAGGAATCTGTCACCGCTGATCTGTTCAAACAGCGACACCGAAACCGACGCGACGCGGTCTTCACTGGTGCGGACCAACAGGTTGAGAAAGGTGTTTACCGGGTCCAGCTCCGCGTGGAGAATGTGGGGATGCGGACCTGTCTCTATCACGTAGAGCGCCGAACCGGGGACACCCTCCGTCATCCGGATGACGGCAATCTTGTCCGAAGCGGGGTGCTCCGACAGGAGCATCTGTTCTGATCCCGAAGGCGCTCCCACCGCAGTAAGACGGACAGGGATTTCCGGGACGTTGACCGGCTGCTGTCCGCGCAGTCTTCCCTTGCCACGATTCATAAGAACCGACACACTGGAGGAGAGAGCGTTTGCCACAGCAACGTCCATCTCCCCGTCGCTGTTGAAATCAGCAACCACAAGCCCGCGCGGCTCCCCGCCAACGATGTAGGTACCCGGCCATTCGATGGAACCTCCGCTCTCCGCGTTCCCGACAATGATCATCAGGTCGCCTGTCCTTTCAGCCAGCACCAGGTCGTTCTTTGTATCACCGTCCAGGTCAGTTACCAACCAGACAGGATCCGAGGCCGTCACACCGAAGACCATCTCCTTCCCGAAGCTGGACCGCGACTGTGCAAGGGCAACAAGAACCCCGTCCACCGTGGCCGAGACGAGATCAGGCAAGCCATCGTTGTTCACATCCGCGAGAGTCGCCCCTGCGGGTCTCCCCGGACATCTGACTGTGTGCCTGATACGGAATTCCCCGGCTGCATTGATGCTGTAGATGTGGACCTCTCGTCTTTCCGGAAGCGTGACGCTCAGGAGAACCTCTCTCCCCCCGTCCAGGGGAGCCAGGCTGAGATCTGAGGGTTCAGATGGCAGATCAAGCACAACATGTTCAGAGTAGACATCCTCGCCGATCCCAAAATAGAGGATAAGCTGGTTTGTCAACCAGCTCAGGAGAACCACATCCGCTACCCCGTCACCATTGACGTCCGTCACCCTGACGTCACCAGCCGAAAACTCCGAGAACAGACCGGGGCCGCGCTCAAACTCACCCTTCGGTCTTCCCAGGACCGTTACGACACCCGTCATGGATTTCCCGAACAGAAGAATATCCTTCATCCCGTCGTTGTTCACATCCGCTATGGTGATCTTCTTGGCTCTCACCCTCAGGGGGATGGTGGTCTGCGTCAGGGCTTCCTCGTGTCGCTTGACAATTGTCAGCACATCTCCGTCCGCAGAGAGCGCTGCAAAATCCGGACTCCCGTCGCCATCCAGATCATCAGTTTCAATTACGGATTGCGGCAGGCTCAGCGGAAATTGACGCGTCTGAGTGAGCGTGGCAGAGTCCGTGAGGACATAGAAGTGCAGTACAGGCTCGCCGCGGGGTGCCACAACGATCTCAGGGCACCGGAGGACGCCGCCGCACGCGACTGCCATCGCCTCCGGGGCCGCGGAAAGGACGTGCTCGGTGTACGGCCCGAAAGAGGAGCTCGACGTTTGGCTGGCACATTCTCCTGCCCCCCCCAGAACAGACGCGCCCAGCAGAACGCGTAGAGCCCGGCGGAATCGGATGCTCCGAAACCATACGTGGAAGTGGTCAGTCATCTTTCCCACCTCAGATCCTATTCTTGCCTGCGGTGATCCAGGCGGCGCTTGCGTCGCACAAGGGCCTCTGCGAATCTCTTCTGCTCGACGTCCGATTCCGGGTGAATGGCGGGGACCGGAACAGGGTTGCCCTCTTCGTCGAGCGCGACAAAAGTAAGATAAGCGGTGTTGGCACGACGCGACGGTTTGGCCCCGCTTCCCTGCGCCGTAACGAGAACACCAACCTCCATCGAACTACGAAAGACGCGATTGACACTGGCCTGAAGCGTAACGATCTCCCCCAGCCGGATTGGCTGGTGGAATATCAACTCATCCACGGACGCGGTAACGCACACACGGTCTGAGTGTCGCTGGCAGGAAATCGCCGCGGCGATATCGATCCAGTGCATGAGGGTGCCACCGAGGAGGTTACCCAGTTGGTTCGTGTCGTTAGGCAGGACCAGCTGCGTCGTCACTACATGAGACTGTCGCACCGTCTTCTCTTCCATCATCCCCTCGTGGCAGCTGGTCTGGAGTCGGCAGGTCCGCCTGTGCCAAATTGGGAACGCGAGGCTTCATCCGAGCTCGATGGAGATCTCTCCAGGAGCACTTCATCGATCTCCTGCTTCAGCTGATCGATCCATGATCGGAGATCGTCATCCGGATATCGTTTGACGAAGGTCTCCACCACTGAGCGGGCTTCTTCATACCGACCACGTTCGACGAGGACTTCCGCCTTGCCGAGATACGCCTGTGGCGAGTACTCCGTATCGTGGTACTTTTCGATGACAACTTCAAAAGCGATCAGCGCCGCTCTGAGGTACCCCATCCGCACGTACAGTCGCGCAGTGTCGTAGGCCTTTCTCGCAAGGCGTGCGTTCAGCTCCGCGATCTTCTCTTCCGCGTCGATCGCTAGCTCGTGCAACGGATAGTATTCTACAAAAGTCTGGAACTCGTCGATAGCCTTGCGCGTATATCTTTGGTCCAGCTTGGGGGAGGGTGAGAGTTCGTAGTAGCTGAGCCCCAATTTGTAAAGCCCATCCGCCACGCGGGCACTCGCCGGGTAGTTGCGCCGGAGAACATTGTATTCGAATGCCGCCAGGAGGTACTCCTCTCGCTGGAACCTCGACTCGCCCAGGTAGAACTGAGCGTCCGCCGCGAAAGGACTTCCCTGATACTGGAGCGTTATGACCGAGAACTCATTTATCGCTTCGAGATACGCGCCATCATCAAAGAGACTCTTTGCGGACTCAAAACGGCTTTCGGCCGTGACGGTCGCGACCTCACCTCCCGATCCGCATCCCGAGACTGCGAGCGCACCTGCGAAGCAGAGTGCGAGATATGCCTTACAACCCACCCGCGCCATTTCAACTCCTCACGCTAAACAACAGAATGACCGCTACCGCTATCGTCCCGAGCACCAACAGCGGCTCAAACACCGATGAAAAGAAACCCTCACTGGGGAGCTCTCCCCTCGTAAGGGGGACGCCGGGACTCTCGATGCCCGATAACGTCGCGTATTCAACAGTGTCCGCATACTTTTCCAGGAGATCATCGCCCCAGAGAATGTCTCCGCTTCCGGTCTCTACCACTCTGGCGTTGACAAGCATGCTGATCTGCCTGTCCATGAGTTTGGTCCCAAAGAACCCGTCTTTCCTGATGTTGTAGTACTCGACGAGAATCTGATCCACGCCAAACTGAGCCAGGTACGTCGCGGTGGCCGAGAGCGTCGGCCTCCACCCGGCATCCCTCATGGAATTTCCGATGTCCGGTTCCATGAACCATCCGTAGTCATCCGGCTGGATCTCGACCCTTACCGAACCGGTATCTCTTCCCGCTATGCCTGTGACCGCCCGTTCGCCAACTGCGGCTGCCAGCATACGGATCACCCTCAGATTGGAAGGGGGTTTACCACCCACCTCCTGAGAGAACGCGCTGTGACAGAGCAAGAGCACGACCTGACTCAGAACAACAAAACCCTTCGCCGGTGTAAACGTTCGGCCCACAAACCCTCATTGTTTGTCAGATGGACTCATGCCGCGAAACCCTGTGCCCCCTGCGAGATATCTATTCAAATTACAAAAGAACGGCCTGATTTTCAAGGAAACCGGTCGGTTGCGCGGCCGCGGCAAAAGAAAGAGACAACGGTGCTCAGCGGTAGGCTTCTCAGTACATCTCGAGTACGATCTTCTTGTACGGCTTGCGGTCGTATGCAAAGATGATTCGTCTTATGACCGACATCGGATAGATGAATGACCGCTTGTCACTCTGTGTGGCCCTCCGGACAACGATGTAGTCATCCTTAACGGAGTCCAGGATAACAGCATAGGCTTTTGAGGCCTCACCACCGACAAACTGCTCCACTCCCCCGGTCCGATCCATCATCAAGACCTCCTGCCCAACATGCTCGAGGAGAAAGAGATGGAGATTTGAAGGTGTTTGCTGCGCAATTGAGGTCTCCCCGAGGAGGGATAGCAACGCAGCCAGAAGGATAATGGGCAGGACGGATCGACGTGCCGACATATGCGCAACTCCTCCAGTTGAGGTTCACAGCAGCCTAGGCGCTTTTTTCCCTCGTCCCAGCCCCCCTTCCACCCGCCGAGGGAATGTACGACTTCTTGTACAGAATCCCGAAGGGTATGATCACACAGTACCCGAGGACGAGGAGGATGGGAGCCACAACAAGGGGCAGAAACCCTTCGACGGACCCTTCCAGCATCGCCAGGTATCCCCCGATGATAACCGCGATTCCAACACCAATGATTGCGAAATTCTGCTTGCCGAGGGGGAGTTTTTCCTCCTTTGAGGATTTCCTCCGCGCACTCGATTTCCGAACAGGTCTAGCCACCGCAGTCCCTTTCACACATGTAACGATTCAGTTTACACTCCCCAAAAAAAAGCCCAGCGTTGGGGGGAACGCCGGGCTTGACCTTGATTCGTACAACAGTCAGGGGAGAAACTGTCGTATAGGTCATTACGCAATCTAAACATTTTCTTCTTTTTGTCAAGACCTATCTGTGTATCGCAGTGCACCAAGCTGTATATCGCAGTGCACCTATCTGTGTATCGCACTCCCCGTCAGGCTTCCTGGATGACCCCGTCAGCAATCCGGAGAATCCGGTCGGCTTCCTGGGCCAGAGCCTCATTGTGGGTCACGAGAACGAATGTTTGACCCTTTTTTTGGCTCAAATCGCTGATAATGGAGTGGAGCAGGCGCGCGTTTTCACTGTCCAGATTACCAGACGGTTCGTCCGCCAGGACCACTCCGGGGCTGTTCATCAAGGCCCTCGCGACAGCCACACGCTGCTGTTCGCCCCCCGATAATTTCGGGGGTCTTTCGCCCGCCCGGTCCCCGAGACCCACTTCCTCCAGGAGTTCTGCTGCTCGGTCCTTCACGTCGTGCAGTTCGCCGCCGCCGATGAGGGCTGGCATGGCCACGTTCTCGAGCGCGCTGAACTCAGGAAGAAGGTGATGAAACTGGAAGACAAATCCGATATGTTTGTTCCTAAAACGGGCCAACTCTTCGTCCGGAAGCGAAAAGACATCCACGTTGTCGAAGCGAACTTCACCGGATGTGGGCCGGTCAAGCGTCCCGATAATATGCAGGAGAGTGCTCTTCCCGGCACCTGATGCCCCCACAATCGCCACGATCTCGCCCCGCCGGACCGTCAGGCTGATTCCCCGGAGAACATCCAACCTCCCGCTCTCTTTGTCCCCGGAGTAAAAACTCTTGGTCACGAGGTCTGTCTGAATGATCGATCCGTTTTTCTGAGTCATTGGCCTATTCCCATCGGATTGCCTCAACCGGGAGAAGGAGAGCGGCTCGCCGCGCCGGGTAGAGCGAGGCAAGCGTGCTGAGAAGCATTGATGCCAGCGACACCGCGACGAAGTCAGTCCACCGTATCTCCACGGGTATGGCAGGGATTATGTATACCGTCGGATCCAGCGGGAATAACTGGTACTCTATCTGAAGATAGCAGACAAGAACCCCGATGGCCGCACCTACCACGGTCCCGATCGTCCCGACGAGGATACCTTCGAACATGAATATCTTTGTGATGCTGGCCCGGCTTGCCCCGAGCGCTTTCAACACCCCGATGTCCCTCCTCTTTTCGATCACACCCATCGTGAGGGATCCGAGCACATTAAACGTCGCTACACCCACTATCAGGCAGAGAATGATATAGGCCATCCACCGCTCGATCTGCATAACCGAATAGAGGTCCTGGTGGAGATCGTACCAGCTCAACACCCTGTACCCCCCGCCCAGCTCGCGCTGAAGCAGGTCTTTCACGTCACCGGCATCCTGGATGGAATGGAGACGGATCTCTATGCCGCTGACGGCATCCCCGAATTGAAACAACTTCCTGGCCGTTTCGAGGGAGACGTAGGCGAAGTGTGCATCGTAATCTTTGTTGTTCGAATCGTAAATACCCACGACTGAACACTGCCGCATCATCGGCTGCCCCATCTGCACGAGCATCGCGTCGACTCCCACGGGGCTGACGACGGTGATGTCGGAGCCGACCCTTGTCCGCATCCGGTCGGCGAGGGTCAGCCCGAGCACAATGCCACCCCTTCCAGGAGTATCGTCAAAGGTGAACGACCCCAGAACGGTGCTCTGGACGAGGCCGGACACCCGGCCGACGCTGGTATCAACAACACCTCGGACCAGGACAACACGGTTGACCCTGGGTGTCATCAGCAGCGCCTTGCTTGCTATGTAGGGAGAGTGGGCGGCAATCCGCTCTTCCGTTTCCAGCAGACCCATGAGTCGGTCATCGGGCAGAAAGGACTTGCCGGCAGCAGCCTCGATCCTGAGGTGCGGGTCAAAGTTCACCAGGACCTGCGTGACGACGCTGTTGAACCCGTTGAAGACGGATAGAACGATGACCAGGGCCGCGACACCCACGGTGATCCCGATGATCGAGACCAGCATAATGATGTTGATGAAACGCATCTGCTGCTTCGATCGGAGGTAACGCCGCGCTATGAACTTCTCGTAGCCCATTCAGGAAAACCGTATCGCGATGACAGGATGCAGCCGCGAGGCCAGCCGCGCGGGAACAAGTGAACTGAGAGCCGAGAGCGCGATGGTAATCACGGAGACGAGAACGAAATACTCGACCTTGAGGAGAATGGGAACCGAGGTCATGAAGTAAATGTCGCTCGGGAGCGAGAGGATGTTCCCCGTGTACTGAGCGTAGCAGAGTACAAACGCGAGGATGTTGCCCAGCACGGTCCCGCTCACGGCGATTGTCAGCCCCTGACGGAGAAATATCCGCGTGATCCCCCATCTCGTAGCACCCATCGAGGCCAGGATCCCGATCTCGCGTGTCTTGTCGAGCACCATCATCAACAGTGTCCCGATGATGTTGACCGTCGCGACGACGATAATCAGACCGAGGATGATGGGTACGGGCTTCTTCTGGAGCTCAATCCAGCTGAACAGATTCCTGTACGTGTCGAACACTGTTCGCCCGTAGTGGGGGTAGCCCAGGAGTTCCTGTACCCCCTTGGCAACACTTTCGGCACTGTCTACGTCGGCCAGCACGAGATCATATCCCGATACCGCATCCCCGTACTGGAACAACACCTGGGAGTTGGTGAGATCGGTGAATCCATAGACCTCATCGTACTCGGCCATCCCGCTCTCGTAGAGGCCGCTGACCTGGAACTGGACAACCCGCGGCTGTCCCTGATTCCCTATCCGGCCGATACCGAAAAGGGTCGCCCTGTCCCCGACCGCTAGAGAGAGCCTGTCGGCAAGCCGACGCCCCAGGACGAGCTTCGGCATCTCTCCCTGACGCCGCGTGATGTCGTATGTACCGGAAACGATGTACTGACGAACCTTGGTATTGTCCCGGATGGGATCCACTCCCTTGAGAAGGATACCATCAACCGCGTCGCCGGCTTTGATCAACGCTTCCCTGGAGACGAACGGCGACACCGAACTGATCACGGGAAACGACGTCTCCATCAGGAACGAGTTCTCCTCGTACTCCGCGAGAGGAATGTTCTGAAAACCCAGAACCTGCACGTGGCTCGTGAACCCGACCACCTTGTCGGTGATCTCCTGCTCAAAACCACCCAGCACCGAGAGGGCGATGATGAGCGTCGCGGTTCCGAGCATCACCCCGAGGATGGCTATTGCCGTGATAAAGGAGAAGAACCCGGCGTTGCGCTGGGAACGGAGGTATCTTCTGGCAATAAACGATGTGTAGGACATAGAGCCGCCCCTGATCAGGCACTTCCGCGGTTGCTGAATTCCATGAGGTACCCCTTGATGAATTGATCAAGGGCACCGTCCATCACCGCCTGCACGTTGCTCGTCTCGATCTCCGTTCGGTGGTCTTTCACCATATTGTAGGGATGGAAGACGTACGAACGAATCTGGCTTCCCCACTCGATCTTCTTCTTCGTGCTCTCGATGGCATCCAGACGGGCTTCTTCTTCCTGCTTCCGTTTCTGGTAGAGCTGCGATTTGAGCATCTTCATCGCGCGCTCCCGGTTCTGAAACTGGGATCTCTCCTGCTGACACGCCACGACGATCCCCGAAGGCACATGCGTGATGCGCACGGCTGTTTCCACCTTGTTGACGTTCTGTCCCCCTTTTCCCCCCGAGCGAAACGTGTCGATCTTCAAATCAGCCGGGTTGATATCGATCTGGACATCGTCCTCGATTTCCGGGTAGACGAAAACCGAGGCAAAGGAGGTGTGCCGACGCGCGTTGGCGTCAAACGGGGAGATCCGGACCAGACGGTGCACTCCGTTCTCCGCCTTCAGGTATCCGTAGGCGTGTTTTCCGAAAACCTCGACCGTTGCGCTCTTTATCCCCGCGCCGTCCCCTTCCAGGCGATCGACCATCGCGACCTTGTATCCCCTCCGCTCACACCACCGCAAGTACATCCTCAGGAGCATCTCACCCCAGTCCTGAGCCTCGGTCCCCCCGGCCCCCGCGTGGATCGTCAGGATGGCATTCCGTTCGTCGTCCTCGCCGCTGAGCATGTTCCGGAACTCGAGGTCTCCCATCTCCTCCTCGAGCGATGAGAGCTCCTGATCGATCTCCGCTGTGACCGACTCATCCGCGGATTCCACCGCCAGATCCACCAGTGAGTCCGCGTCCTCCACCTTGCGGGCAAGGTTCTTCCAGGCATCAACCCATTCCGCGCGTTCGCTGATCTGCCGCATCACCTTCTGCGCGGCCACGTTGTCCTCCCAGAAATCGGACGCCTGGGTCTTCTGCTGGAGCTCCGCTATCTCTTTTTCTCTTTCATCCAGGTCAAAGATACCCCCGGAGATCGTGGAGGCGTTTCTTCAGTTCCCCGGCAAGATTTTTCTGATCCTCAAACATCGCTTACCCTTTCTACGGTGATGGTTTCTTCGATATCCAGTTCCATGCGGAGCATCGCGCTCCCGAGTGTTTTTCCCTGCGCGTCGTTCTTGAGCGAGCGTGTTCCCCCCCCGCCCAGTGAGTTGTGCAGGAGGAAATTCAGGGCACCCAGGTTCGGCAGCTCGAATCGCTCAACGTCGCCCAGGATGATTCCGGTGAAGTGTTGTTTCACCCTCTCGGGCGTGAGGTACTTCTTCAGTATCGGATAGTACTCCTCTTTGCGGGCAATCACCCCGACGTTTGCGGTGTCTCCTTTGTCTCCCGAACGCGCATGTGCTATGTCGATGAGCTGGACCCTCATAGCTCTTCCACTGTCACCTCTGGCGCGACGGCCGATTTCGGAATAAGCGCCGGCCAGTATGCGATAACCTCTGCCGGCTTCGGGCGCCCACCGGCAAACCCCGTCACCCCCGGCGGACCCGTCAAGATCAGCGGAGCGATCTCCTTCCCGAACCGTTCTACCGAGGAATGGTCATTGCCACGCACACCGACACGGAGCACGACCTCGTTCATCTCTTCCGGTATCTCCGCGAGAGGTCCGTGACAGGAATTCAACCCCAGAAACTCCGACCGGATCTCCTCAAACTGGAGACCCATATTGGATAGACGGCTCCGCAGAATCCGGTCCGCGGCCCGCGCTTTCTCCAGAGCATCGGGCCAGGCGTAGGTCAGCGTTCCGGTGGCCGTGTACCCATCGTGATACGACATGGAGACTTTGTAGGAATCGGTGGCGGGTCTTCCTTTTACACCGGACATGCGAACGCGGTTTGCATCATCCTCAGACAAATGGATGGTGGTGAAGTCGGCAACGCAGTCAGGGGTGATGTATGTGGACGGGTCACCAATCTCGTACAGCAACTGCTCCTTCACAGTCTGCTCTGTGACCAGGCCGCCCATGGAGTCGTGTTTTGTTATCACGATGTCGCCGCCGGGATACGCCTCGGCAATCGGAAAGCCGATGTGCTCCAGGTCAGGGACACTCCGCCAGTCCGCGGAGAAATTCCCGCCCGTTGCCTGTCCCCCGCATTCCAGAATGTGACCGGCGATGGTCCCTGCTGCCAGTTTGTCCCACTCGTCGTCCCGCCAACCGAATTCGTGCATCATCGGAGCCAGCGTCAGGCCCGTATCGGTTGTCCGCCCGGTGAGGACGATCTGCGCGCCGCTCTCCAGCGCTTCCACAATGGGCGATGCGCCGAAGTAGACGTTTGCGCTCAGAATCTTGTGACCGATGCCGGTCACCGGCTCCCCCGTATCCATGTTGTTCAGAGTGATTCCACGTTCGGCAAACCCGTCAACACGGTCCAGTATGTCGTCCCCCCTCACCGTCGCGACTCTGAGCCCGCTGAGGTTCATCTTTCGGGCACACTTGAATATCGCGTCCCGGCATCCCTCGGGGTTGGCCCCTCCCGCATTGGTGACGATCCTTATCCCCTTCTCAAGACAGATCGGTAGGATCTCTTCTATGATGTGGACCACGTCGCGCGCAAAACCCGAATGGGGATTCCGGCGTTTCTGCTTCTGCATGATGGACATGGTCACTTCCGCCAGGAAGTCCATAACGAGATAGTCCACCGGACCACTCGACACCTGATCCATCGGGGCTGATTGCAGATCACCCCAGAATCCATGCCCCGACGCCACCCGAACCTGTTGCTTCACTGCCTGTCCCGGTTGTTCACCGTTCCTTGATCTCTCCAGGGCTCAAACACGCACCGCCTTGTAGCCGTAACAGAGAACCCCCGCGTGCCCGTCTTCCTGAATGTTTCTGAAAATCATTCTGACCGGCTGGCCGATAGAGATTGAATCGACATCCACATCGGCGATCTGCGTGGTGATCCTCACCCCGTCAGCCAGCTCTACGATGCCCACCACAAAGGGGGTTTGTTTTGCGAACTTCTCCGACGCAACGCGGATCACGGTAAAAGTGACAATCGTACCCTCTTCACTCAACTTCACTGTCTCGAAATTCTTCGAGGAACATCCAGGACATATGGATCGCGGCGGGAAACTCACTTCCCCACAACCTGTGCACTTCCCGGCTTCCAGTCTGTATCGTTGTGGAATCTCGCGGGCATATCGGGCAGATATCATAGCGCCTCCAGGATATGAATCACGCAGCTTGCTCCGCTGCCGCCCATGTTCTGGGCCATGCCGATGCGCGCTTTCGGTAGCTGTCGCTCACCGGCTTTCCCGGCGAGCTGCTCGTACACTTCGATGATCTGAGCGATTCCCGTTGCCCCGACCGGATGACCTTTCGACTTGAGCCCTCCGCTCGTGTTGATGGGAATATGGTCCGAGCCGATCGCGGTAAGACCTTGCTCCGCAGCCTCACCACCCTTTCCCTTCTCGAAAAAGCCGAGATCCTCCGAGACGACGATTTCAGCGATGGTAAAGCAATCGTGAACCTCAACGAAATCGATCCCGGAAGGTTTGACGCCGGCCATGGAGTAGGCCTTCCCCGCCGCAGTCACCACCGCACTGAGTGTGGTGAGGCTCTTGCGGCTGTGGAGCGCGATCGTGTCCGACGCCTGGACGGACGCCTTCACCCTGACCCGATTCTTCCCCACCGCCTTTGCGGCGTCGCGCGACGCCAGAATAACGGCTGCGGCACCGTCGCTCACCGGAGAGCAGTCCAGCAGGCGGAGAGGATCGGCCACCATGGTTGACTGCATCACCTGCTCGGCTGTCACCCGCCGGCGAAACTGCGCGTTCGGGTTCTTCATCCCGTTCTCGTGGTTTTTCACCGCCACGGCAGCCAGCTGTTCGCGCGTTGTCTTGAACTCCTCCATATGCGCCTGGGCGATCATGGCGTAGAGCCCGGGGAATGTCACACCCTGATACACTTCGTACTCCTGGTCCGCCGCCGTTGCCAGCACCTCTGTGACATCCGCGCCGTCGGTCATCTTCTCCACGCCACCGGCAAGCACAATCTCGCTGGCACCCGAAGCCACCTCCAGGAAGGCCTGTCGAAACGAGGCGCCACCCGATGCACATGCCGATTCCACATGCGTTGCCGGTACCGGCGTCACTCCCAGGTAGTCCGCCATGACGGCGCCCAGATGCTCCTGAGAAACGAACAGACCTGAAGACATCGCTCCGACATACATGGAATCAATGTGGTCCACGCCGGCGTCGCGTATCGCAGCCTCGGCGGCTTCAACGAACATCTGCCTGATCGACTTCCCCCACAGCTCGCCAAAGTTCGTCATGCCCGCCCCGATAACCATGACATCTCTCATGTCGGTACTCCTCAGTCTTGGAGCTTGATCTTCTGGCGGAACTTCGCATACTCGCCGTAGTTCAGATAGATCTTCTCGTTATCCAGCAAGTCGCGCACCTTCGCCGCGCGATCCTGGACCCGGGCGATTTCATCGGTCACCCGGAAGATGAAACCGTCGCTTCCCGCACCTGAGCCAAAAGAGACCATGAAGATCTGATCCCCGGGCGCGGCTTCGTCCAGTATCGCGGCCAGACCCGTCGGGGACGAGCCCGAGTAGGTGTTTCCCATCCAGGGCACGATCCACCCGGTGGCGAGTTGGTCTTTCGTAAAGCCCAGGCGTTTGCCCGCCTCCTGCGGAAACTTTCCGTTCGGCATGTGGAAAACAGCATACTTGAAGTCTCGCGGTGACATCCCAGATTTTTCCAGCAGCGCGGTCCCCGCGCCGAGGATGTGTTTGAAATAGGCAGGTTCACCCGTGAACCGCCCGCCATGCCGCGGATAGTACTCACCTTCCCTGCGCCAGAAGTCCGGCGTGTCGGACGTAAACGAGTGGGTGAAGAGGATCTCCGCAACGA
>JBATTW010000106.1:0-8307 GCA_049670805.1 Bacteroidota bacterium
GGACCAAACCGACGGCACCGTACTATGTGCGCCTGAAGAAAGCGCTGGCGGACTACCGGGCGATTCAAGAAGCGGGGGGGTGGGAGGCCGTTCCGGAAGGGCAGACGCTGAAGCCCGGGATGACCGATCGGCGCATACCGGCGATTCGTGAACGGCTCGCAGTGACGGGAGATCTGCCGAAGGCGGAGAATCGGACCTCAGAGATTTTTGACACGCAGCTGGAAGAGGCGGTGAAACAATTTCAACGCCGACACCGAATTGCTGACGACGGGGTCATCGGAAAAGGAACTCTTGCGGAGATGAATGTCCCGGTCGCGGCTCGCATTGACCAGATTCGCGTCAATCTGGAGCGGGGCCGCTGGGTGCTCCAGGACATAGACAGAGAATATGTTCTGGTGAATATCGCCGGCTTCCATGCGGCACACGTGCGGGACGGGGCCTTCGATTTCCTTGCGCGGGTGCAGGTTGGAAAACCCTACAGGAAAACACCGGTCTTCAAGGCAGAGCTAAAGTACATCGTGTTCAATCCGACCTGGACGGTCCCTCCCACGATTCTTGCCAAGGATGTGCTGCCGGCGATCAAGAAGGATCCATCGTATCTGAACCGAAAGAACATGGACGTTGTCACACACAGTGGCAAGGTTCTGGATCCGAGTACCATTGACTGGTCCAGGTACAGCGGTAGCGACTTCCCCTACATGATCCGGCAGGGGCCCGGCCCTACGAATGCTCTGGGACTGGTGAAGTTTATATTCCCCAACCAGTATTTTGTCTTTCTCCACGATACTCCGAGCAAGTCATTGTTTGACCGGGAAACCCGGACATTCAGCTCAGGTTGCATCAGGGTGGAGAACCCCTTTGAGCTGGCAGAGCGGCTGCTGGATGATCCCGAGAAGTGGAATCGTGCGGAAATCGACAAGGTGATTAGATCGGAAAAGACCCAGACGGTCTATTTGAACAGGCCGATGCCTGTCGTGATTCTCTACTGGACAGCCTACGTGGATGAGGTCGGGCAGGTGCACTTCATGGGCGATGTGTACGAGCGCGACAATCACATACTGGAGGATCTGGATGAGGGGTTCCGCGTAAGGGAGAGGGACCGCAGAGGCAGATGAGGCGAGTTTCAGACCTACGATTCCTGCGACGATGAGACCGGCCGAGACGAATCGCATCGCCTTTGCGGGTTCCCCGAGATAGTAACTCCTTCTAGACCTTCAGTGATATGGTGATTGAGCGGGCCTTCTTCTCGAAATTCAGCTTGTCCTCGCGCGCAAGCCATCCGATGGCGCGATTTACGAGTTCGACGGAGAGACCGGTCCGCTGACGCAACCTGGCCAGAGTGACCTTCCCTTCGCGGTTCAGGGTCTTCCAGACCAGACCGGCAGCGTTTCCTATTTCGTCATTCATCTTTCTTTTCTCCTTATGTTGGCTCGTCAGATGCGACTGTCATGTGTGTGGAACTTCGAACTGGATTTCTCGTATCCGGTAAAAGATCAGCTCCTTGCTTCTCTGGAAGTTGTTGCCTTCAATATGATCAAGATTCTCGCCAATCTAGGAATTCCTTTGCTGGTTGTCAACTGAGGACTCTGGAGGAAAAAACATGGCTCAAGAGAGCGAATCTGCGATACAGAAGCCCCCGGTCAGGCCAACCGCCAGGTCCTGCTATGCCCACGGGTGGCGCCAGATGTGGAAGTACGTACTCGAGCTCCTCCTTATCACCGGTGTCTCTATTCTTCTCTCTCTACCATACGCCTTCCTGAAGGATGATCAGGGGGGTCAATCGATACTCGACAATATCACGGTCAACATCCTCTTTGTGGAGATCGGCGGGCCGGCTGCTGCTGCAATTTTCTCCCTGGTCTTCGTCATTCTCTTCAACTGGCCGCTGGAGTATGGAATCGCCTATGCGTTCTTGAGGGCGGCACGGGGGAAGACAGTGAAGGTCAAAGACATGTTCCGGTCGTTTCAGAACTACTGGAACGCCGTCCTGGCCAACATTCTGACCCTGACGATTGTGGGCGCCGGGATGGTCCTCTTCATTATTCCTGGGATATACTTCGGCTGCAAACTCGCTTTCGTCCCCTATCTCGTCGTCGAGGAGAAGATGGAGGTGGTGGATGCCGTCAAGGAGAGCTGGCGTCTGACCAGGGGACACGCCTTCACCGTCTTCCTGATCGGTGCCGTGGCGATTCTCGTTGCCATCGGGGGACTCATTCTCGTAGGTGTGGGGATCATCTTCTCCATTATATGGATCAGGCTTGCCTCGGCGTCGCTCTACTACGCGGTGTCGCTTCGAGAATCCCCTGCTTGATCCGGTGTGCATTGGAGGGATGGCATGAATAGGCAAAGCCCGGCTTCTGGCCGGGCTTTTTGTTTTGGCAGTCGCAACAGACGCGTCTATCATGCACTGACGGGTTGTTTTGCGTAGACCGGCATGCAGTAGTCCCGATACCTGGTCACACGTCCCCGCACAACATTGAAGTATATCTCGCGCAGCTGTCTGGTGATCGTGCCCATCTCTCCGGTCCCGACCGCCCGGTGGTCGATGCGCGTTATCGCGCTGATCTGGACCCCCGTGCCCGTGAAGAAGACCTCGTCCGCCAGGTAGAGCTCGGTCCGGTCGATCTGGCGTTCCTCAACCTTCACGCCAAGTTCATCGCGCAGAAGCTGCATGACGGTGCGGCGAACAATCCCCTCCAGGATGTTGTCCGTAATCATGGGTGTTGCCGCAACGCCGTTCCGGACAATGAAGATGTTCTCGGCGGAGCCCTCGGAGACGTGACCGTCATTGCTCAGGACGATCGCCTCGTCAAATCCGGCCAGCTGCGCATCCGACTTCACAAACGCCGAGTTGACGTATGCACCCGCGATCTTCCCCCTGGCAGGGATGATGTTGTCGTCAACACGCCTCCATGAAGAGATGGTGACGTGCGCGTTCTCCTCGTTCTCCACGTATCTCCCAAAGGGGAGGGAGGCGATGGATACCTTTGGTGTGAGATTGTGCAACCGGACCCCGATGATCTCGTCGCTGTAGAAGGCGAGCGGGCGGATGTAGACATCCTCCTTGAAACCCTCCAGACGCACCAGCTCCAGCGTAGCGTTGATGAGGTCCTGCTCAGAGTAGGGGAGCTCCATCCGGAGGAGACTGGCCGACTGCAAGAAGCGGTGGTAGTGGTCCCGTGGTCGGAAGATGAACAGTTCCGCCTCATCATCGTTCCAGTATCCGCGAACCCCTCCAAAAGCCGCCGTTCCATAGTTCAGGGCATGCGTCAAAACCCCTACTTTTGCCTCATCATACGAGAGGATCTTGCCGTCCAGAAAAACATAGTTTGGAAGCTTCATGTTGGCCTCCTGAGAAAGGGAAATTACACACTCAATATATCGATCTTTTCTGAAGAAGGAAATCCGTGCTGCAACAGAGTGGCTTTCGGAACGTAAAAGTACCCAGACACGTATCCCCCGTTCTTCATACCATCCCCCATTCTCTGCCTGTTATGGAGGCCCGTCATGAAGTACTTCGTCGCTGTTTTGTTGCTCCTCGTCGCGGTTTCGACGCCTTTCGCCGATGAGAAGGGTGTTGAATTTGTCAGCATGGACCTGGATGAGGCCCTCGCCTCGGCTCGCGCTCAGGAAAAGATGGTTCTGATTGATGTCTGGGCTGACGGGTGCGCTCCCTGTAAGAGACTCGAGAAACAGGTCTTTTCCGAAAACGAAGTCGGCGGCTTCGTGAACAGCAGGTTTGTCTGTCTGAAGGTCAATGTCAAGGACACTCTGGGAAAGCAGATCCACAAGAAATACGAGGTGGCGGGGTTTCCGACGGTGCTGTTTCTTGACTCTGGCGGCGGTGAGATCGACCGGTTATTCGGCTACGACGATGACCCGGATAGTTATTTCAAGACGCTCCAGGAATACGCCTCAGGCAAGAATACGCTGCGAAGCATGCTTTCCAGGCTGGAAAGGGAACCGGATGATGTCGATCTCAACTATGCTATAGCGGTGAGATATGTGGACCGGGGGCAGGGCCTGAAGTCCCCCGCGTACTTCACCAGAATCCTGGAGCTGGACCCGGAGGATCAGAAGGGCTACGCCGAGGACGCCAGATTCTCTCTGGCCGTCGCCGATATGTGGACGAAAGATAAGGTGGAACCTCTTGCCGCCTTCCTGAATAAGACCACCAACGAAAAGCTGTTGTGGGACGGGTACAACTTCGTCTTCAAGTACAACAGGAACAATGAAAACCACGACGCTGCAATCGCTGCGTACGCCAGAATCCTGGAGCTCAGACCGGGAGACGCCGATAGAATGAACGCGTGCGCCTGGTACATCTATGAGAACGAGATGAGCGAGAAGTACGAGTGGGGGATCCAGATCGCCCGGGAGGCTGTCTCCCTCAAGCCGGAAGCCGCCCATATCTGGGACACGGTGGCCTGGCTGGAATATGTTGGCGGGAGCAAAGCCAGAGCGATCGAGGCGATGAAGAGGGCGGTCGAACTCTCCCCCGACAAGGGGGGCTACAAGAAGAACCTCCAGAAGATGGAGGGCGGTGTGTAAGAGCCTCTTCCGGAGGCGTGCCGGGGTTGCCCGGGAAGAGACTTGATTTCTTTGGTCATTCGTCCATATTGTATGTGATTGAAGAGCCTAACACGCTGAGGAGATCCTTGAATGCACC
Source organism: Bacteroidota bacterium (assembly GCA_049670805.1). Taxonomy (GTDB): domain Bacteria; phylum Bacteroidota; class Ignavibacteria; order UBA10030; family UBA6906; genus JBATTW01. Next base: position 4,670 of record JBATTW010000106.1, read on the forward strand.
GATTCTCCCGATCTGAGTACGCCATCTGGTTTGTTCTGGGGGCTGTCGGTATTGCCCTCTTCCTGACGTTTCAACCCCGGATCACCCCGCTTGCGAGGGTCGAGGTTTCGAAAGGGCGGGAGGATATTGCCCGCATCGGGGAGGAGTACCTTGCCAGGCAGGGATTCGATACCTCAGCCCTGGATACACTCACTCGAGCTGTCCGGTTTCTCCCCTCACCCACACAGCAGATGCCGTATCAGATCTATGGCTTCTCCGAAGAAGACTACAACTTCCTGGAAGAGCGATCCCCGGCATACTACTGGTCAGTGGCATGGTTCGGCGGCAATGGCCGGGCGATCTACGAAGCAATGGTCGGCGCTGACGGCGTTCCGTTCGGTTTCAACCACTACGTTCCTGAAGACGTCCCCGGCAACGTCCTGACCCAGGAGGAAGCCAAGGCGGTGATGGACAACTTCCTGGAGACCAGGCTGAACATCGACCTTTCGAATTACGAGCTCCTGGAAGTCGCAAGCGATCGACAGACAGACAGGATGGATTTCTTCCTCAACTACTATTCAACGTATAGCTTTCCAAACGACATACAGCTCCGACTCCGTACAACCGTACGCGGAGATCAGGTGGACCAGGTGACCACCTATTTCTTCGTTCCGGAACGATATCTCAATCTGCCCGTGCAACAGCTGCAGGACGAGAATGTGGTCAGGCTGGTTGTCGTGCCGGTCATCCTGGTGGCGATTTTCATCGTGCTGAGCATACTCTATGTTCTCCGGTTCCATGCTGGCGAGATCGCCGTCAAGGCCCCCGTTGTGGTCGGGATCGTCTATGCCGGTGTCATGGTCGCGATGGCGGTCAATGCATTTGATTTCTGGTCGCTTGTCGGCCCCGGAAACCTCAGCCCACCGATACGGATGATAGGGTATCTGGTGGTCTGGACTCTGGGGGGCGTCATCGGAGCGGTGATGATCCTCCAGTCCTGGTCGGTCGGCGATTCGATAGTCCGCGAAAAATGGGGTTACAAGCTGACGTTGTTTGACAGGATCTCCAGCGGCCGAATCCTCTTCCCGTCTCTTCTCCCATCCGTCTTTGTCGGGTACATGGCGGGCTTTGTCGCGCTGGGAATCTGGTCATCCCTGACGTTTCTGGCGACAACCTCCTTCTCGGGCTGGACCGAGACCCAGGGTTCTATCTTCCTTCTGACATCCAACATCCCGGCGATCGAGGTGCTGGGAGAGGCACTGACCGACTCGCTCTTCTATACTTTTGTAGGCGTTGTGTTCCTGATGGGTTTTTTCAAGAAATACATCAGGCTCATCAAGAACGATACCCTGAACACGTTTGTGGCGCTTCTCCTGATGGCTCTGCTGGTCTCGTTCGGTCAGACTGTCGTTCCCCTCTATCCGGTTTCCCTGAGGTACGCGATTGCCGTGCTCACAACGTTCTTCCTGGGTCTGGTCTTTGTCCGGTATGACCTGATTGCTGTCCTCATCGGGTGGTTTGTGCTGAGTTCTGTCCTCTACGGCTACCAGCTCTTCACGATGGAACACACGACCTTCCTCAGCTCGGGTCTTGCCGTGCTGGTGGTCGGTCTTGCTCCCATGGCCGTTGCGGTGGTTGCCCGCATCTGGGGAAGGCCCCTCACGAAGGAAGAGCTGGAGGCGAAACCCAGCTATGTGAAGCTCATCACCCAGCGGGAACGGATGGCGCATGAACTGGATATCGCCCGGAAGGTCCAGATGAGCCTTCTCCCCAAGAAAGACCCGGTTGTGGACGGGTTCGATATCGCGGGTGTCTGTCTCCCCGCGCTGGAAGTTGGTGGCGACTACTACGATTTCTTTGATCTGGGCGAAGGGAAGATAGGGATTGCCATTGGTGATGTCTCAGGGAAGGGTGTGCCCGCCGCCATATACATGACGCTGACCAAGGGAATCTTGCAGACCTCGGCCGCGGCGAGCTCTTCCCCGAAAGAGGTGCTGGACAAGCTCAACCGCCAGATGTACACCAACATTGAGCGGAACTCTTTTGTCAGCATCTACTACGCGGTCCTGGACAATATGACACGGACCATGAGGATCGCGCGTGCGGGACACAATCCCGCAATACTGACACACCGGGACAGTGATCAGAACCTCATGCTCATACCCAGAGGGATCGCCGTGGGGCTGGAATCCGGCCCCAAGTTCCAGGAGTTTCTGGAGGAGGATGAGGTGGACCTGGTCAGCGGGGACGTCCTGACCCTCTACACCGACGGGTTCACCGAAGCGCGCCGGAAGGACGGGGAGGAGTACGGCGAAGACCGTCTCCTGGACGTGATCTCCACCCATAAAGGACGGTCGGCCAAGGAGATCCTGGGCAAGGTCGTCCAGTCGATCAAGGACTTCAGCGGGAGCACTCCCCAGCACGATGACATGACCATGGTCGTGATCAAGGTGGAGTGAGAACCCACAACCGTGATATCGCGTACGTGTGATAGAACCGTAAAATGCCTTCTATTTGTCCCTGGCTTTGTGCTGGCCCTGGCGACAGGTCAGGCACCCGCGCAGACGCCGTTTGCGACTGAGATCGATGGCCTCTTTGCGGAGTGGAACAGCGAAACCTCACCCGGGGCTGCGGTGGCGATCGTTGAGAAGGGGGAGGTGGTCTACAAACGTCACTTCGGGATGGCCAGCCTGGAGCAAAATGTCCCGATCTCTTCCCGAACACGATTCGATCTCGGCTCGGTCAGCAAGCAGTTCACTGCGATGGCGGTGCTAATGCTGGAGCGGGAGGGGAAGCTGAGCCTGGATGACAGCATCCAGATGCATCTACCGGAACTTCCCCCGTACGAACACCCGGTCAGGCTCAGGAATCTTCTTCATCACACCAGTGGCCTCTGGGACTACTGGCAGGTGCTCCCGTATACGGGATACCGGCGGCAGGACTATCTGGATTTCGATGATGTGCTGAAACTGCTCCAGAGGCAGAAGAAACTGAAGTTCGAGCCCGGAACGCAATGGTCCTACTGCAACACCAACTATGTCTTCCTCGCGGAGATAGTCGCGCGGGTGACAGGGGAGTCCTTTGCCGACTGGACAAAAAAGAAGATACTTGCGCCGGTGAAGATGTGGGATTCCTTCGCTCAATCCGACTGTTTTGCACTCATCCCTGGTAGGGCTGAGGCGTATCGCACAAAGGACGAGGGTTTTACCCGGGACCATCAGCTCAACGTCGACTTTGCGGGACAGTCCCACATCTTCTCCACCATTGAAGATATGGTGAGATGGGTGGACAACTTTCGGTCCCGGGCGCTTGGTGGAAAGATGCTCATGACCGGCATGACCCGGAAAGGAAGGCTGAATGACGGGTCGGAGATCTTTTATGCCGCCGGCCTTGGTGTGGGAAAATACCGGGGCGCGGTAACGATCGGGCATTCGGGGTCAACTGGCGGGTTCTCATCGGCAATGCTCTACCTGCCCGAGTTCGAACTTGGCATTGTCATATTGGCAAACGTCAGATCACTGGACCCGGAGGGGAAGGCCCATCGGATGCTGGACATCTACCTCAAGGGCCGGCTGGAGCCTCTCCCGATGCGCGTTGCGCGAAAGTGGGAACCTTTCATTGAGCTGGACTCCGCGATCACCCGGAAGTACACGGGGGGG
>JBATTW010000107.1:0-2826 GCA_049670805.1 Bacteroidota bacterium
CCTGGGAAGCGCGCTCGTCGAAAATCTCAAACGGAGAGGACTCGGGAGTCTGTTTGTTCCGCGGAGAAGGGAATACGACCTTCGACACGAGGATGATATTCGAAGGATGCTGGACGCGGCACAACCGGCAACGATCGTACACCTCGCCGCGGTTGTCGGGGGGATTGGCGCGAATCGGGACAATCCGGGGCGCTTTTTCTACGATAACGCGATAATGGGAATACAGCTCATGGAGCTGGCAAGGCAACACGGAGTTGAGAAATTTGTGGCGGTGGGGACAATCTGCGCGTACCCCAAGTTTGCGCCCGTTCCTTTCAACGAAGAGGATCTGTGGAATGGATATCCGGAGGAGACAAATGCTCCCTATGGCCTGGCGAAGAAGATGATGCTCGTACAGGCCGGCGCGTACAGGGCACAGTACGGCTTCAACGCAATATATCTGCTTCTGGTGAATCTCTATGGACCCGGCGACAATTTTGATCCTTCTTCCTCACATGTCATTCCAGCCCTCATAAAGAAGTGTATCGATGCGCGGGACGGTGGGACCTCGGAGATCGTAGTCTGGGGAGATGGCAGCGCGACACGTGAGTTCCTCTACGTCCACGATGCCGCGGAGGCGATCGCGCTCGCGACCGAGAAGTATGACGAGCCCGAACCGGTGACCATCGGGGCAGGGTTTGAGATATCCATCAAAGATCTCGTGCAGCTCATTGTTCGGCTGACGGGGTACAAGGGAAAGGTCAATTGGGACAGGACGAAACCCAACGGCCAGCCACGGCGGATGCTGGATACGACGCGTGCGGAACAGAAGTTTGGGTTCATAGCGCGGACGGGTTTCGAAGAAGGTCTGAAGAAGACGATTGAGTGGTACACGCAGAACGGATGAGAACGGACCACCTCCCCCGGACGGTTCTTCGAGACAGCCTTGCCGCCGCGTCTGACCAGGGCGTACTCAGCCTCACCAATTTTCTGGTGGGGGCTCTCTTCATCCACCTGGCGACTCAGGAAGAGTACGGGCTCTACGTCACTCTCACAACTCTGACGTTACTTGTTGCCGGGTTCCAGAATTCGGTTGTCAACGCCCCCCTGACTGTACTGTTTCCTTCCATCCCTGAATCAAAACGTCCTTCGTTTGTCGCCAGTCTGTTTTTCGGACACCTCTTTCTCGTTGGTGCCCTTGGCCTGCTCCTTGCTCCGTTTCTGCCGCGTATTCTGGAGGGCGTGTTAGGCTCTCCCGTCCACGATTCTGTGGGGTGGTTGTTCCTGTTGGCGGTCCTGGGCTACCTGGCTCGCGATTTCTTCCGATCGCTGTTCTACGTTCGTCTCCGGCCCGGCCGGTCTATGACGTTCAGCATCGCGTATGCGGCCCTGATGCTCGGAGCGTTGTTGGGGTTCACATACCTGCATCGGTTGTCGGCCGCAGGCGGCATGGTGGCAATTGGTGTGGCGGGTGCTGTGTCGTCCCTCTTCTTTGCAGGGTATTTCCGTGACGTCTGGTCCGCATCCTGGGAATTCCGGGAGACATTCGGCCAGACCTGGGTCTACAGCAAATGGGCGTTGCTTGGGGTGCTGGCAAGTTGGGTACAGAGCAACACGTATGTGTACCTGTCGGGGTTGTCGGGGGGGATGGCTGATATTGCGGAGATCTCCGCGGCTCGGCTGACGATGATGCCGGTGATACTTGTCATCGCAGGTTGGGGCATGTATATCAGGCCGGTCATGAGCCACGCAAACCAGGAGGAAGGTACGTCTACCGTACTCCGCATTGTGAAGACCGGGACAGTGGTATTCTCCGCCCTCATCGTAGCCTACACAATCGTTCTCGTCCTCGCTTTCCCGCTGATCGCGCCCGCCCTTCTGCCTCCCAGCTATCATGGGGTTGGTCAGTTTATCCCGCTGTGGGGGTTGATTGCACTTGTCAATGTCTTCAACACGAACTTCAGCACCGCGTTTCAGTCACTTCGGTTATTCAGATCACTTGCGTATATTGGAATCGTTGCTGCGTGTGTCAGTGTGATACTTGCAGCTGCGCTGGTCCTTTCCACCGGCCCCGTGGGCTTTCTTTTGGCTCTGGTCGTTTCCAATGTCGTGATGGCAAGTCTGTGTTGGGTCCGCCTGGCCAGGATCAGGAAAGAAACCTCACTGCCGTCCCAGGGTGAGGTGAATCGGGAGAACTGACCTCCGAGGGAGAAGCGTGCAACAGCACCGGGTGAGCGTTTGCATTGCGACGTACAAGCGACCTGCCAGCCTGTCAAGGCTTCTGGAATCACTCGCCCGTCTTCAAGGATTCCAGAGTGACGAGGTGGAGATTCTTGTTGTGGATAACGATGCAACCGGGAGTGCCGGAAAGGTGTGCGAGAGTATTGCAGCGAACTGCAAATTCCGGCTCCGGTACGAGATCGAAACAGAGCAGAACATTGCCCGCGCCCGCAACCGGGGGGTGACGGGTGCCTCCGGAACATACTGTGCTTTTGTGGATGACGACGAGTGGGTTTCCCCGTCGTGGCTGACAGCTCACGTCGGGATGCTCGAAGCGAACCATTTGTCGGGTACGTTTGGTCCCGTCCGCCCCTCATTTGAGGTGGAACCTCCGAGATGGATAGTGGAGGGCGGGTATTTTGCCCGAAACGTGCTCCTCCCAGAAGGGGAAATCCACCTCATAACGGGTAACGCCTGTCTTCGTCGTGAGTCACTGCTGAAGAGCCCACTCTTTGACGAAGACTTGGGGCTTTCTGGTGGAGAGGACACAGCGTTGTTTGAATGGATGTCAGAGAATGGATTCTCTTTTGGACTCTGTCCGGAAGCTGAGGCAACCGAATTCATTCC
>JBATTW010000108.1:0-1543 GCA_049670805.1 Bacteroidota bacterium
GTCAACTTCTGCCCGATCAAGGAGTCAGATGGAAGCCTCCCGGCGATCAGGCTGGGAGACGGCGAAATCCCGAAACTGGAGATTGACCTCTTTTGAATGCCATCCCCCTCGATTTCGAGCGTGTTTACGTCATAGACCCGTGCGCTCAGAATCACGCCGGCGTCTTTCTTGAGAGCAAGCCAACCCGGGTTGTAGTACGTCGCGCTCAGGTCGGCAACACTCCCGATGACCGCACCCCCCAAAAGCGTGGATTGAGTCCCGTAATGCAGGTTCCAGTAGTGGGTGTCCTGCGCGAGGAGAATCTGCGAGAGGAGCGTTCCGACGAGGAATGCCAGTCGAATGGGTCTCCTGAAGCTACGTGCAAACAAGTGTCTTGGTTCGTCTCGTGAAAAGGAATGCTGAAAGTATAACAAATCGTTGCTATATTGCAAAATCTTATCATGCAAAACCAGGCAACCCTATGAACCCCGAAATTCAAAAGCTTATCGGAGAGCACCCTGCGCAGGTGGAAGTACGGGAAAGGATGGGAACTCCGCGGCTGTTTGTAAATGGAAAAGAGGTCTATCCCCTGCTTGCGTGGAGCTGGCTGCTCGAAGCCAGCGCGAAATATTTCAAGCAGGCCGGAATCAAGATCCTCCACCCTATCATCGGTCTCAATGCCGCATGGACCGAACCGGATCAATACGACTGGTCGTTTCTGGAGAGACACTGTGCGGGACTCCTCTCAGAACACCCCGATGCCTTCTTTCTCCCCAGAGTGTTGCTCGACGTCCCGGGCTGGTGGAAAGAAACTCATCCTGAGGAGCTGATCAAATGCGCGCTCCCCACGGAGGCCGAAGGGAGGCGCCAGTACCGTCCCGTCCTACCAAATCCCGAGGGTGGCTGGCTATGGGGGATTCAACTGGACGAGCCCTCGTTTGCCTCCGAGGTGTGGCAATCGGAGATGGAGAAACTCCTCAAAGCCTTTCTGAGGTTCGTCGAGACCTCTCCTCTCAGGAACAGATTCATCGGGTACCAGATTGGCAGCGGCATATACGGTGAATGGCACTACTTCATGGCGGAGTTCATCCCCGATTACAGCGACCCGATGAAGAAGAAGCTGGGAACCGTCCCCGACCTGGAGAGCCGAAAGGAGACGAGTCTGGGGTTGCTTCGGGATCCGGCAAAAGAGAAAGAGGTCATTTCATACTACAAGAGGTTCCACGAAGAGATTATCGCCGATAGCCTTCTTCGCTTCGCGCGCATCACGAAAGAAGAGACACATCGGCGCGTGTTGTGCGGTGCGTTCTACGGATACCAGCTGGAAAACGTCTGGATGCAGGACGGCGGCCACCTCGCCCCCGAAAAGGTCCTGAGCAGCAAAGATATTGACTTCCTCGCCGGCCCCTACTCGTACCAGACCACAAACATCGAGGGGAGGGAATGGTGGGAGCACGACGTGCGGGACGGAGCGGGCAACGAGCTTGGTCGTTCACGGGGCGTTGCAGGAGACGGCGGATACCGTGTGCTGCTGGAATCGGTGAAACGGCACGGAAAGCTCTAC
>JBATTW010000109.1:0-1525 GCA_049670805.1 Bacteroidota bacterium
GTAGAGCTCGGGACTGACGGGGCCCGGCATGTGTCCACCCATATCATGACTCCAGTACCCCCACCCGACATTCGATGCGGTTGCGGTGAAGAAGGGCTGAAAGGCCAGTGACTCCCAGACCGAGATCGCATCCCCGGTGAACCCGAACTGGTAGCGGTGATTTCCAAGTCCTCCCCATCGGTGAAAGAGGAGGGGTCGCGCCCCCCCCTGACGCTCCATGTGGGTGAAGAAGACATAGTTCAACCACCAGGTGGGTGTGACCCCGGAAATGCTCGTCGTGCTCCACTGTTGCCAGTCCAGCCACCAGAAATCGACACCCTGGCGTTCGAGTGGTCTGATTATGAGGTTCAGGTAATTCTCCGCGAAATCCCTGTCCACGATATCAAACGGGACATACTTCTCTGTCGATGGATCGATCCCCATGGCTCTGGCCATCTCGGGGTAGTGCAGCTCATGAGGTTGTATGCCGGAGGCGGGATGTAGATTGAGTGGTGTTTTCAGTCCCTGTTGTTCACACCAAGTGAGAAACCCTTCAGGGTCCGGGAAAAAACTGGAGTCCCACGTATAGCCTGTCCAGCCAAGGCGTTGACCCGCCTGATCGAGCACCTTCTTGTCCCATCGCATGTTGAACGTGAGATGCCAGTCCATGTCGACCACCAGAACGTCCAGTGGAACATCGTGGATCCTGAATTCCTCTACCAGCTGCTTGAACTCCTCGTCTGTATACCCCCAGTAGCGTGACCACCAGACGCCGAAGGCGAACCTGGGCAGCATCGGGATCCTTCCCGCAACCCGGGTATAGTCCGTCAGCTGCTTTTTGTAGTCCAACCCATACCCGAAGAAGTAGTAGTCCTGCGCGTCTCCCTCGGGTCGCGCCATCACCCAGGGCCACTCACCATCGTCAAACAACGGGCGTTCGGAATCATCAACGAGAGTCCACCCCGACCGGGAGAGGAGTCCGGGCGGGAGAGTCGTCTCACCCTCGATCCCATCGAGTGTCCGAACTGTTCCTCCGAGGTTTGCTGTATCCTCAACCCCCGGCCTCCAGATTTCTGACTGCCCGCCGACCTGGTAGTGCACTTCCAGGTTTGTGTCGTCGAATCTCCCACCCCCCATCCTGTAGCGAACGGTAAGCCCGGATGTGCGGATCTCCAACCACCCTTCTTCCTCCAGCGTATCGAATTGAGGGACCGGCATCCTGCGATTCAAGAAAACGAGAGAGGCCCGATCTTCGAACCTCCCTCCGGGTGACCATTCCATCCGCACCAATCTGTCTGTGAGAAACGTGAATCTTGCATCTCCCTCGACTACGGTCGCCGCCTTATGGGGGGACGGGTTGTGCTCATTCGCGCTCATCGTCGGATCGGTTTCCGGCGCGCATCCCTGTGTCGCCAGGAGACACAGGATCAGAACACCTGTCGCATTGTCTTTCATCATCAACCTCCCGAAGACTGGATTGCAAGGTTGCGTCAGTCGATCAGCTTGTGTCGGAGTGCGTACCGGGTGACCTCCACGTTGCTCCGGA
>JBATTW010000110.1:0-3738 GCA_049670805.1 Bacteroidota bacterium
CGTGAGAATATACCGCGGTGACCCGAACGTGTTGTACATACAGCCGAGCGGGTTTCCTTTCCACACGTCCTTGTCCGGCACGTCAATCCCGCTTTCGGGGGATTCCACCGCCACCGCCCAGACATTGAAATCGTCTTTTCTGGCCGCAAAAGGCAGGGTCTCAAAGAGAACCCTGTTGAAGTATTCAGCATCCTCATGGAACTTCGTCTGGTCCTCGCGCGAGTATCCATCTCCAATGATCACAATATCCACTTTTTCGGCCGGATGACCATTCTCCATCAGGCCCGAGACCCTTTGACGAGATTTGTGGACCTTCTTGCTTATCTGCGTGGGATCAGCAGGATCGACGACGACGGAAAAAATCTCACGGAATGTCATGTTCTTCTGACGGCGCGCGATCGTGAGCTGAATAGCGCGTCGTGGCCGGGGGAACCGCACTGTTTCCGAAAACGTCCGCTGTGTTCCCGAGGCAGCCTCATCGGTTGTCTGCCATTCGTTGAAGATCGTGGAATACCCCCTCGAATAGATCAGCCGGCCGGTCACCCTGTCGTATACACGGACCTGGTACTCACCCAGGCTCATGGTGTCGATGAGGTTTACCCTGCTTCCCGGCCAGCTCCCCTCCAGTAGCGACCGGTCGAGGCTGAAGGACTCCGATCCACTGGTGCCGGAGTGATACAGATCGACACGCAGAGTCTTGTCGAGAAAAAACCGTTCGAAGAGATTCTCACCCCGGGTTGATGACCCCAGGAGGGCAACGACACAAAAGGCCAAGAGAATACGCTGCATTTTCATCTCCTTTTTCTGTCAGCATAGAGTAGGGACCTATTCGTTCGGCGATCGGACATCCAGAAGCTCAACATCGAATACGAGATCGGCTTCCGGTGGAATCAGACCGGGCATCCCATCCTCGCCATACGCCAGATGTGATGGAATGATGAGTTTACGCTTTCCACCCATTCTCATCGTCATGAGACCTTCGTCCCAGCCCTCGATCACCTGGCCGACACCGACTCTACATACGAGAGGTTCACCCCTGTCCAGCGAACTGTCAAACTTCGTCGAGTCCATCAGGAAGCCGGTGTAGTGTACGGTGACAATCCAGCCGGGCTGCGGGCTTCTGCCAGTCCCCTCCGCAAGGTCGATATACATCAGACCCGTGCTCGTTGTTCTGGCCGAGCCCTCAGCGGCCGCACCCGGATACCTCTCCGGCTCTGAACAGGAAGAAAACGCCAGGAGAGATGCCAGAATGAACGTCACGGCACGTGGGAAACTCATTACCATTCTCCTTCCATACAAAACGTTTCAAATTACTCCTTTTTGAGACTGAAAACAATATGGATCAGAGAGAAATGAATAAACCGGTCTATCAGGTGTATACACTATGACCCGAAGCGGTATCGAAAGGAGGGAAACACAATGATCATCGCGCTGGTTTTGGTCGCATTCATGGTGCTGCTTACGTTTCTGCTGGGTATTCGGATCGTTAGGCCAACACACAGGGCGCTTGTGGAGCGGTTCGGGAAATACCGCCGATTCGCCAACGCGGGATTTCACTGGATTATCCCCGTCATTGATCGGATGTATCAGGTCAACGTCACCGAGCAGATGATCGACGCTGAACCACAGGAGATCATCACGAACGACAATCTCAACGCGGCGGTCGATGCCCAGGTCTATTTCAAGATCAACGAAGACGAAGAGAGCGTCAAGCGGTCCCAGTACAACGTCGACAATGTCAGATACCAGATCGTCAACCTGGCCCGGACGACCCTGAGAAACATCATCGGTACACTGACGTTGAAATCCGCGAACAGCGAACGGGGCCGGATCAATGACGAGCTCCACAAGGTGCTCATCAAGGAGACCCACACATGGGGCATCCAGATCGTCCGGACCGAGCTGAAGCAGATTGATCCACCGAGGGACGTCCAGGAAACGATGAACAAGATTGTCAAGGCGGAAAACGAGAAGCTGGCGGCAGTTGACTATGCCACCGCAGCCGAAACCGCAGCCGACGGTGAAAAGAGAGCGGCAATCAAAAAGGCGGAGGGGGTCCGTGAGTCCCGGATCCTGCAGGCACAGGGGGAAGCCGAGGCAATTCAACTTGTCAACGAAGCCGCCCACAAGTACTTCATCGGAAACGCGCAGGTGTTGCGCAAACTGGAGGCGGTTGAGAAATCCCTTCAGAACAACGCGAAGGTCGTGTTGCCTGCCGACTCCGAACTGGTCAATGTCGTGGGCGAACTCGGCGGGGTCGTGCCCATGAAGTAGGCACACAGCTGAAGGCGATCCACCCGCCTCACCTCCACACGACGAAGCCGCCTTGGCACAGGAATCTCAGCCGCGGCGGCTCGTCTGTCTTCTCAGGTAGCCCGGCCCGGACTACTTCGTTAGGATCAACCTCTTCGTCTCCACAAACCCCTCTGCCGCGATCCGGTAGAAATATACACCGCTGGCGAGGCCCGATGCGTTCCACTTCACAGAGTGAACACCCGCAAGCATTTCCCCGTCCACCAGATTCGCCACCTCCTGCCCCAGCGCGTTGAAGACACTAAGAGTTACGCGAGTATCAACAGGGAGCGCATAGGAGATGGATGTCTCGGGATTGAAGGGGTTGGGGTAGTTTTGCGCGAGGCTGAATGCCGGTGGGACAGCCTGCAGTTCCTCCCCTACTTCGCCCTCTTTTCCAAGGGCAAAGATCGACTCGCAGGTCTGGATCCCGCGCGAATCCAGTTCCCCGCGGATGTAGGCCAGCGTGGCAGCCAGCTCGGCCTGGTAGTCCCCGCTGACATGATCCATTGACCGGAGGATGAATTCTCTGACCGTCTCCGCTTCCACTGTGACGTCAACAGGAAAACCCGTCATCTCATAGAGGGCCGCTTCGATGTACATCTCCGCGACGGGGACCGTCGACGCAGCCAGTGTCCGGATAAGGAGTCCCTCGGGGAGGAGGAATGCCTGACCGTACTCGATCATCTGCTGACGGTAGACCTCTTCCGCCGCAATGATCTCCTCTCCCGTCATGGTGACTTCCGGCGTCCCGCCGTATGCGTTCACCAGCGTTTGCCCCACACTCGCCGGCCGCACCTGGGCAGCCAGTGCAAGGCGACCCCCGGCAGCCCGGTCCAGAGACCGGCGCACCAGGACGTCAACTGCAGTCTCCACAAGGACATGACCCAGCTCGGGGGCCAACCCCCAGGCGAACAACTCTGCCGAGGTGGGGTCAAGCCCTGCATCCAGGAGTATTTCCTTCACGGTTGGTACCAACTCAGGCGCCATCTGGTTCGCCTTGTAGATAACCCAGCCGACATCCTCCCCTGCGGTTAGACCATCGTGGTGCGCCGTATTGTCGACCCCCCATTCGTTGTTGTGGTGATAGACCCCGAAGGCCACCGCTTTGAGAGCGCCGCTCGTCGGATTGGCTCCAAATTGGCCCGGGTAGTTGTGTAGCTGATCAGCCAGAATCACACCGCTCTGGTCCAGCTGGAGATTGAATGCATCGGTTAGCACCGAGCCGTACGTCTCCAGCAGATTGACCAGACCACGCGTCTTCCCCACTTCCTTGACCAGGTACACGTGTGTCAGATTCCCCCACCCGAATGAACTCGAATTGAAGAGGAGTATCATCAGCGGGAGAAGTACGATACGTATAGTCCGTCTCATCGGCAGGACCCCCTATATTGTGGAACATGGTATGTGGGAACGGAACTTCAATGTCCCGGAACCCCTGTAAGC
>JBATTW010000111.1:0-1570 GCA_049670805.1 Bacteroidota bacterium
AAGACCCAGTGCAGGAATTGTTGCTGCGGTTTGACACCCAGAAGCTCCCGGATACGGCGACGACGGGGCCAGAAAGCGACCGCGGCAGCCACAAGCGCGAACGAAACCAACGGGAGGGGAAAATAGCCCATGGCCATTGCACTCCCGAGGACTTCATCCGTCCAATCCACGTATTCCCCCAGACGCAGGGTCACTGCTGCAACCGCGATAAGAAGACCGGTGAGCCGGATAAGCAACGGAGCAATAGCATTGCGTCCGTTACGGACGATCAGGCGTAACACATGCGCCAGAGCGGCGGCACAAAGAAAAACCCCCACGGATACAGCGACGGGAAGAGAAATGTTCTCCACGATGGACCGGCCTGCACTCCATCCCACGAGGAGCAGGGCTGCACCGGCCAGAGGGAGGACCACCTTCGGAATGTCAGCCCTGCCGGAGAAAATCGCCGCTCCAATCACAAATACCGAAGCATGGGGGAGAACGGACCCCAGGGGGAGGGAAATGCCTGCGTGGCCGAGCATGATTCCTACCGCAGCAGACACGACCAGCAAGCCGACCGACCGACTGTTCAGTGAGATCTGAGAAAGACCCAACCAGATGCCAGTGGCCAGTGCCAGGATGTAGTATTCTATGGGTGCGGGGGGGAGGATCGTGGCTCCAAACAGAAGTCCGCTGAGTTGGTAAAAGATCAGCCCGGCGGCGGCGACTCCCAGAATAACGCCGATCCCTCTCATTTGCCGTTCACTGGTGCCTGGCTTCCGCGCCGTTCGCCAGAGCTGCCGGATTTCCGAAAAAAGGATCCCCATTAGGAAAAGAGCACCAGCCGCACCTCCGACCTGGGCGATGAAAGCAACGCTTCGTTCTAAACTCGCAAGACGGTCAAGCCCGCTAACACCAATCTGAGATCCCCCGAACGCGAGTCCCAGCAGCAGCGCCGTGGACCAGAGAGGATCGATGCGGGAAAGGGGTTCGGTACCGGACTTCAGGAAATCCATGATGGGTATCAGCGTGATCGCCAGCGCAAAGAGAACCCAGAAGTCGGAAGGGAGACTGATCCATTTGTTCTGGAGGAGGAAAAGACCGATTGCATATCCAAGGAGAAACGTGAGAGCCGACCGCGAGAGCCCCCTTCGCCGCGGACTGAGGAAAACCAGAGTGAGTATCAGAAGAACGATTGCCGGCCTGCGCACGATGTCCCGCATTGAGCGGAAGGCGTGACTACCGGCAACCTGGAAAAGAGAGGGGGGTGGCGGGATGAGAAACGCTGACCTGGCAGGTTTCAGCGTTGCAGTGTATTTGCGGCCGTCCAGCAGCTCCAGAAAAAGGATCACGTCGATCTGCGTGCCCAGAAGGCCCCGGACGGCAACAACCTTTCCAAACAGGCTGTCGCGGTGGCATCGCACAACGCGGTACTCCGAGTATTCCCTGGCGGTTCGTACGATCCGTGGTTGTCCTACCTCCGTGCACACTTGAGGCAACACCGGTTCTGCGCGTACCCTTCGATCATTGACAATCGGAAGAGTAAATTGGATCTCAAAGAGGCCCGGCTCGACCTCCTTCATCTGTAGCC
>JBATTW010000112.1:0-3130 GCA_049670805.1 Bacteroidota bacterium
GGCCGCGGCAGAGAGAGCCGGCATGCTGATGTGCCGTGATGGAGAGATGACACGCAACCGATCAGGGTTCCATCCACCCGAGGATCACCATGACCCCCACGGCCACTCCGAGCGCGATACGATACCAGACAAATATCATCATCGTATGCTTTGTGAGATAACGGAGGAGCCAGGCAATTGCGGCGTACCCGGAAACGGCGGAGACCAGCGTCGCGAGAAGAAGACTGGTGAGTCCGAGATCAAAAACGGCCGGATCGATTCTCATAAGCTCAAACATGCCACTCGCCAGGACCGCCGGGATGCTCAGCAGGAATGAAAACCTGGCCGCGGCGCTTCTCGTGAACCCCAGGAAGAGAGCCGCGGTTATGGTTGTCCCCGAACGGGAGGACCCCGGGATCAAGGCAAGCGCCTGTGCACATCCAATGAGAAGAGCATCCCGCCAGGTGATATCCTCGATGGTCCGCGTGTGCCTGGAGACCTTCTCCGCCAACCAGAGTACGAGGGCGAGGCCGATCAGGCTGAAGGCGAGCACGAGGGTGGTTTTGGTCAGCGTTCCTTCGATAATGCTCTTGAACGCAAATCCGATGATCGCAACTGGCAGCGTCCCGATGACGATGTAGAACGCCATTTTGGAATCAGCTGAGGACGCACTGAATCCGGAACGCAGACCATACTTCCCGACGTCGTGGAACAGGGAGGTGATCATCGACAATAGATCACGCCAGAAATAGACGACGACAGCTGCCATTGTTCCCAGCTGCATGACCGCAATGAAGGCGGTCCAGGATTCAGGATGCTCGGGGGATACAAAGCCGAAGAGCTTGCCTGCAAACGTGAGGTGGGCTGTGCTGCTGATAGGAAGGAACTCGGTCAAACCTTGGACGATGCCGAGGAGAACAGCGTAGAGCGGGTTCACCCAATCTCCTTACTTTCTGAACAAAGTGGTACGAATATACCACAATGGGTCTTGAATAACAACAAACGACCGGCTCTCACGATGACATCTGGCAGAGCTCCACGAGTACCCCATGTGTCGACCGGGGATGGACAAACGCCATAGCGGATCCCTCGGCCCCCTTGCGCGGCTCGCTGTCTACAAGCTGCACCCCGGCACGGTCAAGTTCCTCAAGCGCGGCACCAAGATCCTCCACAGCAATCGCAATATGATGCACTCCCTCCCCTTTCTTCGCGACAAACTTGCCGACGGGCCCGTCATCCGAAGTTGATTCGAGCAACTCGATCTTCACTCCACCGATCCGGAAGAATGCGGTGCGGACCCTCTGGTCGGCAACCTCTTCGATCCTGTAGCACGGCACCCCAAGGAGACGCTCAAAGGTGGGGACGGACTCCTCCAAACTCTTCACCGCAATCCCGATGTGTTCAATCTGCGCCTGTCGCATGGTATTGTCCCTCATCTGGCTAGACGACGATTGTCTCCCGGTACTCGCCAAAAACTTCTCTGAGCCTGTCACAGATCTCCCCCACCGTGGCGTACACCCGCACCGCTTCGAGGATGAAGGGGAGAAGGTTCTCGCTTCCGCGAGCGGCCTGCTCCAGATCGGACAGCCTCTCGTCAACGTCCCCGCTGGCCCGCCCTTCGCGGACCCGTACGAGGGAGGCGATCTGGTCCGCCTGCACTTTCCGATCGATCTTCAAAAGCTCCTCCGGTTCCTCGTCTTCAGTCTGGTACCTGTTCACCCCGACGACGATCCTCTTCTCCTCCTCGACCTCCCGGGAGTGCCGATAGGCCGCCTTCTGAATCTCGCGTTGAATGTATCCCGACTCAATTGCTTCCGGGACTCCGCCCATCCCGTCAATGGTCCGGATGTACTCCAGCGCTTCTTGCTCGATGTGATCGGTGAGTGACTCAACGTAGTACGAACCTGCAACGGGGTCCACGGTGTTGGTCACCCCGCTCTCGAATGCCACGATCTGTTGTGTCCGGAGGGCAATCCTGACTGACTCCTCTGTGGGAAGCGCCAGTGCCTCGTCCCGTGAGTTGGTGTGGAGGCTCTGAGCGCCGCCGAGCACTGCTGCCAGGGTCTGGATCGCCACTCGAACGATGTTGTTGTCAGGCTGCTGTGCGGTAAGCGTGGACCCTGCCGTCTGCGCATGGAATCGGAGCATGAGGGATCGCTCGTTGCGGGCGCCAAACCGTTCTTTCATGGTGCGGGCCCAGAGACGTCTGGCCGCGCGGAACTTGGCAACTTCTTCCAGGAGGTCATTGTGTGCGTTGAAGAAGAAGGATACCTGCCCCGCGAACGCGTCAACATCCAGACCCGAACGGATTGCCGCCTCGAGATATGCAATCCCGTTTGCCAACGTGAAACCAACCTCCTGAGCGGCGGTTGACCCTGCTTCGCGAATATGGTAGCCCGAGACCGAGATCGCGTTCCACTTGGGGAGTTCTCGTGCGCAGTACTCGAACGTATTGGTAATGAGGCGCATCGAGGGCCTGGGGGGGAAGATGTAGGTGCCCCGTGCAATGTACTCCTTGAGGATGTCGTTCTGTATGGTCCCTCGGAGTGCTCGTGCGGGGACCCCCTGCTTCTTGGCGAGGGCAATGTACATGGCAAGCAGGATGGCGGCCGGCGCGTTGATCGTCATGGACGTTGACACCCTGTCCAGTGGAATACCGTCAAACAGGGTCTCCATATCGGCGAGCGTATCGATGGCAACCCCGACCCTGCCGACCTCCCCGTCGGCAATCGGGGCATCGCTGTCGTATCCGATCTGGGTGGGAAGGTCAAACGCCACCGAAAGGCCTGATTGCCCCTCCGCCAGCAGATACCGGAAACGCTCGTTGGACTCCCGCGCCGTACCAAACCCCGCGTACTGACGCATCGTCCAGAGCTTCCCCCGGTACATGCTTGGCTGGATGCCCCGGGTGAACGGAAACTCGCCAGGAAACCCCACGTCTTCCAGGTACGCATCATCCTTCCGGTCAAGTGGTGTGTAGAGCGAGTTGACCGGCATGAACGAGGCCGTGTGAAATTCCGGCTGCCGCTCTTTGCGCTCTTCCACTGCCCGCCGGTAGGTCGAGGTCTCCCACTCCCTGTACGCCTCCCGCAAACGGTCTGAAGAGTTCATTGTGCCAGCAGTGACCTTTTTCTGGATGATAGTCAAAAAC
>JBATTW010000113.1:0-6084 GCA_049670805.1 Bacteroidota bacterium
GTTGATGCGTGTCCGAAACAGTTCCGTGAACTCACTCAGACGGATGGGTTTCCTCTTGACTAGCGATTCTGCTTTGAATGCTCTGAGGAATGAGAGGGCATCGGACTTCTTGTTGCATCTGGTAGACTTCCAACGTCGCCGATTTCCCTCAGTCCATCCGATGTAGTAGTATCCGTTAGAACGCTTGAAGAGGTAGTACTTGGTTGACATGACTGTTCACCCTTTTAGTGTACAACCTTGCCAACAGAGGTAGGAAATAGGAAGGTGGCACGCGGATATCGAGACCCCGATGGCGCTCCAGAGTCTGCTGTCTTGCCATTAGACGACGGGGCAATCCGCTTTTTTCAGCTCAAATATATGACAATTCCCCGGGATTTCAAACGGGTCAGGTGTCGGCAGTAACGTTCCGGCGCAAGAATTGAAACAAACCATTTACCAAAGGGATGGATCGGGAACCCCTCCGGATCACTGTGCTTGATTTTGCATGGTAAAACGGCTAGTTTAAGTGGATGATGCAAATGATCCTGTCGACTGTGACAAGGAGAATATAGAGGAGACCATCCGATGCGCACAACAATGGCAGCTGTGGCCGGTCTCGCAGCGATGGTATTGCTGATGGCGGGGACGGCGCTATCCCAATCAACACAGGGGAGGTGGATGATTGGTCTTCACGGCGGCGCGAATATGTGGATTAGCGATTTCGACCAGTACAAAGTCGGACCGGGCGGGGAGATCGTGGTCCGGTATGGCATGAGTCGGACTATCTCACTCGGATTAATGGCTGGGTACGAAGAACTCAAGACGCAGCAGTCAACAACGACGCCAGAATCGCCGTTCATCTACCAGAAGCTCAAGGCATTTCCGGCCGCGCTGTTGCTGACTGTCCACTTTGCCCCCATGAAATCAACGAACTGGTATTTCTACGTTGGTGGTGGGGCGATGATGTACCAGCGGGTTGTGGATACCGGCACTCCCTTTCCTGACGATGCCTACCGGACCACATACATCATCCCTGCGGGCCTGGGTTTCGACGCGTTTCTCTCAAACAACGTCGCGTTCACTGTGAATGCAGGGTTCACTAACATAGGGGACTGGGTGGACACACGCGAAAACTCCTCCCCGGATGGATATATCACGGCCAAAGCCGGTCTGAACTTCTACCTGGGCAGCAGCGACGCTGATGACAATGACGAAGACGGCCTCAACAATGGTCAGGAGCGACGTCTTGGAACGAACCCGAACAATCCAGATACGGATGGTGACCTCCTCAAGGATGGGGAAGAGGTAAACCGGTATCGCTCGAATCCGCTCAAGACTGATACTGACGGCGATGGACTTGCGGACGGCGACGAAGTTCTGAAGTACAGGACCGACCCGGCCCGGTTTGACACCGACAACGACGGACTCTCCGATGGCGAGGAAGTTACACGTCTCAAGACAGATCCCACCAAAGCCGACACTGACGGTGACGGGCTTTCAGACGGTGAGGAGGTGCTCCGCGTGAAGTCTGATCCTCTGCGCGTCGACACCGATGGTGACAGCCTCTCTGACTGGGACGAGGTGCGTGTGTACAAGACCAACCCCAACGTGCCCGACACGGATGCCGACGCGTTGAAAGACGGCGAAGAGGTGAAAACACACAGGACCGACCCGCTGAAAGTCGACACTGATGCCGGCGGGGTTAATGACGGTGCTGAAGTCCAGCGTGGCACAGATCCTCTTGATCCCAGAGATGACATTGTTACGGATCCGATCGTGCTGGAACGTGGCGCTTCGGTTCTTCTGGGGGGGGTGACTTTCGCGTCAGGAAGTGCGAGACTTACACGTGAATCAGAAGGGACCCTGGAAAAGGCTTTCATCGGGCTCGTGGCAAACCCTGAGCTGAAAGTGGAGATCGCGGGTTACACGGACAACACTGGCAGCGTCAGGGGGAACGAGCGTCTCTCCCAACAGCGGGCGGAATCGGTCAGGTCATGGCTCGTGCGAAAAGGCATTGACTCGTCCCGCATGACGGCGATCGGGATGGGACCGAGAGATCCTATTGCCTCGAACAGCACGAGCGAAGGGAGGGCGAAGAACAGGCGGATAGAATTCCACGTCAAGTGACGTGGTTCTGACAGGCGGTCTGCCATTGATTCGTTGACTTTCACGGGGGCATTTGGTAGTATCAGTTGATAGAGGGTTGTTTCGACCCCACCTCAACCGAGGAGACCTTGGTTATTACGAAATACGGCTACGACGTCGTCGGGGCGGTCGTGGCCATTGTTGTGGTTGCTTCGCTGCTGGTCTGGTTCTTTGTCGATCCCAAACCTGTGAAATACAGCGCGGCTGGCGTGCTTCTTGCCTTGCTGGTTTTCACGCTCTATTTCTTTCGTGACCCCGAACGAGTACCCCCCGAAGGTGACAACCTGGTACTGGCACCAGCCGATGGAAAAGTGGTCTTCGTGCAGGAGGTGGAGGAGAACGAATTCCTTGGGGGCGAAGCTGTCCAGGTCAGTATCTTTATGTCTCCCCTGAACGTTCATGTGAACCGCTTTCCGATCAGCGGGACGGTCCGCCACTTTCAGCATTTTCCCGGAGAGTATCTGGTGGCCTACGATGAGAAATCCTCTCTGAGGAACGAGCGCACCCATATCGGAGTCGAGAACGAAACGACAAAGGTGTTGTTCAAGCAGATCGCCGGGTTCGTTGCGCGACGTATCGTGGCAGAGGTCGAGATCGGTGACAGTGCTGTCGCGGGGGAACGTTTTGGAATGATTAAATTCGGGTCCCGCGTGGACGTACTCTTCCCGAGGGGGTTGCATGTACGAGTTCAACGTGGTGACAGAACGGTCGCCGGCGAAACCATTCTTGCTACAGGAGTTTTACCACCAAGTGATGTCTGACAGGCGGATGCGTGCATGAAGATCACCCGATCTGTTGTCCCCAGTCTCTTCACGGTCTTGAACATGTTTTCCGGCTTCATGTCGATTCTGCATGCAAGCAAGGGAGAGTTCGGCCCGGCGGCGTGGTTCATCATTCTGGCGGCAGGTTTTGACAGCCTGGATGGCGTTATGGCCCGAATTACGAAGTCTTCCTCTGAATTCGGGGTACAGATCGACTCGCTCTCAGACGTCGTCTCGTTCGGCGTGGCACCGGCGTTCCTGGTGTATCAGCTGTATCTCTTCCATCTGGAGGGTCTGGGCATCCTCGTCAGTTCGTTGTTGATGGTTTTCGCAGGCCTTCGACTCGCGAGGTTCAATGTCCAGCTCTCAGGATACAACAAGGACTTCTTTATCGGGTTGCCGGTTCCGGTGAGCGCCATTACGGTCGCGTCGTTCACGCTTACCGCCTGGAACGAGACCACGGGACTGGATCCCGCCGGTGCGATGCTTCTTCCATGGATGGCGGCTGTTCTCTCTCTGCTCATGGTCAGCAAGGTGAAGTACGACACTCTTCCCAATATCTCCCGACGTGCTGTCAGGAAGGAACCCTGGAAATTTGTCTTCTTTGGGCTGGCAGTCGTGGTGGTCTTTGTGACGGCGGGAGACGCGATCTTTCCCCTGTTCCTGCTCTTCATTGCATTGGGGATCGTCCGGTATCTTGTGGGTGTGGTCAAACGGCTCCTGCACACGGGGGAGAAGTATGACGAAGATGAATCTGTCGAGCCAACACGTGTGGATACATGAAAGGAAAGAGAGTCGTTGTATACTGCGCGAATACGGATTACCCTTCGACCATCGATTCTTGACCCACAGGGGAAGGCTGTCGAGCACGCCATTGCCACTCTCGGTGTACGCGCCGTCAAGGACGTTCGGATCGGTAAGTACATAGAGTTGACGGTGGATGAGTCTTCTGAAGAGCGCGCGAGGGCCGCGACAGAGGAAGTCTGCCGAAGACTTCTGGCGAACCCTGTGATGGAGGACTACTCCTTTGAGTTGGCGAGCGCATAAATGACCCGGGGCCGGATTCGGTTTGGCGTCGTGGTATTTCCGGGGTCAAACTGCGACCACGATGCGTACTATGCCTGCAAGAAAATCCTCGGGCAGGATGCAGTTTTTCTCTGGCACAAAGACGACAGCATGGAGGGGGTGGATGCGGTTATCTTGCCCGGCGGTTTCTCGTATGGAGACTACCTCAGGTGCGGTGCTATTGCGCGTTTTTCGCCCATCATGCGTGAGGTGGTCCGTTTCGCGAACGACGGTGGAACGGTACTGGGAATCTGCAACGGTTTTCAGATTCTTCAAGAGGCGGGGCTCCTTCCGGGAGTCCTCCTGAGAAATGCCTCCCTGCGGTTTGCGTGCAAATATGTAGATCTGAAAGTGGAAAATGCCGCGACGCGGTTCACGAACATGTACGCACGGGGGCAGGTACTCTCGATTCCGATTGCACACGGGGACGGCAACTTCTTCACGGATCCAGAGACATTGCACCGCCTGCAAGCGAACAATCAGATTGTTTTCCGGTACAGCGACCCCGGAGGAAATGTTCGGGATGATGTCAATCCAAATGGATCCTTGAGGAATATAGCAGGTATCGTCAATGAGCACGGCAACGTTCTCGGCATGATGCCGCATCCTGAGAGGGCGGCCGATCCGCTACTCGGACACACGGATGGCCGGGCGGTATTCCGGTCGATCATTCATTGGACCCTTACTAATATCCGCGGAGAGCGGGAGGAGAAAGAACGATGGGCAACCTCGGCGCAACCGAAATAATCCTTATCCTCTTCGTCATTCTCGTGTTCTTTGGGGCGAAGAAAATCCCCGAGCTCGCTCAGGGTCTGGGCAAGGGGCTCCGGGAATTCAAGAAGGCCACACGCGAGGTGGAAGACGAGGTGGACAAGGAAGTAAAGAAGATCGACGAGGCCGCGAAAGTCTCCGACAAGAAAGGATGACGATCTGCCATGCTAGACAACATCGGTGGCAGCGAGTTGCTCGTGGTCGTCTTAGTGATCTTCCTGTTCTTCGGACCCAAGAAGCTTCCGGAATTCGGGAAGACGGTCGGGAAGGCAATGCGCGAGTTCAGGAATACGACGCAGAGTATCCGACGCGACATCGAGAACGCAACAAAGCCTGACTGAAGAGCTCCTTGGAACGCCGGTCAACCTACGAAACAACACGCCTGCTCCTGGAACAGGGAGCAACAACCTGCGAGAAAATCACCGAGCACTACCTGACTGCCATTGACGACGGAAGGCAGCTCAACGCTTTTCTCTCCGTTTTTCGGGATCAATCTCTCGAGCACGCGCGGAGCGTGGACAGGAAGATCACGACCGGAAGCGCCGGACGGCTGGCAGGGATGGTTGTTGGTGTCAAAGATGCAATATGCGTCCAGAATGAACGCGTGACGTGCGCGTCCAGAATGCTGGAGCACTTCGTCTCCCTCTACTCGGCGACGGCGGTTGAACGGCTGATCGCGGAGGACGCGATCATCATCGGAAAGACCAACATGGACGAGTTTGCCATGGGCTCTTCCACGGAGAATTCCGCGTTTGGCGCTGTCCTCCACCCCCTTGATGAAACGCGGGTCCCGGGTGGCTCGAGCGGTGGTTCGTGCGTAGCGGTTGCTGCGGGTCAGGCACATACTTCGCTGGGGACCGACACCGGAGGTTCGATCAGACAACCGGCCTCGTTCTGCGGGATCGTGGGGTTGAAGCCCACATATGGAAGAGTTTCCCGGTACGGCCTTGTTGCTATGGCCTCGTCGTTCGACCAGATAGGTCCATTCGCGTTGAGTGTGCGAGACGCCTCGAGGGTTCTTCAGGTCATCGCGGGGCATGATGACAAGGATTCAACATCGGCCCGTGTGCCCGTGCCGGACTACACAGCCCAACTCACGAGTGAGGTCCGGGGTTTGAGAGTCGGTATTCCGCGGGAGGCGTTTACTGAAGGCCTCAATCAGGAAGTGGCGGCTGCGGTGGAGGTGACTATCGATCGTCTCCGTGAGGGTGGGTGTGTCATCGAAGAAATTTCGCTGCCCTATTCCGAGTACGTCATCTCGACATACTACATTCTCATGACGGCCGAGGCCTCCTCGAATCTGGCGCGGTTTGACGGCGTGCGGTACGGATTCCGAAGTTCGGATGCCAGGGATCTCCAGGAG
>JBATTW010000114.1:0-7397 GCA_049670805.1 Bacteroidota bacterium
GGGGATGGGTTTGTTATTGCGCGACACCTCATCAATCGCGGATGCTCTGTGGAGGTTGTTCTTCTGGGGGATTGCGCCTCAATCCGGGGCGATGCCCGTACAAATCTGAAATGCGTCCTGCGCCTGGCGCGAGCCCGCCGCGCAGGTCTCGGATTTCGTGAAGCGAAATCGGCCCGAGCGTTTTCCCGGTTCGGCGGGGCCGACATCATTGTGGACGCGATCTTTGGCACGGGGTTCTCCGGTGAGGTTCGGGGACTGCAAGCGCGAGCCATCGAGTGGATAAACGGGCAGGAGAGTTTCGTTGCCTCGGTTGACATCCCATCGGGAGTAAACGCGTCGACCGGATCGGTACAGAACCTTGCCGTGCAGGCGGATCTCACCGTGACGATGGGGTTGGCAAAGATCGGTCACTACGTGGGGGATGGATGCGACCGGAGTGGAGAGGTGATGGTGGCGGACATCGGCATCCCGGCATTCGTCCTCAGGTCTCTCCCGGGACAGGTCTCTCGGGTACTCCCCGACGACGTGTCCACTGTTCTCCCCGTGAGATCGAGAACTGCCCACAAGTACAGCGTGGGGAAGGTCTTTGTCCTGGCAGGGTCCCGGAGCTTTACCGGCGCCCCCGCGATGTGTGCCGAGGCGGCACTGCGGGCCGGCGCGGGTGCGGTAGTCCTTGGCGCGCCACGATCCATACACCAGGTTCTGACCAGAAAGCTGACGGAAGTCATTGTGAGTCCGCTGGCGGAGACTGAAGGCGGAACGGTTGCGCTCGCGTCTACAGAGGAGATCGACCGCAGAGTTGACTGGGCTGATGTCGTGGTGGTGGGCCCCGGCCTATCCCGGGATCCGGAAACAGATCGAGTAATTCAGTACACTGTGTCTCGTTGCAGAAAACCGCTCCTCGTCGACGCGGACGGACTGAACGCACTCGGACCGAACCCGAAGTCCATCAGCAAGAGGAAAGCCCCTACAGTCGTGACACCCCACGCCGGCGAACTGGGACGACTGACGGGCCAGCCGTCCATCAGTATCGAGGCAGACCGGGTTTCTTCGGCAAGAGCCGCTGCCCGGCAGTTCCGCGCCGTTGTGGCTCTCAAGGGCGCTCCAACCGTTACAGCGGAACCGGGTGACGTCAGTTATGTGAACTCTACCGGAAACCCAGGCATGGCAACGATCGGGTCGGGGGACGTCCTGAGCGGTCTGGTTGCCGGTCTGTGGGCGCAGGGGATGGATTCAGCGGCAGCCACGTATGCCGGTGTGTTTCTCCACGGGAAAGCCGGCGACATCGCGGCTGCCTGCTACGGAGAACGGAGCCTGCTCGCTATGGACATCTGCAAACATCTCCCCGAAGCGTTCGAAGCGGTCGGTCGGCCATGAGCGATACCTCTCCTGGTTCACGATTCCTCCACAACCAGCTCCCCGCGATCGTATGGGCTCTGCTCATCTTTTCTTCATCCTCGATACCCTCTCTCGCCCCGACTTTCCCGAAGGATGCGCCGGTTGACAAGCTGATCCATTTTGTGGTTTTCTTCGTCCTTGCCTGGCTGGTCTACAGAGCACTCGCGCATCAATCCAGATTCACCCTGCTCCAGAACAACGCGAAGATTTTCACCATCATCACAGGCATTGCCTATGGCGTGTTTGATGAGGTGCACCAGCTCTTCGTAAGAGGGCGGACCAGCGAGCTGCTCGATGTGACCGCGGATGCAGCAGGCGTCATCGGGTTTGTCCTCGTGGCATGGCTTCTCGAGAGAAGAGGTCGGAGCCCGGACGCGGGCGCTGATTGATTTTTGGCCTCGGTTTGTCTATAATGAAGGTTTGGATTTCTCTCTACTCCATACGGAAGGGCAAGCGAGGGCAGGCGTTCTCCACACTGGACGGGGAGACGTGCCCACCCCATGCTTCATGCCGGTGGGAACCCAGGCGGCCGTCAAGGCGATCGCCCCCAGGGAACTGGTGGAGATCGGGGCCCGAATGGTCCTCGCAAATGCCTATCATCTCTACCTGCGCCCCGGGACAGATATCATAAGGGAAGCAGGGGGATTGCACCCGTTCATTGGCTGGGAGGGACCGATCCTGACAGACAGCGGGGGGTACCAGGTATTCAGCCTCTCTGATCTCCGGGGGATTCGGGAGGATGGCGTTGAGTTTCGCTCCCACATAGACGGCTCAAGCCACATGTTCACTCCGGAAAGGGTAATCGAGATTCAGCGATCCCTGGGATCGGACATCATGATGGTGTTGGATGAGTGCCCACCGT
This sequence comes from Bacteroidota bacterium, assembly GCA_049670805.1. Taxonomy (GTDB): domain Bacteria; phylum Bacteroidota; class Ignavibacteria; order UBA10030; family UBA6906; genus JBATTW01. The sequence goes on from JBATTW010000114.1 coordinate 2,261, forward strand.
ACCCCTGTGAAGCCGATTATGCGGCGGAAGCCAACCGGCGCACACTCCGCTGGGCGGGAATCTGCAGGGATCGACAAGATAAAACGGTGCCCCTGCACGGAGTCGAGCAAACGCTTTTTGCCATCGTCCAGGGGAGCGTCTTTGAGTCACTCCGCCAGGAGTCGGCAGAAGCGCTTGTGCGTATCGGTTTCGACGGGTACGCGATCGGGGGTCTTTCGGTCGGGGAACCGGCTGCAGACATGTACAGAATGACAGAGGCGGTCACGGCTGTCCTTCCCCGGGCAAAACCGCGCTATCTCATGGGGGTCGGAACTCCCGAGAACATTCTGGAATCGATCGAGCGCGGCATTGACATGTTTGACTGTGTCATGCCGACCCGGAACGGAAGAAACGCCCACTTCTTCACACGGAAGGGGAGAGTCAATATCCGCAATGCTGAGTTTGCGGCGGATTTTTCACCCATTGATGGCGGTTGCTCATGCTACACCTGTCGGAGTTTCAGCAGGGCGTATCTGCGCCACCTGTTCAAGGCACGGGAGATACTTGCCCTTCAGCTGGCGACGATCCACAATCTGTCGTTTTATCTCTGGCTCTGTGAAGAGGCCCGCACCGCAATCCGGGAAAAGCGGTTTTCCTCCTGGAAGAAGCAGTTGCTGGCAGAGTTGTCTCCGGAACGAACTGACGTTGAATCATAACATCCTGTGGAGGTAGATGTGAATATTTACATGATTCTCTTGATGGCACCCCAGCAGGGAGGCGATGGGGGAGGCGGCCTGATGAGCACGATGATCATGTTCGCCCTCATCATCGGCATCTTTTACTTTCTCATTCTCCGGCCGCAGCAGAAGCGACAGAAGGATCGTCAGAAATTGCTGGAAGCCTTAAAGAAGGGGGACAAGGTCCTCACTTCGGGTGGGATGCACGGGACCATAGCCGGGCTGGATGAGAAGACGGTTCTCATTCAGGTCACGGATGGCCTGAAGCTGAAGTTCGACCGATCCGCGGTCACCTCGATCGTTCGCGAGGGAGAGGTCGATTCGAAGCCAACGGGCTAGGACTCAGGTCCGTGGATCACGGTATAACTCCTGAAGGAGACATGCGCCACTTCAACACCATAGAGGAGGCTGTCCGCGACATCCGTTCGGGGAAGACCGTCATTGTTGTCGACGACGAGGACCGCGAAAACGAAGGTGACTTCGTCTGCGCAGCGGAATACGTGGATAGCGATGTGATCAACTTCCTGGCGAGGCACGGGCGCGGGATAATCTGCGCACCCATCTCGCCGTCACGGGCGGTGGAACTCGGTCTGGACCTCATGGTGGACACGAATACCTCCCTCCACGAAACGCCCTTCACCGTCTCCGTCGACTTCATCCACGGGACCGAAACCGGGGTCTCGGCGTCGGACCGTGCGGCTACCGTCCGGGCTCTGGCCGATCCACGGACAAAACCGAGTGATCTCGCACGACCCGGCCATATCTTCCCGCTCAGGGCTCTCGACGGGGGCGTCCTCCGCAGGGCAGGGCATACGGAAGCCGTCGTCGACCTCTGCAGACTCGCTGGTCTCACTCCGGCCGGCGTCCTCTGCGAGATAATGAATGACGATGGAACCATGTCCCGGGTCCCCGAGCTCCTCAAGCTCGCTCGACGGTTTTCGATGAGCATTGTCACGGTCAAGGATCTTATCGAATACCGGATGTTCCGTGAAAAGCTGGTTCAGGAAATCGTGAACACACATTTACCGACGAAGTATGGAGAATTCCAACTTCATCTCTACAAGAGCGAACCGGACGGAAAAGAGCATATCGCGCTGGTGAAGGGGAGCATCCAACCCGATGTTCCGGTTCTGGTGCGTGTTCATTCCGAGTGTCTTACGGGGGATCTCTTCGGGTCACTCCGTTGCGACTGCAACGAGCAACTCGTTGCCGCCTTGACGATGGTGGAGAGAACCGATTCCGGAGTAGTGCTCTACATGCGTCAGGAGGGACGCGGGATAGGGCTGGTAAACAAGCTACGGGCATACAGCCTGCAGGATGAGGGACTTGACACAGTCGAGGCAAACGAGAAGCTCGGTTTCCGACCTGACCTCCGCGACTACGGGATCGGGGCCCAGATCTTACGTGATCTCGGGGTCGGCAAGATGCGGCTTCTCACAAACAACCCGAAGAAAGTGGTCGGCTTGCACGGGTACGGTCTGGACATAGTCGAGCGGGTTCCGCTCGAAATCGACCCCAATGAGGTGAATGAGCGCTACCTTCGTACAAAACGGGACAAATTGGGACATCTCATCCTCATCGATCGTCCACGAAAGTCCTCCTGATGCATTTTCTGCTTGCTTTTTAGCGTCAACGTTTCATACATTTCTGCAGAACGAAAGTACAACGTCAACAGCCACCATCCGTTGTTCAGGATGTTGGCTTTATTTTTTGTTCCGATGTCTCGGAGAGTAGTCGCATGGCAGCTGAAGAACTTGGGGAGACTGTGTACCTGACGCGCGAACGGCTTGTTGCAATGGAGCAAGAGCTGCGCCGTCTCAAGACTGAAGGTCGGAAGTCAATAGCCCAGAAAATAGCGGAAGCGCGCGCTCACGGCGACCTCTCGGAGAATGCGGAGTACGACGCCGCGAAGGAGGAACAACAGCACCTTGAACTGAAGATCGCGAAACTCGAAAAATCGCTCTCGCGAGCCAACATCATAGAGGCAAAGGATCTCCCAAACGACAAGATCTACATCCTCAGCAACGTGAAACTCAAGGACCTCAAGACGGGCGAAGAGTGTCAGTACCTCCTGGTGTCTCCCGAGGAGTCAGATTTCGAGGAAAACAAGATCTCCGTCACCTCTCCCATCGGAAAGGGACTCCTGGGCCACAGGAAGGGAGATTCGGTCAAAATCAAGGTCCCGGCCGGCATGCTCAGCTACAAGATTCTGGATGTAAATCGATAGAGGCCCCTGAATCCGGACAGGGAACTCCGGTTCCCCACGCGCTCCACATCCCCCTCGAAACCCGCCTTGACTTTTTCTGAGCCCGGGCGTATATTCTCCCCTGATCGCATTGGGACATGGTTTGTTCTTGCGCCTTTTATGCTGTTTTCGTATATTTTTCCTGACAATGCGGGAATAGCTCAGCTGGTAGAGCGCAACCTTGCCAAGGTTGATGTCGCGGGTTCGAGTCCCGTTTCCCGCTCTGTCCCGGGCAACCGGGACACGGGGCTTTCGGTAATCGCACCGAAGGTTCCTGAACATACACTTCCTCTTTGAAGGCCCCGCCGCCCCCAATCCCACCAGGTGGCGGGGCTTTGTTTCTTCAAAGAAGGCGACGTGCCCAAGTGGTTAAGGGAGAGGTCTGCAAAACCTCCATTCATCGGTTCGAATCCGATCGTCGCCTCCAGCTGTTACGGGCTGATCCACGGTGGTCAGACGATGCGGACCCCAGGGCCAGCAGAGGTCTGCCGTCCTTTCGCAGTTGCCGGGGTGGCGGAATTGGAAGACGCAGAGGACTTAAAATCCTCAGGGCCGCAAGGCCCGTGCCGGTTCGAGTCCGGCCCTCGGCACGAAGAAACGAAGCCGGGAAGTGGCAAGCTTTCTCCCAATTCCTTACATTGGATGAGACAAAACCGGGCGGTTAGCTCAGCTGGTTAGAGCGCTACCTTGACATGGTAGAGGTCACAGGTTCGACTCCTGTATCGCCCACATGAACACTGTGAAATCGTCCCATCCGTGATACCAGGGGGACGATTTTTTTTCATGAACGCGAGCACATGGCGAAAATAACCATCACGTTGCCGGACGCCTCGACGCGGGAGTACGATTCCGGCGTCACCGGCCGGCGCATCGCCGAGGATATCGGCCAGCGGCTTGCCCAGGATGCCCTTGCCATCGCGGTCAACGGTGAGACGCGCGACCTCGCACGGCCCATCAGCAAGGATGCGTCTATCCGCATCCTCACGTGGAAGGATGACGAGGGGAAGCGCGCCTACTGGCACAGCTCGGCACACCTCATGGCCGAGGCCGTTGAGGTACTCTTCCCCGGTACGAAGTTCGGCATCGGGCCTGCGATCGACAGTGGTTTCTACTATGACATCGATGTGGGAGAGCACTCTCTCACTGGAGAGGACCTGGAGCGGATCGAACAAGAGATGGTTGATCTCGCAAATCGGAAATCCGTCTACCAGCGGGAAGAGAAGACATGGGACTCTGCCGTCGCGTATTTCCGTCAAAAGGGTGATGAGTACAAGCTCGAACTCCTGGATGGTCTGAAGGGAGAGGAGATCACGTTGTATCATCACGGGAGCTTCACGGACCTCTGCTCGGGTCCCCACATACCGTCAACGGACCGCATCAAGGCAATCAAGCTTCTGAGCGTTGCCGGTGCCTACTGGCGCGGGAACGAGCAAAACAAGATGCTTCAGCGGATTTACGGCATTACCTTTCCGGCGCGGAAGGAATTACAGGAGTTTCTGAAGAACCTGGAGGAAGCAAAGCGCCGGGATCACAGAAAGCTGGGCACGGAGCTGGAGCTGTTTCTGCTCACGCCAAAGGTGGGGGGCGGACTTCCCCTGTGGCTGCCAAAGGGAACGATACTCCGGGAGACGCTTGAGACTTTTCTCCGCGACGAGCAGCGGAAAAGAGGGTACAAGCCAGTCGTGACGCCACACATCGGCAACCTGAACCTGTACAGAACCAGCGGGCACTATCCGTACTACAAGGAGAGCCAGTTTACGCCCATCAAGGTGGAAAACGAGGAGTTCCTCCTGAAGCCGATGAACTGCCCTCACCACCATCAGATCTATCTCGCAAAACCCCGGAGCTACCGGGACCTGCCCATCCGGCTCGCGGAATTTGGAACGGTGTACCGGTATGAACAGTCGGGGGAATTGAACGGATTGACGCGGGTTCGGAGTTTTACCGTCGACGATTCACACATGTACGTCCGGCAGGATCAGTTGAAAGACGAGTTGTGCGATGTCATTGACCTCATTAAGTTCGTCTTCGGTACGCTGGGCTTCAAAGATTTCAAGACCCGGCTCTCTTTTCGCGATCCCGGGAACAGGGAGAAGTACGGCGGCGCCGATGAACTCTGGCAGCAGGCGGAGAGAGTCATCAAGGAGGTCGCGGACGAGATGGGGCTCTCCTACAC
>JBATTW010000115.1:0-41025 GCA_049670805.1 Bacteroidota bacterium
GAGCATTGCAAGAGCAAGACCGGCAAGCACCAGGAGTGCGCGCATTGCAAACGGGCGCGCGCGCCCGTCTTTGATGCCTCCGGCAAATGTATAAACGACGTAGGCGCCAACTAGCATCAAAGCATAGTAAGCGATTTGAACATGCGTAGTCAACATAAGGCTGCCCATGAGCCAGGCAAGGAGCCCCACAGAAAGCGGTCTATTCCATGTACCCTCCATGAGAACAACTGCAAGCAGGAACACAGAAGGGATGTAGCTAAGTGCGGCCAACTTTGATCCGTGTCCTACATCGGGGAGCCCCACAGCGTATGGGCTCAGCATAAATGCAAGGGCAGCCAGCAGACTAGCCAGACCCGGGAGGCCCAAACGCTGCAGGAGAATGAACATGGAAACCCCACCAAAGAAAAGGGCAGCACATATCCAAGCCCAGGTTCGCATGAGAAAGAGCACATTCAGAAGTATGTGAAAGAGGAAATACTCAAGGTAGCCAACCATTTGAGGAACATAAGCAACGTTGCCAAAGGTTGGCATGCCACCGAAAAAATACGGCATCCACAGAACGTCTTGACCTTCTTTTTCTGCAAGGATCTCGCCTGCGTGTTTATAGCTTTGATATGCGGCTGTGTCTCCCCCCGCAGAAAACGCAGCGTCATCGCTGATGATAGGCCAGAAGACAATCCAACATGCGCCAAGGAGCAAAATTATGGGGAAAACATACTGTTGCCATGGTTTCCATGAAGGGAACCAATCCTTGGTTGACGGTTCTGCCTTTCTTTGTGTCTTCTTCTTCGTCTTTGTCATGTTCTTCTCATCGTTGTGTGGATCCTAACCCGGCCGGCGTGCAAGTGCATTGTCAATGATGGTCCGTATGGCCGATCCCTTCCGGTCCCAGTCGTTTTCCCGTGCAAAACGCTTCAGCGTTTCAATAAAGGCATAATCCTTCTTGCGCTCAATCGCGGTCTGTAGATTACTGATGAACTCGCCGTGTGAGTGAGATACAGAAATGAGAGGCTCAAATTCTGCCAGGTCGTCACTGAAGTCTGTGCTGACCGTGGGGAGACCGCATGCACTGTACTCGTACAGCTTCACAGGGTTCACGGCTGCGGTCAGACGAGTCTTTTTGAACGGGATGATTCCGACACTGAATCGGTGGAGGTACCCCGGGACCTCACTGTAGGGTTTGGTGCCCAGATAGAGGAAGTTCTGGTAGCCTCTGAGCAGGGAGAGCTTTTCCCCCACCTCGGGATGTCCTCTTCCGACCAGTACCAGGGTGGTGTCGCTGAAGGATTTCAAAATCTCTTCGAGTAGCTCGAAATCAAGCCAGGGGTAGACAGACCCCACGTAACCGATGAGAGGAGTTCCCTCAGATGGGAGGCTGCCGCTCGGTGGTTTGGCGGGTTTCTGTGCAAATTTCTGGAATTCTACACCGTTGGTAACGGTGTGAAGCTTGAGGGCCAGACTCGGGGCGGCCTCCCGGACGATCCTGTTGAGGGTTGGGGAAGTTACTGTAATGACGTCGGCATCGCGGACCGTCTGCGACCACAAACCGCGAACATAGCGGGGAAAATTGGTAAAGCCGAATGCGTCGTCAATATAGTCAAATGCGAGAAGAGGAGCCTTCAGTTTCCGTGCGAGCCTGATCAATTGGAAGTTTTGGAGGAAGAGCACGACGCTACCCGGATCAGTACCGGTTTTCTGGAGCGCCCTGCGCAGGAGAAAGAACTGTATCTGAAGCTCCATCCACCGTACCGGAGGGAGCGAACCCAGAATCCGGCTGAGAACACGCATCCATCGCTGTCGTGCATTGTGTGGAAGTAACGGGATGCTGATTGCACGAACGCCGGAACGGACTTCCTCTGGAGCGAGGTGTAGCTTGTGTCCGAGGGTCATCGGCTCGATCCAGAGAACCGGGGAGTCCTCCGAAAAGCGCGATGCAAGATGCTGAGGGCGCTGGTAGAGGCTGTGCCAGGGATTGTCCGAAAAAAAGAGAATAGTCACCGCGCAGGCAGTATTTCGTTGTACACGTCTTCTGTTTTCTTCAACATGGTGGAAGCCGAGAAGTGCTCACGCACCCTCCGCTGCGCGGCAAGCCGCATCCGATTACGAGTGTCCGGGTCGGTCACCAGTGTTGCGATCTTGTCCGCCAGATCTTCGGCGTCCCGCGGTGTGACAAGGTATCCGGTTATGCCGTCCAGAACCGCTTCCCCTGTTCCCCCGACACGGGTTGCAACAACCGGTAGCCCGGACGCCATTGCCTCCACCAATGACACTGGAAAGCCCTCCCACAGTGAGGGAAGCACAAAAACATCAAATCCACCAAGAATTTCTGCAATGTTTCGCTGATAGCCCGTAAAGGTCACCCTGCCAAGCCCGAGTGATCGTGCTTTTGTTTCCAGCTGGTCGCGCAGTTCGCCATCCCCCACGATAACAAGGCGGTGGTCAATCCTCCGTGATTGAAGGAGCGCCGCCGCGTCCAACAGATAATCCACCCCTTTCTGCTCGGTCAGCCGTCCGATAAACCCGACGGCGGCGACGGAACCGGCAGGACGATCAGTGTGAAGAGATTCCTCCCGCTGGCGGCTTGGCTGAAACGCTTCGGGCTGAACGCCGTTGTATACGACTCGAAACTTTCCGGGCCTGAAAAACGGGAGCTCACCAAGAGTGTATTGTTTTACAACCTCTGAGACAGCGATAATACGGTCTGCCAGCAGACAATAGAGCCCGTACTGGAACTTCTGGAGGTGCGTCAGCCAGTGATAGGTGTTGTGGATGGTTTCTACCCGCTTTGCTCCAACAATAGTGCCGGCAAACAAACCATACCAGGAGGTATGGTTGTGCACGATGTCGGGCCGTACCGTGCGGGCGACCTTGAGGATACCCAAAAACCGCTTGACCCGGCTGGTGGTCGCCACGCAATAGCTCTGCACGAACGGGAGACGTGAAATCTCGCCATATACTTTGCCGGGCCGGTTGCAGACAATCGAAAGTTGAAACCGGGGAGGGCGCATCGCCTTTGCGTATGTGAGGATCACCTCTTCTACTCCTCCAGCGTCCAGGTCTCTTGTTACCATAAGGACCTTGAGGGGATCGGTCCTCTGTTGTCCTGTCATGGAGGTGGAGCTCCTAGCGTGTGGCTACGATGCGCATCGATTCGTTCCAGGTGAACTGGACGGGGTCCTTCCCCGGGAGCCGTGAAACAACAACGCCTTTGATGTACCCCGGCGTGATTCTGCGACACCAGGGGAAGAGCGTAATGCTGACTGTTGACAAGTCGGCCTCCTCCAGAAGACGGCGTGCGGTCTTTGGCGAGTAGAGGCAGATGTGTGCTCTGGGCTTCACCATGTCCGATGCAGCACCGTAGAGGTTGCGGACGAAGAAACCTTCGATGTTGGGGGTCTCGATAACGAGAACACCCCCCGGCTTCAAAACACGGGCGGTTTCCAATATTATGTCACGGGGATGGGGAAGGTGCTCGAGAACGTCAAACATGGAAACTACGTCGAATTCGGCCTCGCCAAAACGTGCATTCTGCAGCGATCCCTCAATGATATCCAGTCCCTCAGCACGCCCCTTCTCCACTGCCCACCGGGAGATCTCGAGGCCACTGGCGTTCCATCGGTGTCTCCTGGCTTCGGCCAGCAGCCCGCCGGGCCCACAGCCGATGTCCAGAAAGCGGACAGAAGGCTTTCTGGCGGCGTGAGAGTGGAGGATGGAGAAATACTCCCGAAGGAGGGCAGGAGAACACTGTTGAAAGTAGTCCTGATACCCGGGTGCATCCTTTCCTCTATCCCTGTTGACAAAGTAACTCTCTTCTGAGTAGAAATCTCTCAGTTCGCTTTCCGTCAGGCGGGGGTTTTCGTAGACCAGTGTGCATTCGGTGCACCGTACATACAGCGCACCCGCTCTGGACCAGAGAGACCGGTAGGGACGCGCGTTGCAGAGCGGGCAGGGGATTGTCTCCATCGGGCCTACTTCCCGGTCTCCCGTCGGGCAATGACGAGGTAGTTGGCCGGGTCCTTTCTGTTGGTGTTGAGATTATCCAGCAGCGAGAAGAGAACATTGCTTACCAGAACGGTGGAGTAGTAGACCGCGCCGGAGAGCAACGGGACAGTCCACTTGCGTCCGAAGCTCTTATGGTTGATGAGAATCTGTCCGATGAGCCTCCACGCTCCCCCGGCAGTATCGATCCGGACAGGACTGAAGTGCGACTGCTGCAGGAGATGTTTGACCCCATACAGGGTGAAGCGATGGTAGTCGTACGGTTCCTCATGGAGCATATACGATGCCGGGACGGTCAGCACGAGTATCCCGCCCGCCCGGAGTACCCGCGCGAACTCCCGTAGATGTACCCCTGGATTCTCAACGTGCTCGAGGACCTGCGTCGACAAGACCGTGTCGAACGAAGCGTCCTCAAAAGGAAGCCGCCCCGAAATGTCTATGATGGTGTCAACGGAGTTGTGACTGTTTTGGTGAACATCGGCACCGATGTACTGTTCCACGTGCTCGAGGAATACACCTGCGTATGGCTTGTTGCCGCATCCGACGTCAAGTAATGTTCCGTGAGCGTATTGAACCGCAACCTGTTGAAGCCATTCCTCGAGGGGTCTTACCGTAAGATAACCCGGGCTCAGGAGGGTTGTCCTGGCAGCTGTGCGCCTCTTCCGTGTGTGGTCTGCGTTGCTCCTCATCTGTGCGATTCGCCTTGTATTGGATGTCGAAAGCAGCCCCTACTTGTTTCCCCGATTGAGACGCTTCCTCAAAAAGCGACCGATATCGTCCTTGCGGCGAAAAACCTCAGCAGGCGTAATGTGAACGAAGCGGTCCATCTTCGCAGTCGTAATCCATGCGAGGACTGCAGCTGACAGAACGTATCCGATTGCCGCTCCGAGTGCTCCAAGCAGGGGTATCAGAACGAGGTAAATGACGACTGACGTCACGAGAATCTGCACGGCGAGGACAAAGCTCACCCGGGCCTGCCCGAGACCCATCAAGGTATTGCTTGCAACCGCAATCAGCGGAACAACAAGCGTTAGGATCGACAGAATCCTCAAGAGGGGAACCGCCTCATTGTACTTTCCGGCGTAGAGAATATCAATCATCGGCTCCGCCAGCATGAGGAGGAACAAGAAAACCGGAACCATCGCAATCGTTGAAAACGCAATAGCTTTTTCTACAAGAGCCTTGAGCGATTCATGACGTTTTTCGGAAGAGAGCCTGGACACGGCCGGCAGAACAAACATCTGGATAACCTGGTTAACCATGTCATATATGCGTGTGAAGATCTTGACAGAATTGTACACGGCCACCTGTACCGGTCCGGTCACCGCGGAAAGGATAAATGAATCCACCTTGGTATAGACGAGGTAGCTGAAAATCCCCCCGAGGGAAAACTTTCCGTAGTCCCAGATCCTTAGGATGTCTGCCCGCGGGGGCTTCAGTGTCAATCGCATCATCGACCGTGCGTGGAGTAGCCCGACCAGCGAGGAGGCGGAGAGCGAAATGATATTGATGATGATCAGATCACGGGCCGAGTTGAACATATGCATACGGGAGGAGACCCAGATCAGTAATGGTGCCCCGAGGAAGTGCGCTGCATCGACCCAGAACACTTCGCGGATGCGGAAGCGTGTCTGCAGGAGGATGAGAGCCTTGTTTCGGATGAACGAAGCCGCGAACATTGCGGGAAGGTAGAGAAGAAGCGGTTCAAGCGTTGGAGAGTTGAGTATGGCGCTCAGGGGTGCCCGGAAAAGAACGATGACGAGGGAGCAGAGGGCAGTAAACGCAAGGTTAAACAGGAGAGAAGCCGTGACGATGCCGGCGGTATCCTCTCGTGATTCCGCCGCGTACTTGAGGAGGGGCTGCAATGCGAAGCCCATTGCCAGCCCGGTGCTGATAAGGAAGATCTCCTGAATCAAGACGAAGTTGCCGAATTCCTCCTGTGGAAGGGCCCGAATCACCAGGAGGACGTAGGCAACCCCGTAGACGACCGGCAGTGTCTTATCTGCCACCCCCCATATTCCCTTACCAAGGTGTTTTCCGAATTCCACGGCTCTCGAACGTAGTGCGATGAAAGGCCACCCCGGAGGGAAGCCCGGTTCAGGGGTCGGTTCACTCGTGCCAGCTGGGCGGGAGGTTCTTCATCACCTCGACGTTGTCGAACCTCTTGCTTGTGCGTGCGCCGACCTTTTTCACCCATTCCGCCATTGTGTGAATCCCCTCGCTTAGGGGCGTGATGGATTGCTTTCCGAAGACTCGTTGCACTTTCGAGTGGTCAGAATATGCATGCACTACTTCTTTTCTGGCCGTAAGGTGGGTGATGGAAGGCTGGACGTCAAACTCCCGACAGACAGCTTCGGCCAGAGCGTTCACTGTGAATACATCATCCGCACCGATATTGAACACCTGATTGTAAGCCTCCGGCGTCCTCGGCGAATGGGCGATAACTGGAGATATGTCACGGATGTAGCTGAACGCGCGCGTCTGCTCTCCATCCCCGAAGACGGTCAGTGGTTTTCCCTGAAGAATCTGATTCATGAATATTCCCACCACGTTTCGGTACCTGTCGCCGATGTTCTGGTATTCGCCATAGACGTTGTGCGGGCGAAAGACAATGTAGTCGAGACCAAACATATGTTTCGATGCCCGCAGCTCCATTTCCACCGCGAATTTTGCAATGCCGTAGGAATCTTCCGGAGTCGGCACCATGTCCTCGTGCATGGGGAGTTGCCCGGGTCCGTACACAGCAATCGAGGATGTGAACACAAAACATTTCGTTCCCGCATTGACTGCGGCGTTTATCAGGTTCACGCTGCCGATGAGGTTGTTCTCGTAGTTGAACCGCTTGATAAAGTGGCTCAGTCCCTCTGCCGCGTACGCGGCAAGGTGGAAGACATGCTCGATCTCGTGGTCTGAGAAGATCCTGTCGATGAGCACCACGTCATTGATGCTCCCCTGGATGAAGAGTGCCTCCGCGTGGACGTTTTCGCGGAAGCCGCCGCTCAAGTCGTCAAGAACCACCACCTGTTCGCCCATGGCTATCAGGTCGTTGACGACATGTGCTCCGATGAATCCAGCTCCGCCTGTAACGAGTACCGACATCGTTCCCTCCTATGAGGTCCTGAGTTTCGTGAGAGCATCGACAAATCCGTTGAAGAGCGCAGCTACGATCTTCAAGTTTCCCTTGGCCAGTTCGCGGCCGGTGAATACGAGGGTGCCGGCTGCGACGCACCAGGGCATCGTGAGCCAGTGGTACCAGCGTGCGTATCGTCGAAAGAAAATCAGATTGTGTTCAACCTTTAGCCTGGTCTTGAACGGCGTCAGACCCCCGCCGCTGAATGCCGAGACCTTGTGCCAGAGTTTGCCGGAGGGGACGTAGACCAGCCTGAACCCAGCTCGAAGGAAGCGCGTGGAGAGGTCAGCATCCTCGGCATAAATAGGGTAGTAGACCGGGTCAAACATTCCCACGACCTCCAGTGCTCTTCGGCGTATGAGCATTGCGCAACCCGTGACGTAGTCCGTCTCCTCAACGGTGCTGTACTGGCCGCGGTCGATCGCCCTGATCCCGCGATGAGACACATGACCGGTCCAGAAGTTCACCTTTCCCCCGGCATACCAGAGCTTCTCGGGTTCACCGGCATAGTAGATTTTTGGGCAGAGCATGCCTATTCTCTGATCGGAAACGCCGACCTGCATCAGTTCGGATAGCAGCTCCTTGTCAACAATGATATCGTTGTTGAGAAGAAGAACCCAGTCGGAACCGCGCTGCAGGGCATACCTCATCCCTGCATTGTTACCTTCTCCAAACCCGAGGTTTTGGCCGTTTTCGACAATCTCAATCCGGGGGTGCGATTCACGAACCGCCTCGAGACTTCCATCGGTAGATCCGTTGTCCGCTACCATGACTCGGAAACGTGGATATGTCATCTGGAGTACTGAATCGAGTGTCTCGAGGAGAAGCGCGCGGCCGTTGAGGTTGAGGATCACGCAATACACAAGCGGGAATTGCTCATCCATAACTCGTGCGTGCTCCTCGAAAATGTCGGACATCGATATGGACTTTGTCGGTTCCAGGGTCGGAGTAAAACCAAATATAAGATGAAATAGCATCCCGAACAAATCAGGCCTGCGCTACAGGAACCGGACCTGGTTTGCGAAAATGAACGAGAATAGCGGTGGCGAGAAACGGGATGCGGGTTTGATCGTTTCCGAAGATCCTCTTGCGGAGGAAACGCTTGAGCCAAGGTGTTCGGACGGCATCCATCGGGGCGGTGATGTACGCTGTGAAGAGGGTCTCAAAGCCGTGACTCCTGAGGAGTCGCTGAATGTCTTCTCTCCCGTAAATTCTGGCGCGCGCAATCCGTCTGTGGATGGATGAAGGAAGCCACGAAAGAAAGGGGACCCTGTGCCACGGCAGGAGCGGCAAATGTGCTCCGTGGGTCTCGAACACCCACGCTCTGTTGGGAACAGAGATGACAGCTTCGGCTCCGGGGCGCATGACGCGGTTGATTTCGTGGAGTACCGCGGATTCACTCCGGACGTGTTCGAGAACCTCAAAACTCAGAAGTAGGTCGATAGTGTTGTCGCCGAGAGGCAAATGTGAACCATCGTACAATACGGGTAGGATCGTGGAGATTGATTCCCGGGTAACCACACCCGAAAGCGTCTGGAGGTTCTTGTAGCTGATGTCAGCTGCTACGATTCGGCACCCGTGTTGGGTAAACGCGAGTGTCTGCGCACCGTTGCCGCAACCGAAGTCCAGAACAGTCTTTCCGTCAAACCGCGTGACCCTGTTTGTGAGGCGAGCCCTCCGGCGCAGTATCTCCTGACCGAAATCCGCCGGCCTACCCAGGGATATGTCACGTGTGCCGGACATTGGCAGAGGCAAACTCATTCGGGGGTCGGTTGCGCGGGCTGTGTCGAAAGCTCCTCGATGGCGTTGACGAGGTTATCCCAGGAGTACTTCTTCTTCTCACTGCGGACATTGCGTGAGAACTCTTCTTCCCGCGATTCGCCGTAGAATCTCAGGATTGCTTCAGACAGAGCGTCTGGCTGATTAGGCGGGATGACGTAGCCCGTGATGTCATCGTGAACCACCTCCGAGAGCCCACCAACGTCCGTTGCCAGTACGGGCCTGTCGAAGTTGTAGGCGATCTGTGCAATACCGCTCTGGGTTGCGGAGCGGTATGGGAGGACGACCGCGTCTGCGGCAGAGAAATATAGGCCGACGCGTTCGTTTGGGAGGTATTCTGAATGAAAGAGAACATGGCTAGCGAGTCCGCGTTGCTCCACAATGGAGCGATAACGCGACTCATCGTCGTAGAATTCTCCCACGACGAGCAGGCGTACGTCTGTGCTCTGGAGGACCTTTGGCATGGCGTCGAGAAGAACGTCCAGACCCTTGTACTTTCTGACATAACCAAAGAACAGAAGGATGCGTTCGCCGGTCAGACCCAGCGCGCGCCGTGCCTCATGTTTGTCGACGGGAGAGCCAAACACGTTGTAAACGGGATGTGGGACATTTCTGACAATGGCGTTGGGCCAGAAGGATGCCAGGTCGCGCTCCACAGCGTTGGATTGCACAATGAAGTAGTCAACGTGACGGAAAGCGTAGCGTGTGAACGTATCATCAAACGGACGTTGCTCGTGCGGGAGAACATTGTCGCAGATGAACAGAACTCTGGTGTGGTGATTCCGCTTTGCGAGTCTTGCGATCGTTCCGAAGCAGGGGCCGAAAAAAGGCAACCAGTACTTGAAGATGAGAAGGTCTGGTTTCCGCTTCCGCAGAAGCCGGCCGACCGAGAACCAGTTCAGAGGGTTGATAGAGTCCACGAGACGTGGTGCAGGATCCGCGTGGAGTCCGGCTCCCGTCTCCTCCTGTGTCGTGCCTGGAAAGAGAAGGGCCGGATACTGACGCTTGAAGGTAATGGTCTCGATTCTGTGGCGCGTTGCCAGAGAGGAGGCAAGCAGCGCGTTGTAGTGCGCAATGCCTCCGCGTAGCGGGTATGCGGTTCCGACTATGATGCAGTACATTGTTCTACTGTCGGTGTGAGGTGCGGGCCAGGAATCCCCTTGCGTGCGGGTTGTTCGGGGCGACTTCCAGTGCTCTCTGGAAGCTCTGGAGGGCGCTAGCCGTATCGCCGCCCATGGCCGAGTTTTCTCCCAGCAGCGTCCACGTTACGGAATACTCAGGATTGAACCAAGCGGCCGTGGCAAAATGTCTCCCCGCAGCCTCGAGCTGGTTGCGATCACGGGCAAACATGCCCAGCATGAGCTGACTCCTGATCATTGCCGGATTGATGGTGACAGCTTGTTTGTAGAACTCCTCTGCAGCAGCCGCATCGTTCACCGCATTGTGCATGTCGGCAATTTCTTCGTGGACGAGAGCAAAGTCAGCCGGTCCCGCCTCTGCCGAGAGACGGAAGTATGAAAGTGCTTCCGCGGGTGCGCGTCGGGCGTTCATCCCGTTGTAGAAGTGATTGATGAAATTCACGTTACCGATGGCAGCGGAATACAGCGTGGTATCGACAAGGGGAGCCGCGCTCCGCTTGTATGCAATGTTGACAGAGTTCATGTCGCCGGACAGATGAAAATAGCACGGGTAGTACCATCGCCTGAAATCGCTCGCTGTAAAGAGCGCCCTCTCGGCGAAAGCGCTTGGCTTAGTGCCGGTGGAGAAGAAGATGTAGTCGGGACGTCGCGACAGGAGATAGGTGTTGTTGTACTTCCGCTCCTTCCAGCCGCTCTGGATACCGTCCACGACCTCCGGATGGTGGGCAATGGTCGCGTCGGTGAGACCGAGCATATCGATGAGGGTGACTCCTGAGTAATAGGACAGCGCACCAATTGTGGATGCGGCGACAACCGTCGATGGCGTTGAGTGCGTGTTCAACCAGTGGCCGGTTGCGGTCATCTTGTCGACCAGCCCCAATTCGAGCATCCACTTTTCGCGTACGTAGTCGAATGGATTTGCGAACGTGAGGTACCCGAGGATGACGGCAACTGTAAAAGGGAGAGCCCGCGTGAGGGTGGACGGGTTCGGGATCAGCGTAACGAGCTCGCGAACGGCTTCCTGCACGAGGAGGTAGAGAAGGGGAAGAATAGGGACGAAGAAGCGGAAGGCGTGGAGCACATCCCCCCCGACAATGATGATGTAGAACGTGTACCCCGTGCAGAGGAGGATGAGATAGATGATTTCCGCCGAGCGACGCCGCCAGAGTAGAATTCCCATCGGAACGAGAATCAGGAGTCCTTGAAGCATGTATGTCTTGGCAAAAAAGAGAAAGTAACTGATCCCTGCAGTAAAGTACTCTTGAGAGAGCCCCGCTTTGGCGTAGTAGGTATTTGGAAACGGATAGCCGTAGTACAGCAGTCGCCAGCCGACAAAGAGAGAAAGAGGCACTGTGTAGAAGACGACTAGCGGGAGGAGGCGTTTGATCTCCTGGGATGGGAAGCCCCTGTGTCTGACCAGGACGGTTGCGCCATAGTGCATGATGGTGATACCGTATACCATCATCCCCTCAGGACGGGTGAAGGAGAGGAGCACGAGCAGGAGAGGCGTCAGGAGGAATTTCCCGGACTCCCGGGATTCGCGTACGTAGGCAAGTGTGCTGGCAACGAGAAGAAACATGAATAGGGGGGTTTCCATGCCGCTGATTGTCCAGTAGGCGATTGATGAGTTGGATGCCGTGAGTGCGACGGCGACCAGCGCGGCTAGAAATGCTCCGTTCCCCCGGGAAACGGTCCTTGAAAGCAGGTAGAGGGCATAGAGCGTGGCGAGTCCGGTGACGATCCCAAGTCCATGTGCAACGTCGATGAGATCTATCCCGATAGCCCCGGGGAGTGCAAGGAGCAACGTCCAGAGGAAGTTGGTGTAACCTTCCACATGCTCACCGATGTTGAAGACGAGACCGTTTCCAGCGAGAAAATTCCGGACGTAGCGAAAGGTGATGAATGCGTCATCTTGCACAAACGTAAAGTGCGTGCAGTGGAAGTAGAATAGCACGCCCAGGCCGATCAGCCCACCGAGTTCGAGCTGCTTCAGCAGTGGCGATGCGATTGTCGGTTGTTGTTGCGGTTTTCGCCGGTTCCTTTTCTTGCGGTTTGTCATTGTCGGCCTCAGGCTACGAAACGAAGAGTCGCTCGCATGCTTCAAAGACGGTTTGTACCCGGACGGTCTTCATGCAACCCAGGGGAGCGAACTCGGGGTGTGTGCAGTGGGGAGCGTAGTAGCATGTGCAGCCCGCTTCGGGCTCTATGATTTCGCCCAGGCCGTACAGTTCAAACTCATGCCGGTTGAAGATGTTGTTGAACAGGACGATCCTCTTCTCGAGGCCAATGGTAATGTGCATGGCCATCGTCACCGCGGTGACAATCAGGTCGCATTGATCGACGAGGTTGATGAACTGCCGGAGGGGAAAGTGGCCGATGTAGCGTGCCCCACTCTCTCTGGAGAGCCTCCGGTTTTTGGCATGTTCCCGTTCGCCCCCGAGCAGAATCGGGAAGTAGCCCGCCTTCTTCAGTTTCCGGGCAAGGGCGATCCAGTACCGGTCGGGCCAGAGTCGTGTTGTCCACCGGCCCCCGCATCCGGTATTCAGTCCGATGATCTTCTTGCCCTTGGGAAGTTTCCAGGTATAGCCGTCAGACGCGCAGGAATCGAGGATGTAGTGCTCTCCGGCGAACGTGAGCCCGCCGATGTCGAAAATTTCCTCAGGATAGCTCTTTGTGTTCTCTCTGCTCATGTCGTCGAAGAGCCCCGTTAGGAACTTCATCTCGGCGTCGGGATCGGCAGGATGCGGGACCCCATCGCGCAGCACGAATCCTTTTGTTGCGCTCGAGTGCAGTGTCGAGGCAAGTGCGCATGCTTCCCTGTCTTTATCGAAATTCAAGAGGAGGTCGAACTGGACGGCAGCAAGGGTTGCAAAACTCTGCGTGGTGAAGGGAAGGACAACGTCAACCTGGGATGGGAGAACATCGGGGAAGTTGGTCAGCCACCATATTCGTGCTTCGGGGTGGTCCACCTTGAGACGCCGGAGGATGGGCGTCGTTCGAATCACATCGCCAATGGCCCCGAGCTTGATGATGAGAATATTGGTTGATACTGGGTCATAGCGCGAGCAGTCAATTCCATTGTCGTCGATGCAATGTGCGCCGGTCTCCTTGTGTGGCACACAGGGGATGTCTCCCCTGAAGTGGCGACAGTTGGTCTTCGCGGATTCAATCGAACGCCAGGGTTGCGCCATCCTGTGTCGTTGCTCGCTACCGAATGAAGTCTTTGACGGAGTATTCTTCCTCTGGCCGCTGCGACTTGCTGATCATTTCTCCCAGAAGGCCGATGGAAATGAACTGTATCCCGACAATGACCAAGAGGATTCCCCCCAGAAAAAGGGGCCGGTTGCTCAGGGAGGTGTGTCCGAGATACCATTGGACGACGAGCCATCCGTTAATGACGGTCCCGGCGAGCACCGCGAGCAGACCCCAGAACCCGAACAGATGCAGCGGTCGGCGGAAGTAGCGGGTAGTGAAAAGCGTGGTCAGAAGATCGAGGAAACCCTTCCAGAAGCGGCCAACGCCGTACTTCGTCTTCCCGTACTTTCTCGGCCGGTGGCGAACAACGAGCTCGCCGACTCTAAAACCCGCCCAGTGGGCAAGAGCAGGAATGTAGCGGTGGAGTTCACCGTACACCTTGATGGACTTCACGACCTCTCTCCTGTAGGCCTTCAGACCGCAGTTGAAGTCGTGGATCCGTATGCCGGTCAGCTTTCCGGTCACGAAGTTGAACAGTTTTGAGGGAATCGTCTTGGAGAGAGGATCATGTCGTTTCTTCTTCCAGCCGGAGATAAGGTCATATCCTTCTTCCAGGCGCTTCTTGAGAGCCGGGATCTCTGCAGGGTCATCCTGAAGATCGGCATCCATCGTGACGACGACGTTTCCCTGGGCCTTTTCGAAACCGACCGAGAGGGCCGCGGATTTCCCGTAGTTGCGGCGGAAACGGATGATCTTTACGTGCCTATCATGGCGCTTGATGTCGCGCAGGAGTTGGAACGAGCGATCGTTGCTCCCGTCGTCGACAAAGAGCAGCTCGTAGCGAACATTCATTCGCCCGATGGCCGATCGAAGTTGCTGATGAAGTTCCCTGAGGGATTCTTCTTCGTTGTAGAGTGGTATGACAACCGTAAGATCCATCCAGCGGGGCGAAACACCTCGCGCCTGATGGTCCGGACCTTCTTCCTTCGCTGACGGAGCACGGCTCTTTCTTGGTGGTTGTGCGGGCACCACGGGGTGGCTCCGTTCCGGCGCGGTGGGACCTTGTTGGGATGGCATCGTCATATATTCGAAACCCACGGAACCTAACCATTTTCACCCTCAAAATCAATGCGTTGACAAAGGTGCGGGTGTTGTCTATATTTACCGTTTGATCGTCTAAGCGGAGTCATTGCCGTGGTCTCTTTGGGCGCCGCCGCCACACCAAGGCTGCAGACGGTACATTCGAGATGGTACGTCCGAAGAAATCCCTGGGCCAGCATTTTCTCTGTGATGACCTCATCGCACGGAAGATCGTATCGAGCGTTTCCCCCCGGAAGGACGAGGTCCTCCTGGAAATCGGGCCTGGGGAGGGTGCGCTGACGCGGCACCTTGCCCGGAGTGGCGCTCGCCTGATTGTCGTTGATATCGACAGGCGCATTACAAAGAGTTTGAGGGAAACCTATCCTCCTGACGCCGTCGACGTGATTGCCGGCGACATTCTTGAAACGGACATCGCAGCCGTTGCACGGCGTGCGGTGGCTTCCCCGGAAGGGAGGTTGAGGGTTGTCGGCAACATCCCCTACAACATAACGAGTCCGATTCTCTTTCACCTCCTCGAACACAGGACGCATGTTTCGGACGCAACATTGACGATGCAGAAAGAAGTGGCGCGTCGGGTCGTTGCCCGTCCCGGATCGAAAGAGTATGGAATTCTCTCGGTCTTCTGTCAGCTCTATGCGGAGTGCGAATTCCTGTTCGAGGTGCCGGCAAGTGCCTTTACTCCGGTGCCAAAGGTGCGGTCGGCGGTGATCCAGATGCTGCTGCACACGAAACCACGATATGCGCTGCCGGACGAAGATTTTTTCAGGACCATGGTGCGTGCCGTCTTCGGAAAGAGGAGGAAAACTCTGAGGAACTCGCTTCGGTATCTGGTGGGAGACGGTGTGACAGAACTGGAGGGTGATATCGATCTCGGACGGCGCCCGGAAGAGCTTTCTCTCGGGGAACTTGCAAGTCTCAGTTCTCTATTGTCGGACAAGCTGGCTCGGAGCTCATGAAACTTCACAAGATAACGACTTCTCTCCACACATCCGACGTGCTCCTCATAGGTTTTGCGGGACTGCTGACGGTCATCAATGTCGTGTTCTCGGCACGCATACCGCACTGGCCGCTCCTGATACTGATCAATGTTGTTGCCATCGTTCTGATTTGCGTTCTTGCGTACAGCCGACATGTGCTTGGCTGGAAGTCCCTGCAGTATGTACATGACTGGTACGTTCCCTTTGTGGTCTTCTTCTCGTTCAAAGAGCTTTACTTTATGATCAAGCCCCTCCACCTCGGGAGCGATTATGATGACTGGTTGATTGCAGTCGACCGGTGGTTGTTTGGCGTGGACCCGACCGAGTGGATCATGCAGTTTGCCAATCCCGCGGTGACAGAGGTCCTCCAGATTGCGTATACGTCATTCTATTTTCTCTTTCTCATCCTCGGTTATGAGCTCTACCGTCGCGGGGATATGGACCTGTTCCACTATTTTGTCTTTACATGCGTCTACGGTTTTTTTCTCTCCTACACGGGATACTTCTTCCTGCCCGCTGTTGGCCCGCGTTTCACGCTTCACGATTTTTCGGCCCTCAATAAGGAGCTCCCCGGCCTTCTTCTGACGCCTTACCTTCGATGGTTTGTCAATGCCGGCGGTTCCGTGCCGATGGGTGTCCCCAATGACGTTGCGCTGGCGGGCACACAGCGTGATGTCTTTCCGAGCGGTCACACGATGATGACTCTGGTTCTCATCTACCTCAGCGCGAAATACAGGGTGAGAGTACGGCATCTCATCTATATCACTGGTGCACTGTTGATTGTCGCGACCGTGTACCACCGCTATCACTATGTCATCGACCTCCTTGCCGGTGCCCTTCTCATGGTCTTCTGCGTTGTGACCTCTCCCCATCTCTACTCGCTCATCAAAAACCGTTTCAAGACGATCGAGAGCAGACTGGACCAGGCCTGATGCGGTCGTTTGACTTTATCTCGCGGAGTTGTTATAGTAATAATTGAACAACTGCGCAATCGTTTCTTAATGGAACGCCCATGGGAACTCGCTCGGTGACCGAACGTGACAGGCCGTCATATGTGGACAAAGACAAAGTAAGGGCGGCCCGCGAGGCGATTCACGATCAAGAGACGCTCAGAGGACTGAGCGACATTTTTAAGGTGCTGGGCGACGGTACCAGACTGAAAATCTGTCTGGCGCTCTCACGGAGAGAGCTGTGTGTGAGTGACATAGCCGCTATGTTCTCCCTGTCGGAATCAGCGGTGTCCCATCAGCTGCGATTGATGAAGGCAATGCGTCTGGTTGCGTACAGGAGAGAGGGAAAGATGACGTACTATATGCTTGATGATGAGCACGTGGAAGAACTGATTCGATTGGGAGTGCGGCATGTGTCCGAAGCCTGAGGGACCGAGTACGGCCGACGTTCCGGGTGGAGGAACGTATGTCGTTGGCGGGGTGTGCTGTTCGACAGAAGAGGGGGTCCTCCGAAAGAGACTGACCGCGGCGTTTGGGGAAAGCGGGTATTCCTTCAATCCGGTGACGTGTGAGCTGACCCTCAGGAGAAGTGTGGCGGAGGGTGAAGTTCTTGCCGAGGTGCGTGGTGCGGGGTTTGATGCGCGTCGGATGCAGGATTTTCGGGAGGAGCTGACCTTCTGGGAGCGTCATCGGCTTGCCACGATTACCGGTGTGGCGTTGTCACTGGCCCTGCTGGGACTTGCGCTTGAGCTCAGTGGTGGTCAGCCTGTCATTGCGCGTGTTTGTCTTCTTGGTGCAATACTTCTTGGCGGGTGGAAGATCTTTGAGAGGGCAGGAAAATCAGCCCTTGCGGGATCAATGGACATGAATGTCCTGATGTCGGTCGCCGTTGTGGGTGCGTTGCTGATCGACAGATGGGCGGAAGGTGCCGCTGTTGTCGTCCTTTTCTCGGTGTCGCTCATGCTCGAACAGTATAGTGTGGCCCGCACGCGCAAGGCCGTCCGATCTCTTCTCGATGTCAGCCCGAGGAACGCGTGTGTCCTGCAAGATGGGAGAGAGCGGACTGTACCGGTCCGGGCCGTGTCGCCCGGCAGTCTCGTGGTCGTCCGGCCCGGGGAGAGAATACCGCTGGATGGAATCGTGGAGGATGGTACAACATATGTGAACGAGGCGCCGATTACAGGCGAGTCGGGGCCGGTGGAGAAGGGACCCGGTGATCGAATTTTCGCGGGCTCAATCAACGGGGGGGGTGCGCTGACCGTCCGGGTGTCGCAGAGGTACGAGGAGACAACCCTTGCTCGGATTATTCACCTGATAGAGGAGGCGCATCATAAACGCGCACCAGTACAGCTCTTCGTCGATCGGTTTGCACGCATCTACACACCCGTCGTCCTTGCTCTTGCTGTGGTTGTTGCTCTGGTTCCACCACTGATATTCCAGGAACCGTTGGAAACCTGGTTCTATCGAGCTTTGGTGCTTCTCGTCATTGCCTGCCCCTGTGCTCTGGTTATTTCGACACCCGTGAGCCTGGTGAGCGCGCTGACCAACGCGGCAGGTCGGGGGATTCTCGTTAAAGGGGGGAAACAACTGGAAACAGTGAGCGCTGTGACGGCAATAGCGTTCGACAAGACTGGCACGCTGACAAAAGGAAAACCGCGCGTCACAGATGTTGTCGCGCTCGATTCGCAATCGCCTGAGGCGATGCTCCGTATTGTTGGTGTGATCGAGAGTCGATCTGAGCATCATCTTGCTGAAGCGGTAGTTGCCGAACTGGACCGCAGGGGAATCGAGATCGGAAACGTTCCTGTGACCGAATTCGAGGCGCTTCCCGGGAAAGGCGTGCGTGCAACCGTCGAGGGGAGAACATACTATGTCGGAAACGAAACGCTCTGCACGGAGCACGGGTTTTTCACGGCAAATGTGCGGAGTCGCGTGGAACGGTTAGCTGAGGAGGGGAAAACCACAATTGTTCTCGGGCGCGAAGGTGTGCCGCTTTGCATCCTTGCCGCGCGGGATTCGGCCCGACAGGAGAGCAAAAGTGTAGTGCAACAGCTCCGGACAATGGGGATCCGTAAGCTGGTTGTGCTGTCGGGAGATACGTCGTCGGCCGCCGGGCGGACCGCCCAGGAGGTTGCGATCGCTCATCATCAGGGTGATATGTTGCCGGATGAGAAGGTGAGGGCGGTAGAGCGCCTGAGACAGGAGTATGGTTGTGTGGCGATGGTTGGTGACGGGATCAACGATGCACCTGCCCTCGCGGCATCTTCTGTCGGTATTGCAATGGGCGTTGCGGGAAGTGATGCTGCTCTGGAGACGGCAGACGTCATTCTGATGTCCGATGATCTGTCGAAACTCCCACACTTGTTTGGACTCAGCCGGAAGGCAATGGCGGTTATCAGACAGAACATTGGGCTTGCGCTGGGGCTCAAACTGACTTTTCTCGTTCTCAGCGTGCTGGGTCACGCGACGCTCTGGATGGCGGTGCTGGCAGATGACGGCGCGGCGTTGGCGGTAATCGCCAACGGGCTGCGGTTGTTGTCGTACGGTAAGGATTGAGGACCCCTGGCGTGCGTTGACTTTCTCACTCCGAGTGCGTATATTTATGATCCTCAAGCATGCAATAGATCTACCTCAGTAAGGGCTTCTGACCATGTTTGCAGTTGTAGAAATCGCAGGCCGACAGTACACTGTAACAGCTCGTGACAAGGTGTCTGTTCCAACTCTCCGGGAGGAGGGAGGGAACACCGTGACGTTTGACCGTGTCTTGCTGTTTGGTGACGACAAGAAGATCACGGTGGGAAACCCCATCGTTTCTGGAGCCCAGGTTCAGGCCAAGGTGCTTGACCACGGGAAAGAAGACACGATCACCGTCTTCAAGAAGAAGCGCCGCAAGGGATACCGCGTAAGACGGGGGCATCGGCAACCCTACACCCGGATCGAGATAACCAAGATCAGTATATAGAGAGAAGAGACATGGCTCACAAGAAAGGGGTTGGTAGCTCCCGCAACGGCCGCGACAGCAATGCGCAGCGACTCGGTGTGAAGCGTTTCGGCGGAGAGTTTGTGACTGCCGGGAGCATTATTGTTCGCCAGCGAGGTACGCGCTTTCAGCCAGGCACGAACGTTGGTATCGGCGGAGACGACACCCTCTTTGCCAAGACCACAGGTGTTGTGCAGTTCAAACGGTACAGCAAGGCCAAAAAGGTCGTCAGTATTCTTCCAAAGGGCTGATCCGGTTACCCCGTCGGCCCCGAACCTCTGCTGATGCGGCGGACGGGACAGCCGGACTTCACTTTTCCCGCCCTCCCTATCCGTCCTCTCAGCGGGCTCGCCAGCCGTTTCCGGAGACCACCATAAAAATCACTGTCATCGGTGCGGGACACGTTGGAGCAACGACCGCACAACGTATTGTCGACAAGCCGCTGGCGAAAGAGGTCATCCTCGTTGATATCGCCGAAGGTATTCCACAGGGGAAGGCACTTGATATGTATGAATCAACTCCCGTTGAAAAGCCGGATGTTTGGGTCGTGGGCAGCAACGGGTACGGGGAAACCGCAGGCTCGGATATTGTGATCATTACTGCCGGTATTGCGAGCAAACCGGACATGAGCAGTGACGATCTTATGAATACCAACAGCGCGATCGCCTCACAGTATCATCATCGTGGTGTCGAATTCCCTTGATGAGGTGACTTACGTGGCGATCAAGATGAACAGGCAGCTTTCCGGAAGTCAGCAGTGGACGTATCAGAGAATATCAACAAGCTCTAGCTTTGAGTGGCCAGGGTGATCGCGATGAGTGGTCCGGGTGAGTGTCTGTTGCGTTACTTGGTGTTGAGTGCTCTATTTGTGTTTCTGAGTGCCGTTGCACCCGGATGCGGGAGGACGGAGACACCCACTGAAACCGGTTCTGCGTCCTTTAGGGTGCGGCTCGAGCCCGGGTCGCAATACAGGTACATCGTGTGGTTGCTTGACCTCTTTGGTGACCGCATCCCCTCAACGGAACGAAGAAGGGACTGGATTGTTGTAGCCAATGGCGTCAGTGCTTATGGATTTGACGACGTCACCCTTGTGGTTGACAGCACCGAGGGGGAAGCCTCCGATACGTTGCACTTCCGGTTTCTGAGTTCGGGTGACATATACCAGTACGGCTTCCTCTCGCGCTGGGTGGATCGGAGTGAGGGCAGGACCATTCCTCAGCGGTGGGATCTCATCGCAGCTCTATCACTTGGCCGTGTGGGGAGCTGGACGGTGGGTGTTGCGGATTCGGCGGGTAATGATGTTGTGTGGGGTGAGATGCTCGGGGAGGAACTGTTGTTCGAGGTGGTGATAAACGGAATGCTGACAGCGGTACCCTCCTACCGTGTTGATCTTGCCTCGAGTAGGCTTCTTTCCAGCATCTGGGTGGCGGATTCGCCGTCTGCTTTCGTCCGCGTTCGCTATGACAATGCGCTTCCCACTACCACGAGCAGGGGTGAACTCTCTCAGCTGACCGAAGTTACCACTTCCTTCAATCCGCTCTAGCTCTCCAGGCGAAGCCACAGCTGCACTTCCATCCCCTCCGACGTTCGTACGAACTCAACCTTGTCCATGAGCGTGCGCATTAGAAAGATGCCGCGGCCGCTCTCGCGCAGAAGGTTCTCCTCTTTGAGCGGATTTTCGACCGCTTCGGGCTTGAACCCTCCGCCCTGATCTCGCACACGGATCGAAAGTCCTCCTTCCTTGACCTCGCACGTCAGCGCTACCGATTTGTCCGGGTTGGATTTGTTGCCGTGAAGTATGGCGTTGTTAACCGCCTCGGTAAGTGCCACCATGAGTTTGTGCAGCCGGATCTCATCGAGCTTGACGGCCTGACCGACCTCGCGGAGAAATGCCTCTACTTTCCCGATGTTTCGCGGATCACTCTTGAGGATGAGCTGAAAGACGTGCTGCCTGGGGTTCACTGTGTACGCCGCTAGAAATTCACGAGAATATCAATTGTCATGCTTGGCTGCAGCCATGAGAAACCGCCGGTCAGGGTTCTCTTTTCGTACCATCCCCGGAAACTGACCTGGCTGTGCGGACCAATCTCCCAGAGAATCACGCATGTTGGTCCCACGCTGCGGAGGAAGGAAACAAGCTGTTTCCCTGCTTGCTCGAACCGGTGACGTGACTGGCTGAAGTACCGGACGCCGACGGCAAAAAAGGTTCCGGATGTGGGCGAAAACCGCAGCTGAAGCGCATACGTCTGATCCAGGAATGAGCTCTCGGTGCGCTCGCTGAATTCGTCCCACTTCAATTGGCCCCGTTCATATAGCTTTAAATAGGCGAAAAAGTCAAGACCTACCTTCTCTGTGAACTGCAGACGTGTGGAATCAACCCAGGCAAATTGCCGGTAAGAGAAACTCCGGGCGATCGCCAGCCCCTGCTCGAAGTCATAGACCGTGTAGTTGGCAAGAACCTCAAAACCGTTGGTGGTGGAGAAAAAATCTGCAGGTCGATACGTAACCACAGGGAAGAGCCGCAGGACACGGTTTGTGTTGTTGTTTGCGCTCCGCTCCTTCAACAGGTAGACAAGCCTGCTCATGTTCGCATCCAGCGACATCGTAATCTCCATATAGCGGCTCAGGATATGGCCCGACATGATGCGAAGCGCAACGAGGAGCTCATCTCGATCTTCGACATTGAGAGGACTTGGCGTGTCGTAGCGGAGAATGCTTGCGGTCCCGGAGAGCGTCAGGCGGTCGAAATGGGAGAGAGGAAACGAGATATCACCAGCAAGGGCGGTGCGGCGCGAGATGTTGTCCTTTGTCTGTTCCTGTTTGTTTCTCTGAGCCCAGAGAATGATTGTGTTCGGCGAGGGGTTGGTTGGGAGAACCGCTGCATGAGATTCGTCCCGCTCTGTGTATGATAGGCGGGCGGCGGCGTTCGTTCGCCCGTCGGACGAGCGGTACAGGCCCTCCAGAAACGCATTCAGCCGGAACTCCTCGATGCGCGTGTCAAACCGCTGAGGAGTTGTGACAATACCGGGGCGGTGTCGAAAAGCTTTGTCCAGGCCACGGGCTCTGACGTCGACGAAGAGGCGCGCAACAGTATACGGGAGAAGCTCGTAGTCCAGGAGATTGGTAAAGGTGAGAACATTCTCTGTCCTGCTTTCGATGATGCTGTCGGCGTTTGTGTAGAATTCGCGCCGCCCATGGAAGAAACCGAGCTCGAGGCTGTCCTTTGTAAAGGCGGAAAACGCTCGCTGCACTCCGGCGGTGGCGAAGTGGCTCTCCAGCCGGCGAGGGTTGAGGTAATCGACATGGAACTGACCGTTCCCGCTGATGAGATAACCGCCGAAGTCGAGACCCTGTGACTTTCCAGCAATGTGGACGGTCGGTCCACGGTCGCGGTTTTCAGCCTGGTTATCCCAGCGGTAACCCGCCATCGGGTTGAGGGCCACGGTTGGCAAGGGATAGTATGCCAGTCCCCCGAGCACATAGTGAAACGAAGCGTCGCTCAGGCCCACCCCCTTGTTGTCGGAATAGACCAGGCTGGACCATTCGGTCAGCACGCGGATATCCTGCATGAGGTTCTTGCCGAGCCGCAGAGTGAGACTGTTCTGGTTGCTTTCGAGATTGGAGAGGGGCGATACCGCAGAAGGGTCTACCTTGATGATGTTTGACAGATACTGGTGCTGGAACGAAATGTTTAACCCCAGCACCGTCGTATCCAGAGAAACTCGGTCTATCCAGTTGTAGGTGTTCAGATTCCGGTCAAAAAGGATGCTGACCATGTTTCGCCGACCGAGCGTGTCGAGCAACAGGGGTCCGAGGTCTGCGGGGCGTGGTGCAAGCTGTGGTTGTGCTGTGGATTGAAGCAGAATCACCGCAAGCAGAAATGCACCGTGACGCCCCATCATAGGTCGACTCTACGAAAAAGTGACTTTTTCACCCTGTGTGGGGATGGAGACGTTCTGGAAGCCGTTCCCGCGAAGTCCCTCCCGCAGTTTTTCGGCCTGATCCAGATCCCCGTGGACAAGAAAGATACCTTTCATGCTCCCGGCATCAAAGTGCCGTACGTAGTCGAGTAGCTCGTTGCGGTCGGCATGGCCGCTGAAGGAATTCAGTACAGCCACCTCTGCTTTCAGATCGTGGGCTTCTCCAAAGATGTTCACGGTCGGCTCGCGGAGCACGAGCCTCTTGCCGAGCGTGTGCTCTGCCTGATAGCCGACAATGAGGATCATTGCATTGGGATCAGAGACGGTGTTTGCCAGATGGTGGACGATTCGTCCCGCCTCGCACATCCCGGAGGCCGCGATGACGATGAAGGGGCCGTTTCGTTCGTTCAGTGCTTTGGATTCTTCAACGTCGCGGACATAGGTAAGACACTCAAAGCCGAACGGGTCGGTCTTGTCCGTCTGTTCCAGCAGGTCCTTTGTTTCCGCGTCATAGCACTCTGGATGCCGCCGAAAAACATCGGTCACGTTCACAGACAGAGGACTGTCCACGAAAATCGGGAGATTATGGATCTTTCCCTCAACACTCAGCTTGTGAAGAACATACACGAGTTCCTGTGTCCGGCCGACGCTGAACGCGGGTATGACGATTTTGCCTTTTCGCTCGCATGCCCTGCGGAGGGGGTCGAGGAGTTGATCCTCCATCTCGGCAACGGGCTTGTGGAAACGTCCCCCATAGGTGCTTTCACAGATGAGATACTCTATGGGCTCACCGTTCCCGATAAACCGCGGGTCCCGGAGAATGGGCAGGTTCGGGCGCCCAAGGTCGCCAGTGAAAGCGAGATGCGTGGAGCGCCCGTTCTCCTGGAATGTCACATCAAGGGATGCCGAACCGAGGATGTGGCCGGCGTCTTCGAAGCGGCATCGGATGCCATCGGAGACATCAAAGGTCCTGCTGTAGTCAACCCCCCGAAAGAGCCTAAGGGTGCTGTCGACGTCTCGCTGCGTGTAGAGAGGCTCGACCGGAGGCAGACCCTTCCTCCGGTGCTTCTTTGTGATGTACTCGGCATCACGCTCTTGAATGTATGCGCTGTCCTTCAGCATGACCTCGCAGAGACTCCTGGTCGCGTGGGTGGAGTAGATCGATCCCTGAAACCCCTGCCGAACCAGTCCCGGAAGATTGCCGCTATGATCGATATGGGCATGCGAAAGGACGACAGCGTGAATCGTCGCCGGGTCAAAGGGAAACGAGCCATTGCGCTCGCGGGCCTCAGCACGCCTCCCGTGGAAAATACCGCAGTCGAGGAGAACGGTCTTTCCCCTGTGTGTGAGAGCGTGCATTGAACCCGTTACGGTCCGCGCAGCCCCGAAAAATTGTAGATGCATAAAGGTGCTCCCGACGAAGTGTCAGTGATGTCTGATACGCGCCGTAGCCTGTTCTCCTACAGATCGTACTGATCAAAGTGAATACGCTCTGCATTGAGAAGCGGCTGAGTAGCCGCGATGAACTCAGCCTCGTCCTCCGGGAGAGCGTCGGCTTGGCGCGAAAGATTCTCCAGCCATCGTAATTCGCCTGCGTTGAGTGTCAGTATCCCGTTGTTGTGTGCGCTTCGCAGGCACTCAAGCGTCCCCAGAGCGGCACGACGGGTTCTACTGTACGGCGAAGTCTCAGCAATGATGTCGCGGGCGAGGCCTATGACGATGTCCGGTTTGAGAATGTACGCCTGCGGGTCGGTGTGCGCATCGGACTCAATGAACCAGTTGCGAAGGGTCCGGGCGGCGCCGGTGCCGTGTCCGGCCGCAACGTTCATCAGGCGTGTACTATAGAGGAGTTGCTCCATCGAGACTGTCGGGGCCATCGCGCTGAGGAGTTTTACGTTCTGGACCGATTCGTTGCTCCAGAGATCCGTTACCGCCTTTGGTATATTCCCGATGGGGGAGAGATGTGCGCAGGCTGCCTCTGCTCCTTCGAGCGAGATGGGGAAACCGGTGATGGCTTTCAGATACACGCCCTCGTACGCACAATCCTTGCTCGGACCGACTGCCCCGCGCTCGAAGGCAACCAGGCTGCGGGGGACGGTCATGACGCGGATGAGTGCGGACCAGACTCGAGGAATGGAGCGCTGTTCGGCAAGCACCATGGCAGTGTTTCCAAATCCACATGCGGAGTCACCTGACGGAACAACACCGTACTGGTTTGCCACGGAGACTATCTGATCCCAGAGAAACCCCATGTCGCGGGCGCCGAGGATCGCAAGTGAAAAAACCGACTGAGCAAGATCGCCGTTGACGATTGCTTCGTCATGGATTTCCTTTCCTCCTGTTGACTCAATTGCGAGCATGTCAGCCCCTGCTTTGGCGCATGCTTCGAAACTTTCGACCATACGGTCGAAAAACGGTCCGCTGCGCATACGGGGAGGGCGCTCAAACTCTCGAAGGTCGTTCGGTGTGACACGCAGTGCAGTTTTTACCCCGTGTCGCTCCTCCGTTTCACTGAGGGTTTGCCGCAGGATCTTCGTTATCTCGGCGCCCCATTCCGGGTAACGGGTGAGCTCGGGAAGCAGCTCGAATTCCACGACGAACCCCTCCGCGCCCAGCTCCACTGCCCGTGTGGAGGCTTCCTGAATCATCTGGGTGTACTGCTGGCACACCTCGGGCATCGTGCTCTTCTCGATTGTCATGACCGGGAGGGTGAAGTTCAGCTCCGGGTATACCGTGCCTCCGCCAATTACCAGGCCGTTCTTCAGGGTCAGGGGATGTGGGGAACGCCCGAAGAGGAAATCATCCGTGTTGTCGATGGCGAGTGCTTGGTACGTTCTCATGGTGATCTCTCCCTCGTGGATACTCCAGGTTATAGTGATGCGACGTGGTTTCGCGCTTTTATGACAAGTTCGGTGTCGGTCTCGTACGGGAGTACTCCGGACCCGATTTGCGTATCCGGTTTCCTTCTTGCCAGCGCGGCGGCTCGTTCCAGCGCCGTGGCGACGTGCTCCCATGGACCCGTGGCAAAGAGCCCCGGATCAATGTTCACACGCACTGTAACATCAGGGTGTTGAGCGATCTTCTCCATAAACGCCGCTTGGTCCGTCTCGGTCGGGCAGATGAGATAACGGGTCCCCGTTGCGAGAAGTGCATCCAGAATGGGGACCGTGTTGCCACCGACGACAAATGCAGGCGGACCCCCGAGAACAGCAGCCCCCGATTGTATCAACCGTTTTACGGGGGGCAAGACGAGATTCCGGAAGAGGCCGGGGGAAAGTAACGGGGGCGCCGCACCTGATTCAAAGAGAGTTGCCTGAAGCCCTTTTCGGGCAAGCGCTTCACAGACGATGATCTGACCTTCGGCCAGATGGAGAAGGCTCTGGAGAGACGTTTCAGGGTCGGTCATTACCTCACATAGTAGCGTGTCAAAACCGAGCAGGCTGCTCGCAAGTGAGAACGGTCCGCTCAGCGGAACACGGACATCAGCGTGACGGAATTTCTCCTTCAACCGGCTGGCTGTTTCGAGAACCATGGGAAGGCGTCCCGCCCGGGTGGGGTCCGGATGGGGAAGGTCAAGAATGTCTCTCACGCTTTCGCATGGGTTCTGCACAACGGAGGGAATGACGTTTCCTTCTGCGGGCTCGATCCGAGCCCCATAGGCCTCAGCCTCCACGTTGTAGATGTCGATTCCCGGAACAATCGGACGGTGCTCATAGATCCGATACGCTTCGGCGTGTGCCTGGAACAGGAGATCTGCCTCACGGGAAACCTCCCAGGGCGACTTGCCGATACAGGCAGCGGCGTGTTCATAGATTGTTGGAGCGAATTCCACTCGGTTATCTCCTAAAATGACATTCTCTTCCATCCTTTGCATCCGCCTTCTCTGGGTGGGAGTCCGAGCAGTTCTCTCCCCAGATCCACGTAGTAGCGGTAGCCGTCAAGCGGTGTTCCATTTGGGATACGGTGATCTAGGCCAAATGCAACCCCACCCTGTCGCATCGCGGGCTGCAGTTTGTAGGTTAGCTCATCCCTGATCGCCTCTTTCCCCGCCCGGAGGACATGCTTGTCGATTCCCCCCCTTATCTTGAGCCGATCACCGTATCTTTGGCGCAACGAGACAATGTCCATTCCTGCCGCCGGTTCCATCGGATGCATGGAGTTTAGCCCGCACTCGAGAAACGCATCGATCACGCTGTTGACATTACCGTCGCTATCCATGTCGAATATCGTTGTGCCGCGTGAATGAACGAGATCCCATACCGGCCTGTAGTAAGGTTGTATGAATTGACGAATCTGGAGCGGCCCGATTAGTGGACCCGGTTTGCCCGCGAGGTCTTCGTGAACCGAAAGCTGGTCGATGAGAAGATGGTCGGTGACACGCTCGAGAACCTGCAGGGAGGTGTTGCTGCATGTCTCAATGATGTCCTGCATGAGTTCGGGCTGTTCATAGTAGGCAGTGCACGCTGTCTCTTCTCCCATCAACTGTCGTGGCGTGTCAAAGCCGCCCGGAATGGACGCAATGACGAGGGCGCCCCGGGCCTGCAGTTTCTTCGCCTGCTCGAGGGCATTGACATCGATCCGTTCTTCACGGAAGGTAAACAGATGCTTTACTGCCATCCAGCTGTCGAAGTCATGAACAGGATGTGTCAGAGGCAAGGCGATGCTGGCCACGCTCTTGTAAAGTTTCGTCCTGCGGCCGAGTTCATCCTGGCGTATAACATAGTCGGGCGTTTCCTCCAGCGTGCGGGGCGGCGGTCCTCCAAACACACCCGTCGTGGCGCCGCACTGGACAACGGGAACGAAGTCCCAGTCAAACGCGGTCAGGTCAAGTTCTTCCTGAGAAGCGCCCTGCCGTCGCCATTCGTCCTCGAGCCCGACCAAGGGTCCAAACAATTCGACGAACATCTGCCGTTCGAAGTGGCCGAATGCCATGAGGTCGAGATACTCATTTCTGTGGAATTGCATTGGTGGGTTATCGAGGATGATTGGTGTCTGGAATGAGCCGTTTGTGTCAGGACATCTCAGGTTCGGGCGTCCTCGTTTCGGATCTGCCTGTCGTTGTTAGTTCTGGCGTGGTCAAACCCCTGGTCCCTCTCTCGGGCGATCATTACCGCGGGTCGATAGTTCAGGATGAATGCGCGTCGATGGTTGGCGGTACCGTTGCCCCGAGAGTAGTGTAAGGTCGCTCCGTGGTGGAAGATGCAG
Source organism: Bacteroidota bacterium (assembly GCA_049670805.1). Lineage (GTDB taxonomy): Bacteria > Bacteroidota > Ignavibacteria > UBA10030 > UBA6906 > JBATTW01. Next base: position 28,376 of record JBATTW010000115.1, read on the forward strand.
GTCCCCGCGCGAACGGGAACTGCGACACCTTCATCCTCGCTGCAATCACACTCGAGTGCGCCTCCCCCCGCACCCGCCTTCCGGTGAGGCCGGATTTCTCTCCGATGGGAACCCGGCACGTACCACATACACCCGTTTTCGAGGAGAGCATCGTCCAGGGCAAGCCAGCAAGAGACTGCATGCGTGTCCTCCAGCTTCATCCAGTAGGCCGCATCCTGGTGCCATGGTGTGGGAGAGTGAGTGTTTGGCGCCTTGTCAATGAGCATGTCAAAATCAAGAGCCGCGTCCCGCCCGATTAGCTGTCGGGCGACCGAGAGCGCCCGCCGATGGTATGGTCGGTCAACGAGATCCTGCACGAAGTCGGACGGCCACATAATCTGAGTTACGTTTTCGACGTTGCTCTGTTTGCGTGAAGCATGTCCTCCCAGATCGCTCCGGTTTCGGCCGCTGTCGATTTCCCCAGAGAGAAACCTGCGGTAGAGCAGACGATAGTGCTGCAGTTCAGCGGCGTCGAGGAGGTCTCCAACCACTACATACCCGTTCAGATGGAAGAACTCGACCTCCTCCTTTCCAAGAGCGAAGTCAGCGTGAGCATCCATTGTGTCGATCATGCGTCCTGTGTCAATGTCTGAGTTGCTGCGTATGGCCCCGCTCATGTTCCTCGACCGGTTCCAGATGGCTGACGATGCGTGCAGCAGTGGGCACCGCTTTGGTGAGCACCATCTCGATCTCTGTGGCGTCCCGGTGTGCCCGTTCCAGAGGAGTACTTCCGGGAAACAGCAGGTGGAATTCGACCCACAAACCTGTTCCCCCGTGTCGATATCGCAGTTCGTGGTAGCGTAGGTTGCGATTCGCGGTTTCGGTGTCGAGCGTCCTGCGAATGAGTAATTCGAGTTCGGGGTCCCCTTCATCCATTAACCCTCCCACAGACTGGCGGACGAGCTTGCCACCTGACCAGACAATGTTGAGGGCGACAACGATGGCAACCAACGGATCAAATGGAAGCCAGCCAGTCCAGAGTGCCAGGGCCAGCCCCAGCACCACGCCAAAGCTGGTCCATGAATCAGTGAGCACGTGCTTTGCATTCGCCACGAGAATCAGAGAGTGACTCTTCTTCCCTCTCCACAGCAGGTAGCCCCCGAGAAACAGGTTGACGACCAGCGCACCCACGACGATGTAGATCCCGGTGTCCAGATTGCTCAGGACAATTGGCCCAAATAGCTTGCGAAGGGCATCGTAGATGATGTAGAATGCGGCTATGACGATCAGTGCACCTTCAATGCCCACAGAGAAATATGCCACTTTGCCGTGGCCGTAAGGATGGCTCGCATCCGCGGGGCGAAGACTGAGCCACATGCTGTATGCTGCAAATAGAACAGCAAGGACGTGAACCACCGATTCTGCGGCGTCGGAGAGAATGGCGGACGAACCCGTGATGGCGTACGCGTACCATTTGCCTGCAAGCATGAGCAGGCCAATCGCGAGCGAGAGACGGATGGCAAACAGCTGCTTTGTTCGTTCTGTCTGATTCATCATGAGGTACGGCGATAAACAGTGCCCTCGGAAGCTGAGGCTGGCAAGCACGCTCTCGCTCTACAGGGTGATACAAGCTAGGGATATTTTTGGAGACTGTCGAGGGGTGTGCTATCCTGGCCGGGATGGAGGGTGTGGGACCGTCTTCCCGCCGGTCTTCAGGCCATGCCCTGTCAGCGCGGAAACAATCTATTCTTCGTGCGGGCATCGAGCCACGTAGCGTTTGACACCGGCGAGGCAGGCCGCCGCCGTTGGTTCAACGTAGAATCCTCTATGGGACGCGTAGTTCGAGGAATCAACAATCTCCTCCTCCTCCACGGTGATGATTTCTCCCCGTGTGGAGCGGACCGCGCTCAGGATCTGACTGGAGCGAACCGGATTCTCGATGGCAATGCCCTCAGCAAGGGTATCGCCATCCGCGGGACGGGTTCCCTTCAGCCGCTGATTCTGAAAAGCGGCATGGAGCCGTGCGCAGCGTGCGGCCTGAACACCAATGAGGCGTGGAACATGTTTGATAAGAGAGGCTGCGCGGAGCTCCTTGAATCCGATGTATGCTCCCAGCAAGAGCGTGCCGTTTCCTACAGGGAGGATGACCGTGTCGGGCGCGCGCCATCCGAGTTGCTCGCAGACTTCAAAAGCAAACGTCTTTGTCCCGTGGAGAAAGAAGGGGTTCCAGGTGTGACTCGCATAGTATGTGTGGGTTGCCTCACGTAGAGGCGCCGCCGCGGCGTCCTGTCGCGAGCCAGGTACCCTGGTTACCAGAGCCCCGTGAGATCGCATCTGGGCAAGCTTCTCGTTTGAGGTGCGTTCCGGCACAAAGACGTGACAGTGGATGCCGGCTCTGGCGCAGTAAGCGGCAATCGCCGATCCGGCGTTTCCGGAAGAGTCCTGAATCACAGAACCAACGCCGAGCTCTTTGATCTTGCTGACGAGAGTGGACGCGCCCCTGTCTTTGTAGGAACCGGTGGGAAAGAGATACTCCTGCTTGAAGAGAACAGGTCTGCTATCGATGTGCAACGGGAGCAGAGGAGTGAAACCCTCGTCATAAGTCACGATGTTAGCATCGTGGTTGAGCGGGAGTGCTTCCCGTAACGCCACATCGTGGGCTTTCTTTCCGAAATGCTCGTACAACGGAAGGTCCCGTCATGCTCAAGATCGAGAAGGTGACCGCTCTCGCTCCGCCATCGCGGTTCGTCGGCGCAGTAGCGTTCCCCCGTGTGTGTGCACACGAGGTGCGTCATTGAAGACGTGAGGGGTCGGTGTGGTCTGGTGAGATACTGGCTGCCTGAGGAGCATCGGAGAGGAACCGTGTGATGAGACGCTCTACTCTTTCCGGCTGTTCGAGGAAGCTCCAGTGACCGCTCTCTTCCAGCTTGACGAGCGTGGAGTGTTTGAGCGCTCCGTGGATGGCTATCTGGTGTTCTTCTCGGCTGTACTCGGTTTCGATGCCACCGTAGACGATAAGGGTCTTGACGTTGAGTCTCCTCATGATCACGTGGTAGTTCCGGGTCTCCGAGGCGAGAGATGTTATGAAGGCTCGTGAGGTGCCGAAGGAACCCTCGGGCTCAGGAAGCAGACATGCCTTTGAGGGATCGCGGAGTTGCTCGGCGGCGGTCTTTTGCCAGTAGTTTTGTATCCAGACATTTGCTTCCGCAGGATCCGATGGAGGTATTCCTGCTTTCAGGACGGCGTCTAGCAGCTCAGAGAAAAAGCTGGGCACTGCCTTCAATCTGTATCCGTTTGCGGGGAGTGGTGAGAGAAGAATCAGCCGGTCGACAGCTTCCGGGTGTGCCACCGCGTAGTGCTGTGCGAGAGCTCCACCAAAACCGTGGCCGATCAGAATGACGCGTTCAGCCCCTGCAATCGTTCTTCGTACGGCGTCGAGTTCGTGAACGAGTTCAGCTATGGTGTAGTGCGAAAGCGCAGGTTTTACTTCAGAGTTGCCGGACCCGCGCGGGTCATAATAGACAACTCTGTGGTCATTTTCAAGGTAACGAAAGAACTGGGCATAGCTGCGGGCAGAACTGCCGGGACGATCGTGCAGGACAATGACCGGGGGCTTCCCGGTTTCAGTCCCCGTTGCGCAGTACCAGAGGTAGAAACCGTTGAGCAGGATGACGCGGGCATCGCCGGTGACATGGCGCGGAGAGAGCTCCTCCGCACGTGTGGGAGTCAGTCGATTGTTCACGAGAAGGAAAAATGACGACACAAGAAATAATCCCAGGACGATGATTCGAGCAGTCATCGGATATAACCCTTTTCAGGCGTTGGCAGTTGTCGAACAGCGATGAGTCATGAGGCGCCATGCATGTGTCGGCATGGTCTATCCAGGCGGATGAGTGGCCCGGCGTGCGGGGAACTTATGAGAGTCTGATTTCTCCGCCGGCGTCTACCGGCTGGCTTGGCGCGTGCACGGAGAAGCCTCCCGATGAAAAGGTAATCATGAACGTCGTGCCGCCATCGCTGACAACGTCGAGAGTCCCGCGGAGTTGGGCGACAAGCATATTTACGAGTTGTAGCCCGAGTGATCTCGGGTTTCGAACGTCGAGATCGCTGGGGAGTCCAACGCCGTTGTCTGTTACAGATAGCGCGAACTTGTCGCGTGCGACCTGTGAGAACGTGATGAGAAGCTCACCCCCCTTGGTCTGGGCGAACGCGTATTTGAGAGCGTTGGAGACGAGTTCGTTCACCATAAGGCCACAGGGTATTGCAGCATCGATGTCGAGGCTTATGTCCTCGGCCTGGAGTTTGAGTGAAACACCACCCGCACTGTAGGAACGGAACAGATCCCGCGTGAGGTTGCGTAGGTACTCGCCGAAGTCGATACGGGCGAGACTTGCAGATTGATAGAGCTTTTCATGAATAAGGGCCATCGAGCGAACACGGTTCTGGCTCTCCCGCACCAGTTCGCGGGTCGCTTCACTCTCGATGGTATTGGATTGGAGGCTCAGGAGGCTGGAGATGATTTGAAGGTTGTTCTTTACGCGATGATGAATCTCCTTCAGAAGAATCTCCTTTTCCTGAAGCGATGAGTGCGTATCGTCTTCGTCGGTCTTCCGGTCGGTTATATCGTGCGAGACGACGACGCAGTGCGTGACGATACCGTCCGGATTGACATACGGGTAGTAATTGACTGCGTAGTACCGCCGTCCGAGGCCGCTGAACTCGAACCAGGAATCGTAGTGAGTAACGGTACCGGAGAAACAATCATCCAGATGGGGCTTGATAATCGCGTCAAATGTTTCTTCGCCCCAGATGTCTGATACCGTCTGTCCGATAATCTGCGATCGTGTCTTGACGTGTGCTTCGCAGTAGGCGTCGTTTGCCGCTTCGTAGACGTAGTTCCGGTTTATGAGCGTCATAAGTTCCTGAGATGCGTTTGCAATGAACTCGTAGCGTGCAAGGACATCCTCAGCCCACTTCCGGTCGCTGATTTCGCGGGTGACGACGATGATCTCACGGATCTCTCCCGTGTCGGGATGACGCACAGTCTTGGCGGCCGCTTCAAGCCACACGTAGCCGCCGTCCTTTTTGCGCATCCGGAAGGCTTCGGTACCGGCAGAGAGAAAATGACCGCCGTCGGAATCTCTTCTGCGCACGTTTTCCAGGTCTTCCGGGTGAATATGGCTGTAGGCGGATGTGCCGAGAAGTTCTTCGGGTCGGTATCCGAGGAGACTCCTGGACGCAGGGGAAACGTAGAGGAACACGCCCTCCGGGCCGTGGCGCGAAATGATGTCGGTTGCGTTTTCGGCGAGGAGTCGGTAGCGTTCCTCACTCTCCCGGAGAGTCTCCCAGGCCCATTTCTGACGGGTAATGTCAACGGATGTCCCGGCGATGCGGTACACACGGCCCGAAGCGTCACGGATGGGATAGCTCCGGGACGAGATCCATCGAATGGTACCGTCCGGTCTTACGATTCTGTACTCGTATCCCTTTTCGTCTATTTCACCGCGTTGGGCACGGCTGATCATCTCCAGTGCCTTCTGGCGTTCGTCGGAGTGGATCGGCTCGAGCCATGTGTCAAGGTCCGCACCGGGCATCTGGAGAACGGTGCCGCGAATCGACTCGTCTGCGGGACTTACATAGAGCATCTTGTTTGTTTCAGCGTCCACCATCCAGAGAACTTCCTGGGGGTTATCAGCAAGCTGTCTGAACTTCTCTTCCCTACGGCGCAGGCGCGCGTCAGCCTGGTGTTTATGGAGAGCCATCTCGATCGCAAAACGTAACTCCCTCTCGTCAAATGGCTTGAGAAGGTAGCCGAGTGGCTCGGTCTCTTTTGCTCGGTGGACGGTTCCCTGGTCGGCATACGCTGTGAGATAGATGACGGGAACATCCAGCTGCGCCCGGATCCTCTTTACAGCCTCGATGCCGTCGACACTACCCTGGAGAACGATATCAATGAGCAGGAGGTCGGGTTTGATCTCTGTCGCGAGCGCAACGGCGTCTTCCCCTGACGCCGCCACAGCGGGAACCGAGTAGCCGAGCTTGGTCAAACGTTCGCGGATGTCCGCAGCGACGATCTGTTCGTCTTCTGCAATGAGAATGCGAGGTGAGGCTGTCCCGGTACTGCTGTGGATTGGGTCGGACAGACTATCACCTGACTCTGGGTTGTTCATCATTATGCCTCGAAGAGGATCATTCCAGTTGATGCGCCTGTGAACCGAATCTCCGGTGCAGGCTTGGGCTTTCTGAGCGTTCATAGCGCCGCAAAATCACACACCGTGACACTCACGATACCGTCTAGACTTAAATGTCGCTAAGGCAGATAGTACACTACAGCACGCCGCATGCGCGAGGGGAGTAAACAGGGTGTGTAAAACTCTTCATGCGGGGCCACGCAGCACAGGCCTGGGAGTCCTCGGGGATTGTGCTGACAGCTTCAGGGGGGGGATTGGTGGTGTCCTTCTCTATCGGACATCCACTAAAATTTACGAACCGACCCCCCCGAGCGCAAGGGGAAAAAGGAGATTCCTTCCACATTGTGCGCTGTATCAACCATTTCCAAAGACGACACACCATAATTTGCGCTGACTCAAAAAAATTTGCGAGGCCGTGTGCGGGAATGCACCCCCGGTCAACTTCCCCCGTGTCCACTCTCACAGACCTTGCGGATACGATCAATACCTTCCTTGATTGCTGGTAGAGGGGTGGTCGAGAAGGATAGCCGGATGTTGTCTGCAAAATGGTGTCCAAAACAGGAACCGTAGACCGTGGCGACTCCGCTGCTCATCAGTTTTTCCCAGATGTAGAGCGAGCGATGTTTCTTGTCCAGATCGTCCGGGATGAGTTGCGAGAAGTTGGGAAACAGATAGAACCCTCCCTGTGGCTTGGCAACCTCAACTCCAGGGATGGAAGAGATCCCCGTGAACAGTGCGTCCCGACGACGCTCGTAGTCACTGCGCATCGCAGACAGCGCCTCATTTGCCGCGTCAGTATTCTCCAGTGCTTCTTTCCCCGCGTGTTGGAGGAACGTCACTACGCCTGCGGTTTGAGTGTAGTCCCCGAGGCTGATCAGTTTGGCAATATCCGGATCGCAGGCAACAAGGTAACCCAGACGCCATCCGGTCATCGAAAACGATTTTGAGAACGTGAATGCACCGAGGATATTCTTCTGTCCGAGAGATGTGGGGCTAAAAAAAGGCGTCCCGTCGTACACGATGCGTTCGTAAGCCTCATCAGAGATCACGAAGACGTTGTGTCGGGTACAAAGGTCAACGACGGTCCTCACCTCCTCTTCTGAAAAGACCTTTCCCGTCGGATTGTGCGGGGAATTGAAGTAGAAGAACGTTACGTTCTTCAACACAGCTTCCAGACGCTCGACATTGATGCTAAAATCCTGTTCGAGGGGCACTTCGACGAATTCGACACCCGAGTACGGGACAAAGTTTTCCAGAACACAACTCCAGCACGGTGCGAATCCCGCTCCCCGCTTCCCGGCAAACAGCGTAAATGCTAGCTGCAGCGCCTCCTGTCCTCCGTATGTACAGACAATGTTGTTTCGTGACAGCCCCTCGAGCTTGTTGTACTCCATCAGCTTCTGCAGGATGGCATCCTTCAGGACCTCCTCCCCGCCTGACTTTGGATACTTGGTATGGCCTGCGTCTAGAGCGCTCTTTGCAGCATCGATAATAAACTTAGGCGTTGGATAATCAATCTCCCCTCTCTGGAACAGGATAAACGGCTTTCCTGTTTCCTTTGTGAACTGAGGGGAACGCTTGCGGACCTCCTCGCTGATTGCAACTATCGGGGAGAGTCGGACGTTGAGCATCCGCTGGTTGAAGGCGTTGTTCATGGGAGTTTCTCTCCTAATTATGCTAAAGCGGTTCGAGAACGATGAAGATCAGAGAGGACAGGCCGGGAAACGCGAGGAACTGTGACGGTTGTCCGGGCTGTTCGAGATCCTCGGGTATGTTCGGCAATCAGGACTTGAGCCGAGCTCTTTCGTCGAGGCTCAGCGAGAATTAAACAGGAAATCGAAAAAAGGTCAACAGTCTCTCCTCAGGGTTCCAGCTCTTCAATCTTCTCTCTTGCGGTCTCTGCATACGGGCCGTCGGGAGCGTTGGCAAGGTAGTAGGTGTAGGCTTCGATGGCCTCCTGTACCATCCCCTTCGCCTCGTAGCAGCGGCCGGCATTGTAGGCTGAGACAGCGAACTGTGGATTTATGGAGAGGCTGGTTCTGTACTGGATAAGCGCGGAGTCGAACTGGCCGGTTGCAAAAAAACCGTCGCCTAGGCTGTCGTAGCTATTAGCGTCATCAGGTGCAAGCGCTACATATTTCTGAAAGAGCGGAATGGACTTCTCTCCGTGTCCAAGCTGCAGGTACAGATATCCGAGCCTGTGAAATGCGGTCCAGCGGGTGGAATCGACCTCAATTGCCCTTTTCCATTCCTCTTCTGCGAGGGTCAGATCATCGTCAGCATTTGCTATCAGGGCCCGGGCGGCGTGTCCCTCATAGGGATCGATCCTGTGGATAGCCTCAGCCTGTATCTGCGCCCGCTCGATGCTTCCCCCGACTATTCCCGGGGCCTGCACGTAGAACTGCATGAGGGATGTGCGGAAGCGGACGTCATTGGAATCAAGCTCAACAGCCCTTTCGAACTGCTCTTTGACATCACCGGCGAGCGACATCTGCGAGAATATGCTTGCCTCCTGTGCCTGTTGACCGTAGACGTTTCCGAGCATCCAGTGGTATTCGGCATTTTCGTCGTCGTTTTCCACGGCCAGCCGGAGGTGTTCGGCTGCACGATCCGGGTCGTTGTACATAGAGAGGAGGAGGCGTCCCAGCCAGTACTGGGCACGTGCATTGGTCGGATCGCTCTCTACGAGGGAAGTAAGCGACAATCGGGCTCTGTCATACTCACCGTTTCTAATATAGTTCTCGCTCTCCTCTACAGACGTCTGCGCAGAAACCGGCCGGGAGAAAAGGAGGATAGAGGCGGTTGCCAGGAGGAATATTCGCGAGCGAAGATGGACTTGTTCTTTCATGGTTCTCCGGGATGAATGCCTTTATTTCTCTACGGAGGGACGCGGGATCTGTTGTACCCTTCGTGACCTCCGCCCTTCGAACTCCCCCGGGCCGGGCGTTTCGTCTAGCGGCTTACGGGAAGTGTCAGAACCGGCCCTGTGCTTGGAACATCGCCTGCCTGAAGGGCAAGCACTGTGGTCAGCAGAACGAATGTTGATTTGGATTCCAGATCAGCATCGCTTATGAAGAACCAGTGTCCCCGATAGTTGATCGATACATACGCATCTGTGGGCTCCGCTCCGGACTGGATGTAAAAAAAATCCCCCGTCACTTCCTTCCAGTCAAACCGATTTCCCTCACCGTCCAGCGTCACCGTGACGCGCCCATTCTCCTCGTCTTCCTGGTGTACCTCGACAGCCTGGGAAGCATAGTACATGGCGGCGGTGACGGATCGCGAGACAACGCTGATTTGATCGGGGTTGATCTGGCCGACCCGAGAGACAATCTCATAGTATCGCCGACCAGGAGTGAGACTGAGGAGCTCGACGAGTTCCTGAGTCTCTGCCCTCTCGAGGGCTTCCGGCTTGAGGAGAAGGAAGATACGCCTTCCCGGCCCCTTCTTGTCGTCACCCCCGGCATCTGACGGTGCCGTTGAAAGATCAACCAGATCATGCAGCTGGAGCGCCCGAAGAAGCTCGGAGACTCGACGGAAGCGGTGAAACTCGGGTTGAATAACCGGCGTGGGACCGGAAGCGGTGGGGGCGTTCCGAACACCGTTGATCTCCTGCACGAGCAGGCGGAACACGCGCTCGACTGACCAGCCTGAGTACGAGAGAAGCAGGAGGATTTCCAGTTTCACCGGTTCAAGCATCTGCGTGACGAACTGTTTGCCGCGAAGGGGTGTATAGGTCATCGTCGGTGATTCTTCATATGCGATACCAGCACCCAGCGTAACAACGTTCGTTCCGCCACTCGGTATCAGCCCTCCCGCATCGGCGTCAGCTTGAAACTTCAAGTTTGCCGAGATACTTGCGACCTCCAAAAAGACCGGCGTGTCCCTGTATCGCAGACGGACAAGGTTCAGGAGCAATTCCTGCGCGTCTGTTTGTTGGACAGCCATGTTATAGTGGATGCGATTGGACCGCATTGCGCCCGGCCCTATACCACCACTACATCCCACCATCATGGGGAGAAGTACACTCAGAAGGATAAGCCGACAGTGGCGGTGGCAGAGTTCCTGTACACAGATTGGAATGCCCATCGCTTACTCTCCTTTGTTGCTAGCCCGATATACGGTGTTGTTCGACGGGACTGGTCCGTGCCAGTGTACCAGAAGTGCGGAGGGTGAGGTGAGTGACCCAATTGACAATCGAAGCTAGTCGGAACGGTGGGATTTGAACCCACGACCCCCTGAACCCCATTCAGGTGCGCTACCGGGCTGCGCCACGTTCCGGGGGGAAAACCGCGTTCGAATGCTGGACTTGGGCATTGTTTAGTGCCCATTTGAGTGCCCAGCATTGCGCCACTCGCCGAGACCCTATTTTCAAGAAACAATAAACATCTGTGAAAACAATTCTAATCTCAATATATCGAGAATCCATAAAAGTCACAACAGCTCTGAGGATATTACGTCTCCCATCACTGAAAGATGGCAAAGGTCATCAATCTGGTAGGATTGTGTATGAGAGCAAACGCACTATTTCTATGCTTCTATAAAATGAAGCTCCTTGAAGGTGATGTAGAATGAAATGTATCTTGATTGTTTGCTGAACAAGTTTGCATGAGATTCTTCAGATACCACGCTTGTGAAACAGAATCTAGAAGCAAGTATGTTCTGGATTTCAAAGGGGTGAGAAATCGCCCATCTTTGTTCCCTCAATTGACTATGCCAGAAGGGGTGACTAAGTTTAGCTAGGAGCCTTCCCATGAGATTTGCCACCCTTCTCTGTATCTCACTATCTGTATTCTTCTTCTCCTGCAAAGAAGAAATCACTCCACCACCAACACCCCCTGAAGAGGTAGACAATCCCCCTGTTGTCCAGAGGTTCTTTGCTACACCCAATTCTGGTACAGAACCAATCACTGTTACCTTTACACTGAGAGCAACAGATGACAATGGCTTGGATAGTCTAGTAGTAGATTTTGGAGATGCAAGCAGACAAGTCATAGATTCACAGCAGAAGAAGGATACCTCCTTAGAACTATCTCACCAGTACAACTCTCCTTCAGTCAGTGCTAGACTCACTGCCTATGATACTGAAGGCCAGTCAGATACATCACAGGTTCAATTGAGTATTGTGGGCAATCGGCTTCCAACTATTCAAGTGATTCAACTTGACGGTGTAGAGGGTTCAGAAGGGAAGATTGCTGTATCAGAATTGGTGACAGATACAGAAGGAGACCCGTTTACTGTTGAAGTTAGTTCAGAGGTTCCACTGGAAACAAGCATTGAGAATGACACACTGAAGTACAAACTCAATGACAATGATTTGAATGGCACCTATTTCCTAACACTCACAGTAACAGACCATAGGGATAGGGTAGTTGAGAGAGAGATACCTGCAATCTTTGAAGCTAGAGATGAAATCAGTGGGACTGTTCGGGATATCTTGAAAGGCAAGTACATTGAAACAGTAAGCCCTTGGTTGATTATGCAGGGGGCATTCTCTGGTTGGGTAGATGTGATAACAGGGGGAGATAGTATAAGGGTATCAGTGGATGCAAATGGACAGTTCACAACACCGAAGCTCTTACCACAAGAACATTGGCTAAAGGCTTTTCTTACCAATGGTTCAGACTCCAGCTTTGTGCATACATATACTTTTTCATCAGGGGATAGAACTGTCATTTTGGATGTAAATACAAATACAGGTACAGATGATGTTGGAGGCAAAGGGAGTCTACCCTTGTATGTTCTGAACACCCTATATGAGCAAGCGGCTATGTTTGGCCAAGCAGAGAACAATGTGTTGGTGGACAAGCTGAGAGGAATTGACCTAAGGAGGAATGGTAGGGACTACACCTTCTGGATTAATGCGAAAGACACTTCAGCCAGAGGAATCACCTATGGAGCGTTCACGCAAAGCGAACAGAACTTGCTAGACTCATTAATCACGAATGGAATTTATGCTTTCTTGCCATCTGAAAGTCAGCCTAATATCTACAAGGCTCAGACATCAGATAATATGCCTCTTAGCTGGATAGACTTGCAGGGTCAGCAAGCACTGTCGCCTAGAGTTGGCGTTGTACTAATCTATAGGGGGGGAGGGACATCTGGCACCGTCACTAGTTTTGACTACGACAATGACCTGCACATAGATGCGGGAATGATTACGTATGAGAGGACTGATGACCCAGAGGGTTTCCAAGTATCTGCTGTCCTGCAAGAAGTATTATCCGTTATGGTGGCTACTGGTGATGTAGCCACGGGTGGACTCCTTTGGGGAAAGACCTGTCTTGAGGGAGGAGTAAGAACTCCCTACCTCACAGGTGCAGACCAGAAACTCTTGTGGCTGTTTGTGACATACACACCCGGTACTCCTGTCAAAGATATTCTCCAGATGCCGTATTGATGATAGTAACTTGACATGGGCAAACAGCAACTGCTGATGAATCAGAAGACTATTAATTCTTTGCTGGACTACAGGGAGGT
>JBATTW010000116.1:0-7462 GCA_049670805.1 Bacteroidota bacterium
AGAGCTGTCTGGAGAGAAGCTCATCAAGTGCATCAAACGAGTCCGGGTTTCCGCGTTCCCCGTTTGTCTCACGTATGGTCTCCTCCACGGTGGAGGCAACTTCCTTGTTGTCTCTCGAGAGAGCCCAGAGTGATTTCTTCAGGTAGTCGATCTGGTTCCGGCGTTCCTTCCTTGCATCCGGGGGCGGGAGTGTGCCAAAACCGGAGATGATGTCCGCCATAAGTGTGGAGGATTCGTGATCCTCGCCGAGGCGTTCTTCCAGCTTGCGAAGGGCCTGAGAAAGGACCGCGGTGTAGGATTCAATCCAGAGGGGTAGTTGCAGATCGAAGTAGCGTACAAAGAGCCCCTTCTCGTCATATCCCAGCTGGATCTCCCCTCCCTCCAGACACTCTGCATAGAACTTGCCGAGAAAAGGGGCAAGGAGTTTCCCTTTCATGCTTTCGTAGGGGTGGTCCCAGTCGATGTCGAAATGTCTGTAGTGGGGAGAGCTCTCTCCGTGTTCGAGAACGTCCATCAGCATGGCGTTCTCGGTGTCGAAGGCCATGTGGTTGGGAACAATATCCTGAACCCAACCTATCCCACTCGTGCGGGCTTTCGCAAGGAGCTCGTCGAACTCCCCGGGGGTTCCGAGTTGTTTGTTGATCTGATCGGGTGAAATGATGTCATAACCGTGCGTGCTTCCCTCACGCGCGGCAAAGACGGGCGAGGCGTAGATATGAGAGATCCCCAGGTCGGCGAGATACGGGAGAATGGCCTGAGCATCCTTGAACCTGAAGTGCGGGTTGAACTGTACTCGGTACGTCGCGACCGGGATTCGCATCATTCCGCTCGAATGTGCAGATGGCCCCCTACGGCCAGGAAGAGGCGAATCCATTCGCGTGCGCGTGGATCTTCGCCTTCAGCTTTGTTTCGCTCTTTCGGCAAAACCGTCCGGGACATTGAGAAGTACTCGTTCTGCGCACGCCAGACGTCCAGCTCGAGTTGAAGCTTCTCGAGTAAGGTCAGAACACCCTCGATCTTCCGGAGGAGTGAGAGGTCATGCGGGTTGCCAGCAAGAAGGGTGACGTGGTTGTTGACCCACTCGCCCGCCACGTATTCGATCTCCTCGGTGCGGAGCCTGTAGGACCACTTGGTGATACGATCGATGAGACGTTCTAGCTCTTCGAGCTCCGGATCGTCTTCCGAGAGAAGTGATTTCAGGTCTTCGTGCACCACATGCTGGGCCACCGCATGCAGCGGCGCCGGTACTCTGTGGCGAAGGCCGTGCATGAAACTCATCACCGGAGAGTTGTTTTCGTGGATCTGTCGAAGGGATGAGTTCGCGTGAGATATGGATTCCGCGAGGATACCGGTCAGAACCTTCAGCTGCTCATCACGGAACATGTGCCAGACAGAGTAGTTGTTGTGCCCGAAATGCTTGAGCATGAGTTGCATGATTTCCGTCATATGCCCCCGATCGAATTCCGCGCAGATTTCATCTTGCATCCGCCGAAAATCCTCCTCCCCCCCAAACGGTCTCACGCCGCCGCTGACGTTGTGATCTCCAAAATGAAGTACCGCAAAACTTAGGCGCTCCGACTCCCACGTGAGTGTTGATTCGATAAAGAGTCTTCCCGTGGCGAGTCCGAACTTTCCCGATTCCAGTTTGCGGTACGACTCACTGTCCACGGTGTAGCAGTAGAGATTTGTCCTCGGTTTCAGTTCTGTGAAGAGCGAGTACATTCCGTAGTGGGCGCCAACGCGAAGCATATCGAGGCTCGCGTTCTTGGTGTAGAGTCCGTATGCAGTTGCGCCGTTGTCCAGCACGTTGCTGGGGGCCTGCTGCAGGGTCTTCAGCAGACTATCCTCGAGAGGCACGGAGAACAGCTGCTCCCCCAGCTGCACCGCACGTGCGGCATACTGGAGGACCTGAGTCGTCTCGATCCCGGAGATTTCATCAAAGAACCAACCGCAGCTGGTGTACATCAACATGCAGTTGCGCTGCATCTCGAATAGGCTCAACACCCTGATTTTTTCGTCGTTCGTCAGATCCCGGAGTGCATGACGCTGCGTGAACCTGTTCACGTTCTCTCTCGAACGATCCAGAACGACTTCGAGATAATCGTTGCGTGCCTTCCAGGGATCAGTCAGAAAGGCGGCTCCCTCCTGTTCAAAGAGCGGGGCGAGCGTGTCCCTGAGGGCGTCAAACGCCTGACGGAGCGGTTGTCTCCACTCCTGCTGCCAGTCCGGTCTTCCCGTGTTACAGCCACAGTTCTCTCGCCACCGTTCTACGCCATGAACGCAGCTCCAGGACGAGTTCTCGTGGATTTCCACCTGGTGGGTCGGAGGATGCCTTTCGAGGAACTCTCCGTAGTTGCTGAGCTCTACATCAGCCGTCTGTTCGATCACGTGGAGGCAATAGGAGAGCGCCATGTCGCCATGTCTGTGATGGTGCCCGTAGGACTCGCCGTCGGTGGCGACGTGAACGAGCTGGGCTCGCGAACGGGTTTCCGTGAACGCCCCCATAAGCCTCTGCGCAAATGCGTCTCCGTTGTCCAGCAATGCACCGAAAGCCATGTCTCGAGATATGGGACCGTCATAGAAAAACAGGACGATCGACTTTCCGGAGGGAAGGTTGCAGAGGTAGGGAGTTGTGGGATCCACCCCCTCTCCCACTTCCTGCCAGCGTCCTCCCCGCCCGATGGTGCGCACCCTGTGGGCCTGGCGAGGGGCGAGTATTGTGTACCTGATCTTGAGTTCGGCCAGCACTTCAAGGGTCTCCACGTCAACGGCTGTCTCCGGGAGCCACATCGCTTCGGGGTATCTTCCGAATCGACGTTCGAAATCCAGAATCCCCCAGTAGGCCTGCGTGTACTTGTCCGCCCTGCTGGCCAGGGGCATGATCATGTGATTATAGACCTGCGCAATTGCGGATCCGTGCCCGGAGAAGCGTTCCATGCTCAGCTTGTCCGCCTCGACGATCGCCTCGAGGACCTCGGGTGCGTGCAGTTCCAACCAGGCGCAGAGAGTTGGACCAATATTGAAGCTGATTTTTGAGTAGTTGTTGATGAGATCCAGGATCTTGGCATCGGCATCAACGATCCGGGATGCGGTGTTCGGGGCGTAGCACTCGGCCGTGATCCTCTCGTTCCAGTCGTGATACGGATATGCCGAGTCCTGCAATTCCACCTCTTCGAGCCAAGGGTTTTCCCGCGGGGGCTGATAGAAGTGGCCGTGTAGGCAGATGTACTGTTCCATTGTCTTATCTCCGAAGGAAAACACTCACACTATGTCCCCGTAACCTCACAACCGTACCGGGGACCGCCGATGGCGGTAGCAGCGTCCCCGGCCCGCCCCATTCCTTCTCCGACGAATCGATGATCCTCTCCCATGGTCCCTCCCATGACGGGAAGGTCCAGCCTGTCTCCCGACCCATGAAATTCCAGGCCACAACCGATTCTTGCCTCCCGGCGGATCGCCGCATGGTGACGACGCCAGGCGTTTCCGACGAAGAAACCTGGGTATCGTCACGCTCAACCGTGGCCAGGGCGGGGATGCTTCTTCGGAGTTCCAGCAGCCGGGAATAGAACCGGAGCATGGAGGCATGATGACCTTTCAATCTCTTCTCCCACCTGAGCGTAGACGCGCGGAATGTTTCTTCGCTCTGCGGATCGGGAGGTTCCCCTCCCCACGCAAAGGAACTGAACTCTTCTATTCTGCCTCGTCGGACCGCCTCTATGAGCTGAACATCAGAGTGACTGGTAAAGAAGAGGAACGGAGAATCTTCGGCGTACTCTTCGCCCATAAACAGGAGAGGGAGAAACGGTCCCAGCAGAACAGAGCCGGCTGCGAGTTTCTGCGCTTCAAACGAAACAAGCCGTGTCAGCCTCTCTCCACGCATCCGGTTCCCGACCTGGTCATGGTTTTGCGCGCAGACGACGAACTGCGACGGTGAACGGCCTGTAGTTGCGTTGCCATGCCGTCTCTTCCGAAATGTCGAGAACTCGCCAGTGAAGGCATAGCCCTCCCGCATGCACTTTGCAAGCTGGTCGACAGTACCGAAGTCCGCGTAGTAGCCATCCTTCTCCCCCGTGAGTAGAGTGTGGATGCAGTGGTGATAGTCGTCCGACCACTGAGCGTCAAAACCGATTCCACCCTCATCCCGTGGTCGGATAACTGCCGCGTTCCCCAGATCGCTCTCTGCAACGACGAATCGTTGCCTCCCGTCCCGGGCGGAGAATTCGTGCACCGCCGCCGTGAGATCATGGAGAAAAGGAACGGGGCTCAAATCGTAGATCGCGTGGATTGCATCCACCCGGAGTGCGTCGATATGATACTCTCGAAGCCAGAAGAGCGCGTTCTGGAGGAAGAAATCCCGGACTTCGTCGCTGTGCGGGCCGTCGAAGTTTACGGCCGGTCCCCACGGCGTCCTGTACCGATCGGTGAAGTAGGGCGCGTATTGTGACAGGTAGTTCCCCTCGGGACCAAGATGGTTGTAGACAACATCCAGAATGACCGACATCCCCTGAGTGTGGCATGCATTGACGAGAGTTTTGAGGCCGTCGGGTCCGCCATACGAATCCTGTACTGCATAGGGATAGACTCCGTCGTACCCCCAGTTTCGATCCCCCGGGAACTGACCGACGGGCATGATTTCTATGGCGTTCACGCCCAGACTTTTTAGGTCCCGGAGTCGGGGGATAACCCCATGAAACGTCCCTGCGTCGGAAAACGTGCCTACATGCAGCTCATAGATGACCATCTCAGACAGCGCCACCCCCTCCCACCCTGCGTCCCCCCATCCGAACGCGTGGTGGTCCACAACCGATGACGGCCTGTGCACGCCCCCGGGCTGGAGGTGTGAGGCCGGATCCGGGTATGCGGACTCGCGGTCCAGGATGTACTGATAGAGTGTTCCCGCCGGGACATCGCTCAGAACGACGGACCAGTACCCTCGTCCATCCCTCTCGAGTGGTGTGCGACGCTTCTTCTGCTCGGGCAGCAGGAGCTCTACGCTCTTCTGTGTCGGGGCCCATACTCTGAACTCGCACTTCCCTTCCCCTCCGTGGAGAGCGCCGATTCTCATCTTCCGGCCCCGGGACTTTTGAGAAACACAACCCCGAGTGGGGGAAGCGTCACCGAGAGTGAATCGGGCCGACCATGTCGGGAGATCGGTGATGCATCCAGGCCGCCGTGGTTTCCGTGGTTCGCTCCGCCATACACTGCGGCATCGCTGTTGAGGATCTCCTGCCAGTTGCCCCCCCGGGGGACGCCTATCCTGTAGTCGCTTCGCGCAAGAGGGGTCATGTTGCAGATGACAAGGATGATATCATCCGATGTATTCCCTCTCCGGAGAAAGCTGAGCGTGCTGTTCTCCCAGTCGTGGAAATCAACCCACTCAAAGGTCTCGTTGGAGAAATCGAGAGAGTGGAGCGCCGGTTCCCGTTTGTAGACGGCGTTGAGATCCTTGACCCACTGCTGCGTGCCCCTGTGGTGGTGATGTTCCAGTGCGTGCCACTCCACGCTCTCCTCGTGGAGCCACTCGCGCCACTGGCCAAACTCGTTTCCCATGAAGAGGAGTTTCTTTCCGGGATGGGCATACATGTACCCGAACAACAGGCGGAGGTTTGCGTGTTTCTCCCATTCGTTGCCGGGCATCTTCCCGTAGAGGGAGCCCTTTCCGTGGGTGACTTCGTCATGAGAGATGGAAAGGACGAAGTTCTCGAAAAACGCATACCAGATGCTGAAGGTGAGCTGGTTGTGATGGTACTTTCGAAAGAGGGGATCGGTGGAGAAGTATTCCAGGGTGTCATGCATCCATCCCATGTTCCACTTCATTCCAAAGCCCAGCCCCCCCAGATACACCGGGCGGGAGACCATAGGCCATGCCGTGGATTCCTCTGCAAACGTCTGGACGTCGGGGTGTTCCTGGTAGACTGCGGCATTGAGTCGTTTCAGAAACTCTATCGCATCCAGGTTTTCATTACCCCCGTAAGGATTTGGAACCCATTCATCGTCCTGACGTGAATAGTCGAGGTACAGCATCGACGCGACAGCATCAACGCGCAGTCCATCCACGTGGTAGTAATCGAGCCAGAAGAGTGCACTGCTGAGGAGGAACGACCGCACCTCGTGCCGGCCATAGTTGAAAATATAGCTCTTCCAATCGGGGTGATACCCCTGGCGCCGGTCCATGTGTTCGTAGAGGTGTGTACCGTCGAAATAGGCGAGCCCGTGTTCGTCACCGGGGAAATGTGACGGGACCCAGTCCAGGATGACCCCGATTCCCGCCTGGTGGAGCCTGTCCACGAGATACATGAAATCCTGGGGTGTCCCGTAGCGACTCGTCGGCGCGAAGTAACCGGTTGTCTGATAACCCCAGGATCCGTAGAAGGGGTGTTCCATGACAGGGAGGAATTGCACGTGTGTGAAGCCCATCTCCCTCACGTAGTCGCAAAGGTAGTCCGCGGTCTCCCTGTAGTCGAGCGGGCGATTCTCCTGCTCAGGTATTCGGCGCCAGGAACCCAGATGAACTTCGTAGATTGATATCGGGCCATCCAGCGCGTTCACCGTGCGGCGGTTCTTCAGCCACTCCTCATCGCTCCATTCGTATTCAAGGTCCCACACGATCGAAGCCGTTTTTGGTGGTATCTCGGAGTGAAACGCGTAGGGATCGGCTTTGTCGACGGCGTATCCGTGATGTCTGGAGACGACGTGAAATTTATAGGCGGTGCCGGCTCGTACCTCCGGGACGAAACCTTCCCATATTCCCGACTCGTCCCATCGCACCTGGAGCGGATTCGCCCTGGGGTCCCATTCGTTGAATCCACCCATGACCGAAACGCTCTTTGCGTTCGGCGCCCAGACAGAGAATGCGGTTCCGGGGACGCCTTCGCGTGTGACAAGATGTGCTCCCAGTTTCTCGTAGAGCTTGCTGTGACTTCCTTCCTTGAAGAGGTAGGCGTCGTGGTCGGTGAATTGCCCCGCCGTGGGGATCTTCGCTCGAGTTTTTCTGACGCGGCTGCTTCTGGTCATGCTTTTCCTCCGTTGGTGCTCAGAGAAGGTACGCCTGGAACAGGACTGCAAATCCGAGAAACGAGAAGAAGCCGAGCACGTCGGTGACGGTGGTGAGGACGATGCTCGATGACTGAGATGGGTCGAACCCGAGGGCCTTCATGGTGATCGGTATAGCCGCTCCGGCGAAACCGGCGACAATGAGGTTCGCGATCATTGCCAGCCCGATCACCAGCCCCAGCACCGGGTTGCCCTGCCAGAGCCACGCGATGCCTGCGGTGACGAGACCGATAATCAAACCGTTGACCAGTCCGATAAACGTCTCCTTCAGCACGAGCCTCCACCGGTTGCGTGGCGATATCTCTCGCATAACCAGACCTCTCATGACAACTGCGAGTGACTGAGCGCCGGCATTTCCCCCCTGTCCCGCAACCACCGGGAGGAAAACTGCAAGAATGGTAATACGCGC
>JBATTW010000117.1:0-1752 GCA_049670805.1 Bacteroidota bacterium
ACCTCTATCTTGCGGTGCAGCTCACTCCCAAGCCCCCCATTCTCCCTTCGAGGCGGAACAAGAAGACGATAAATGAGTTCCAGTACGCGCTCATTGAAATCCCTTCTGACAGACTTGCGCGCTTTATCCAGCTCCCCGCTCGCGAAAACCGACACCACATCGCTTTTCTGGATGATGTCATTCGGGTTTGCCTCCAGGAGGTATTTCCGAACCACGACATACACGGGGCCCACGCAATCAAACTAACCCGGGACGCAGAGCTTCATATTGACGACGAGTTTTCCGGTGACCTCCTGGAGAAGATCAAGAAGGCGGTGCGAAAGCGGAGCGAGGGGGTCCCGTCCCGCTTGCTCTATGATTCTGAGATCCCCAAAAAGCTCCTGGCAATTATCGTCGAGGCGTTCGATCTCCGGAAGGAGGACCTCGTGCGGGGAGGACGCTATCATAACTTCCACGATTTTTTCAGTTTGCCGAATCCCGCAGGGCCTCATCTGGAGTACGAGCCGATGCCGCAGCTGCAGAGGGAGATGTTTGGGCCGGGTCGGGCGATCCTCACCGCTGTCCGTTCTCGGGATGCGATGGTTCACTACCCGCACCACAGCTACGACTCTGTGATCAGGTTTCTGGAGGAAGCCGCCGATGATCCCGCAACCCGGTCCATCCACGTGACCCTGTACCGTGTCGCAAAACAGTCTCGGGTTGTGGAACAACTGCTCAGGGCGGCGCACAAGGGAAAGAGCGTTGTGGCCTTCTTTGAGGTGAAGGCGCGGTTCGACGAGGATTCCAACATCCGGTGGGCGGAGGAGCTGGAGAGGGCAGGAGGGAGGGTTCTCTATAGCCTGCCCGGACTGAAGGTTCATGCAAAACTCTGTCTCGTGACCCGGGATGTTGGCGGGAACCTCGAGCGGTTCGCCTACCTGGGCACGGGCAACTTCAATGAAGAGGCGGCCAGGCTCTACACGGATTTTGGCCTCTTCACAGCGGATAAGAGGATCACATCGGAAATTGCGCAGGTGTTTGACATATTGAGCAGGCAGACAAATGAAGGGGAGTTCGAGACACTTCTGGTGGCTCCCTTTACCATGCGAAGCCGTTTTGTCGAGCTACTCGATGAGGAGATACGTGCGGCCCGGGGGGGCAAGGAAGCCTTCCTCATCGCCAAAATGAACAGCCTGCAGGATCCGGCCATGATCGCCAAGCTTTATGAAGCGAGTTCGGCCGGAGTGAAGATCTCCCTGGTGGTGCGGGGCATCTGCAGCCTCATCCCGGGGGTGAGGAACATGAGTGAAAATATTCGTGTTTTCAGCATTGTCGACCGCTTTCTCGAGCACGGACGCCTCTTCTGGTTCCACCACGGTGGGGAGGAGTTGATGTTCCTCTCGTCGGCAGACTGGATGGAGCGGAACCTCAAACGGCGCATCGAGGTGGCTTTTCCCGTGTACGATGAGACGATCCGGGAAGAGCTACGCGAAATCGTGCGCCTCCAGCTTCGTGACACTGTGAAAGCACGTGTTGTGAATGCGCGTCAGGACAACGCACACCGGCTCGAGGGTGAGCCCCTGCGATCCCAGTATGCTGTCTACGACTATCTGAAGGAGAGGCGCTAGAGAAGAATTGTATCGATAACCATCTATGGATAAAAGGACGGAGACACACATGCGCGCATTTTGGACGCTTGCACTCGCGTTCCTGGTCGTTCTCGTTCAGGCCGAGCCGGTCACGGCTGAGTCCCTTCGTGATCTATTCAAAAAG
>JBATTW010000118.1:0-12668 GCA_049670805.1 Bacteroidota bacterium
TGGCTCACCGCTGTGATTGTCCTCGGCTTTAGCCTCCCGATGGTGGCCCGACCCGAGAGCTGGTACCACCTTCCCATTGTCCCCGGTCTCGAAGACAAAGCCCGGATTATCTTCTTCCATGTCCCCACCGCCTGGCTGAGCTTTGTTGGATTTGTGTTCAGCCTTATCTACGGGATTCGGTATCTGCGAAAACGGAATCCTGATGACGACATCAAATCCGCTTCCTCCGCCGGAATCGGATTCATGTTCTGTGTCCTGGCGACTATCACAGGGGCAATCTGGGCGAAATTTAGCTGGGGGACCTACTGGAATTGGGACCCGCGGCAGACATCCATTTTTGTTCTGTTGCTGATCTACGGCGCGTATTTCGCTCTTCGCTCGGCGATTGAGGTGGAGGAGAAGCGGGCCGCGCTCGCGGCAGTCTACGCAATTATTGCCGGCGTGACGATGCCGTTTTTCATATTCATTATGCCGAGGATTCTTGGAAGCCTGCATCCGGAACCGATTTTGAACACACAGGGGAAGATACAGATGAACACGACGATGTTCGTGCTCTTCCTCTCTTCGCTCGCGGGGTTCACGGGGCTCTACTACTGGATGTGGAAACTGCACGTTCGCACGGAGCGGTTGCGGCACAGGTATGTTCAACCACCCGGAGAAGAGACTCATGGCTGAGTTCATGGCCGACAATTCGTTGTATATCGTCCTCGTGATCGTCCTGGTCGTCTGGGCGGGCATCTTCGGATACCTGTACCGCATCGAGGGCCGGATAAAGAAACTGGAAGAGCAACTGTAAAGGTGACATTCAGCGTGGAGGGTGAGACCGTATGAAGCCGAAAGTCATTGTGGCATCGGTAATTGTCGTGGTGTTTATCATCTTTGGTTCCTACTCGTTCCTGGATAGCAATGTAGAGTATACCGATATCGAGGGGGCGATGAAGAAGGGGAGAAAGGTGCAGCTCAAAGGAACATGGAACAAGGAGCGGAAAACGTCTTTCGATCCCGGCAGAAGCCAGTTCACGTTCTATCTGGTGGATGACTCGGGGAGAGAGTGCAAAGTCATTCTGGATGGCGCGGCGCCAAACAATTTCGAGCTGGCCACGAGTGTCGTGGCAAAGGGTCGGTACGTGAAAGAAGGGTATTTCCACGCGTCCGAGCTTCTCACCAAATGCCCCTCGAAGTACGAAGCCGGACCCGAGGAATTGAAGAAGAGCAGTTAGTGCTTACGTAGGTTTTGTTCTTTCCATTACAACCTGGTAGGATCGCATGGTCGGTAGCCTGCTGGTCAAGATTGCGTTCATTACGGCGTTGTTCTCTGCCGCCGCATATCTACAGTACCATCGAAAAGGGCATCCGCAGCTTCTGAAGCTCGGGAGAGCCTTCTACCACACAACGGTTGTCGGCATTCTGCTCACCGCGTTTACCCTCCTCTACCTCATTCTCACACATCAATTCCAGTACACGTATGTCTGGAGCTACAGCTCGAGAGAGCTCTCGCTCCCTTTGCTGATATCGACGTTCTACGCCGGTCAGGAGGGGAGCTTCATGCTCTGGACTCTGTTCACTGCAATTGTCGGAGTGTTTCTTCTCCGCTACTCTTCCCGGAAGGGAGGGGAGCCGCAGGTGATGAGTGTTTTCGCTCTCATCACGCTCGTGCTGCTGCTGATGCTCGTCATCAAAAGCCCGTTCCTCTACGTCTGGGAAACGTGGCCGCACGAGGTGGACCCCGGCATCGTGCCGGCAGATGGCAGGGGACTCAATCCTCTGTTGCAGAACTACTGGATGGTGATTCATCCTCAGGTCCTCTTCAGTGGATTTGCCGCGATGGCGGTTCCGTACGCCTACGCCGTCGCAGCGCTCATGAGACGGGACTACACGAGCTGGATCCGGCCCGCGGCGCCATGGCTGGTATTTGGATCATTTGTCCTCGGGCTGGGGATCATACTGGGGGGATTCTGGGCATACGAGACGCTGGGCTGGGGTGGTTACTGGGGGTGGGATCCAGTGGAGAACTCTTCGCTCGTACCCTGGCTCGTCTCAGTGGCCACCATACACATGATGCTGTCTCAGCGAAAGAACGGGACGTTTGTCAAGACGAACCTCGTTCTCTCGATGCTCTGCTTTGTGACGGTTCTCTATTCGACCTTCCTCACCAGAAGCGGAGTACTTGGTGATACCTCGGTTCATTCGTTTGTGGATCCCGGGATGCTGGTCTACTGGTTTCTTGTGGGCACCATCGTCTTGTTTGTGGGAATAGGTGGCTGGGCTCTGAAGGGGAGATGGCGGGAGATACCCCGCCCACACCTGCAGTATGATTATTTCAGTACAGAGTTCGCGCTCTTTCTCGGTGCCGCTGCACTGGTTGCCGGGGCACTATTGATTACAGCAGGTACTTCATCACCCCTGATCACAGACATACTCTACGGGGCAAAAAGCGCGGTTGACATCTCGTACTACCCCATGACGATAGTACCGCTGGGGATTGCAATCGGTCTTCTTGCGGGGGTGGGCCAGTTGCTCTGGTGGCACCGATCGGACCGGCCGGCATTCTGGAAAAGCCTGCTCCCCCCGGCTGTGGTGGCTCTCGCGGCAACCGCCGGGGTCTTTCTCGCCGTCGGGCTGAATGATCTCCTGATCGGACTCTTTGTCTTTGGTGCGCTGTTTGCCCTCTTTGCGAATGCCTCCGTGGCCTATCGGATCTTCAAAGGCAATCCGAAGTATGCTGGGGGTGCCGTCGCGCATATCGGTGTGGCCATTATGTTTGTCGGGTTTGTCGCCTCCTCCGAGTATGACCGGGAGCAGACTCTTTCGTTGAGGGAAGGGGAGCCTGTCGAGGCGCTCGGTTTCACGTTGACGTACACGGGGTACAGGCCGATCGGCGGGGAAAAATTCGCGTTTCAGGTGACTGTTGAAAAGGACGGGCGTGTCCGAACTGTCGCTCCCGTGATGTACTACAGCTCATACAATGACGGGCTTATGCGGAATCCGGACATTCTTAACCTCGTAACCAGCGACTTTTATCTTGCACCTCTTGCACTTGAACCGGCCGGGGGAGCTGCCACTGACGCGCCTGAAGAATCCGCCCTGAAGATGGGAGGGAGCAGGAGATTGCGGGGCCTGGACGTGACTTTTCTGGGTTTGAGCAGGCCTCTGGTTCAGAAGGCGTCCCTTTCACAGAGGAATGCTGTCACACAGGCTGCCCGGATAATGGTTGACGGGCCGGCTGGTCAGCAGATCCTTAGCATTCCCTTCCTCTACAAGGGGGCCGGTGTGGTAGGCGGAGACCCTGTGAACGTGAGCGACAGGGTGCAGATGGCAGTTGTGGGCGTATCTCTGAACGAGGATGGACTGGGAGCACGGTCTGTCAGCCTCAGGGCGAGCAGCGTGCTCCAGGTCTCGCAGGTTGGTAATGAGGCGACAAAAGATATTCTGGTTGTGAAAGCAAGCGTCAAGCCCTGGATCAACCTGGTCTGGTCAGGGGTGATCATTCTTCTGGTGGGTTTTCTGGTGACTGTTGTGAGGCGGGCACAGGAGGCGTCGCGGACGTCCTAGAGATGCGATGATGCAAGAGACCATAAATTTCAGGTTAGGGATTCGGCTCTAAGTCGCTAACTGTGCGTCGTTTAGCATCAAGTAGCCAGACTACTTTGAAACGCCAACGCCGTGTTCGAATACAAGAACCCCTCCGGCCCAGGATCCAACCATCAGAAGCACGACACCCAGAGCAGAGAGAAAGAAATAGGCAGGACGGATGCGTGGAAGGACCTCGGTCTTCGTGCTAATCCTCCATAGCAGCAGCACCGTGAAAATGGCAGTGGATGCAAATGTCATCTGATGATGGAGATCGAGCACTCCCTGTGCTCCCGAGGCCAGACGCGACTCACTTACCGCGACCAACCCGGAAACCACCGCAAACGCAATTGAGATCGTACCCAGGAGCTGTGTCCACCAGCCGGCGCGGTTCAACTCCGGAAATCTTCGATAGGTGCCCCGTAGCTCCAATATCAGGCTGACCGTCAGGAGCGCAACGGGGAAATGGACGAGAAACGGATGCAGGTCAACCATTGTCACCTGTTCAGAAGCCAGACATCGTCTATGCGAATCGGGTGAGGGGAAAAGAAAGGTTCGGCGTACTCGACGCCAATCTTGCTCCCGTAATAGGCGAGCCTTGTCCTGACCCATTCCAGGAACTTCGGGTCGCTTAGAGACGTGGCGGGGTCTTTGCTTTTCGGGTCGTAGAACTGTGATTTGAAGGCCCTTACTGCCTCTGTTCGGGTCTCCATCTCATCTGAGATATCCACAAGAAAGCTGGGCGCGAACTCAAACCACTGCATGAAGCAGTAGTAGGCGCGCGGCCTGAAGGCGGTTTGAGGCTGGCCATTGTCTTCTGTCTCAATGCGGGTCAGCCCGGAGTGGAACCACGCCTCCCTGCAGAGGACATTCGCATTTTCATGGTCGGGGTGCCGGTCCACCGAGTAGGGAATCAGGAGGATATCCGGGCGGTGCCGCCGTATCACCTTGATGAGCTTTGCCCTGTTTTCCGCGTTGTTGACGATGTCTCCGTCGGGTATTCCCAGATTTGCCCGCGCTTCTACTCCCAGGGTCCGCGCGGCGTCACCAGCCTCTTTCTCCCTGATTTCGCCCGACCCCCGCGTCCCGAGTTCACCGCGCGTGATGTCAACAAGCCCCACTTTTCTCCCCTGTTTGACGAGTTTAACGACAGCTCCGCCGGCTGAGAGCTCCACATCATCGGGGTGCGCGCCTATCGCCAGAACGTCCAGCTTCATCCTTGGGTTCTCCCTCTCTTTGTGAGCGACAAATATAGCGAGAAGAAGGCTGGAACGCAAAACGGAACGAAGGTTCTCAGGAAGATGTTCCATACCTGGTTTTTTCGTATATTCGCGCTGGTTGATCGTGGAGCCTGCCGTTGGTTCAGAATCAAGAGATCCTGACAGTATCAGAGATAACGCGGAAGATCAAGCTCACCGTCGAGCGTGGTTTTTCCGCCGTGACAGTCCAGGGTGAGCTTTCCAACTTCAAAAGGCACACCTCGGGCCATGTCTACTTCACGTTGCGGGACGAACAGACCCAAATCTCGGGGGTGATGTGGCGAAGCAGGGTGGCCGGGCTGGCTTTTGACCCGGAAGACGGGATGAAGGTGATTGTCACCGGGCGCATAACGGTCTACGAGGTAAGAGGCGTCTACCAGATTGACGCTTCGAGCATCCGGCCTCTGGGGGTTGGTGAGCTTCAGATTGCGTTTGAAAAGCTGAAGGAGACGCTGGCCGCGGAGGGGCTGTTCGCGGCCGAGTGGAAGAAGCCGTTGCCGGAGTATCCTGAGAAGATCGGGATCGTCACATCGCCGACAGGTGCGGCGCTGCAGGACATCCTGAACGTTCTCCGCCGTCGTTTTCCGGCCCTGACCGTGATCCTGGCTCCCGCGCGGGTTCAGGGTGTGGGTGCAGCCGACGAGGTTGCCCGCGCGCTTCTGGATCTGAACGAGCACGGAGAAGTCGATCTCATCATCATGGGTCGTGGTGGGGGTTCGATCGAAGATCTCTGGGCGTTCAATGAGGAGGTCGTCGCGCGCGCCGTCTTCAAATCGAAGATCCCTGTCGTCAGCGCGGTTGGACACGAAATCGATTTCACCATAGCGGACTTCGTGGCGGATGTGAGGGCCCCAACGCCCTCGGCCGCCGCCGAACTCGTGGTCAAGGACAAAAACAGCATCCTTGAAAATCTTCGGCAATATTCCTATACTATGGGCGATGCAATACGCAGTAGAGTGCGTCATCAGCGGGACACAATCCGGCATCTCCTCAGAAGCTACGCATTCAACCGACCTGTTGACTCCCTTCGCCAGTTCACTCAACGCCTCGACGAGCTGAATAGGTCCATATCGATCTCGGGTGCTCACAACATGGAGGTTGCGCATGCACGGCTGGAGGGATTGCAGCATCGGATCGCCTCTCTAACCCCGGCACTCGCGCTCAAGCGGGGATATGCCATCTTGCGAAAAGAGGGGAAGGCGGTCGGGTCGACAAGACTTCTGGCAACGAACGACCATGTTGACATTGAGCTTCAGGACGGCGAAGTCACAACCATCATTGACTCGGTGAAATCACGATGAGTCCAAAGAAGAAGGAACTATCCGAAGCGTCATTCGAGGACTCCCTCAAGAAGCTGGAGAAGATCGTGGGTCGGCTGGAGCAAGGGGATGTGCCGCTGGAAGACGCCATCCACCTCTACGAGGAGGGAATCGGGCTGTCCAAGGTCTGCGCGGAGAAACTCGGTCGGATTGACCTCACCCTGAAACGGCTGGAAAAGGATCTTGAGGGCAACTTCGAACTGCTGGATGAAGAGACCGACGAATGACAGAGCACGAATATCCATATCTGGACCGTGTAAACAGTCCCGCGGATACGAGGGGTTTCTCCGTCGCGGAGTTGAAGGGCCTGAGCAACGACGTCCGCGAGTTTCTGATCGAAACCGTTTCAAAGACCGGGGGTCATCTCGGTGCGGGACTCGGAACTGTCGAACTTGCAGTGGCACTCCATCATGTGTTCAACACACCTTATGACAAACTGGTCTGGGACGTGGGTCATCAGGCATATCCGCACAAGATCCTCACCGGCCGGAAGGACCAGTTCCACACCATACGTCAGTATGGGGGCATCAGCGGTTTTCTAAAACGGAAGGAGAGCGAGTACGATACGTTCGGAGCGGGACACGCGAGTACGGCAATTTCGGCCGCCGTTGGCATGGTGGCGGCACGGGAACTGACCGGGGAGGACTACAAGGTCATCGCCATCGTCGGTGACGGTTCGATGACAGGAGGAATGGCCTACGAAGGGATGAACAATGCCGGCCTTCTGGACAAAGACATGATCGTTGTCTTGAACGACAACAACATGTCCATTGCTCCAAACGTCTGGGCTATCTCGAACTACTTCACCGAACTGATCGCGAACCCTTCCTACAATCGCTTTAAGCGCAACATTTACGAGCTGACCGGCAAGCTGGACGAGTGGGGTGATCGGATCAGAAAAGTGGCGGCGCGTGTCGAGGAAGGGATCAAGGTTGTCATCACGCCGGGGATTCTCTTCGAGGCCCTCGGGTTCAGGTATTTCGGACCGATCAACGGCCACAACATTCCGCAGCTTGTGCGCATCTTTCAGGAAGTGAAGGAGTACAGCGGGCCGATCCTCGTTCATGCGATCACCCGGAAGGGGAAGGGGTACAAACCGGCAGAGCAGGACCATCAGGCGTTACACGGCGTGACGCCGTTTGACAAGGTAACGGGGACCTCTCCCCATAAGGCCGCCGGTCCGCCCGCATACACCACTGTTTTCGGGAAGGCGGTCGTGGAGATTGCGAAGATGAACCCGAAGGTGGTGGGAGTGACTGCTGCGATGCCGGATGGCACAGGACTCGACTTGCTGCAGAAGGAGATGCCCGACCGGTTTTACGATGTCGGGATCGCGGAGCAGCATGGAGTGACGTTCTCCGCCGGTCTGGCCACACAGGGATGCATCCCCATTGCGGCGATCTACTCCACGTTTCTGCAGCGCGCTTTTGATCAGATTATTCACGATGTGGCCATTCAACATCTTCACGTGGTATTCGCTCTTGACCGTGGCGGGCTGGTTGGTGCTGACGGGCCCACGCATCACGGGTCATTTGACCTGAGCTACCTTCGGTTGGTCCCGGGGATGGTCATCATGGCTCCAAAGGACGAGAGTGAGCTCCGGGATATGCTCTACACGGCGGTTGAGTATAAGGAGGGTCCGATCGCATTGCGATATCCGCGAGGTAACGGCGAAGGCGTCCAGATGAAACAAGGGTTTGATCTCGTGCCGATAGGAAAAGGGGAGACGGTGCGCCGGGGTGATGACGTCGCGTTGCTGGCGATCGGGGAGATGGTCTATCCGGCCATGAAGGCGGCGGAACAACTGGCCGAGCGGGGGACCTCCTGTGAGGTAGTCAACATGCGCTTTGTGAAGCCGCTGGACGAGGAGATTCTGGAATCAATTGCCTCACGCTTCAAGCGTGTGGTCACTCTGGAGAACAATACAAAGACGGGCGGGTTTGGCGGCGCTGTAATGGAGCATTTTGCATCGCGGCACCATTCTCAGATAGAACTCCTTATCCATGGTCTCCCTGACAGATTCGTTGAGCACGGAAGCCCGGCTGAGCTCATGAAGGAGGTTCAGCTGGACACCGAGGGTATTGTCACAGTCGTTTCCAAGTTCCTTACGAAGGAATAGCTATGAACAAGGCGAAGGTTGGGGTCATAGGTATGGGGTGGGTTTCACAGGTAATCCACCTCCCGATTCTGAAAAAACTCAAAGAAGTGGACCTCGTGGCGATCTGCGACAGGGACAGGGGGAAGGCCCGGCTTGTGGCCGAGAAGTTCGGCGTGAAGAGGGCATACTATGACGTCGACCAGATGCTGACCGAAGAGGAAGGCCTTGATGCCGTTGTTGTTGCGACATCCACGGATGCGCACAAAGATATTACTCTCTCCTGTTTGAAGGCCGGGAAGGATGTCCTGGTCGAGAAGCCGATTGCCCGGACCCACGCTGAAGCTGTTGAGATGGCCGATGCCGCGAAGAACCTCAAGCGGAAGCTGATGGTCGGAATGAACCATAGATTCCGGCCGGACACCATGATTCTGAAGAGCCTGATCGAGGCCAAGGAGCTGGGGAAGATCTACTACGCGCGGGCCAGCTGGCTCCAGAAGAGAGGGTCCGACGCGAGATGGGTCACGCAGAAAGAGAAGTCAGGCGGTGGGGTTCTCGTTGATCTTGGCATAGTCATTCTGGACATTGCGCTCTGGATGATGGGCTATCCGGATGTGAAGCGCGTGAGCGCAGCCAATTTCAACCACAGTACGAAGCAGGTAGAAGACACATCCGTGATTTCTGTGACGCTCAAAGACGGTTCGCGAATCCATATCGAAGTCAGCTGGACTATGTCCCTCGATGACGATGTCTACCTCTGTCATGTATTCGGCACACAGGGGAACGCCAGCCTGAATCCGCTGCACATTCGCAAGGACCTTCATGGGACTGTGGCGGATCTCGCTCCCGCGAGGATGGAGCCGCAGCAAACCTTTTTCAAGCGTTCCTACCAAAACGAACTGAAGCATTTTGTTGGAGCGGTGCGCGGTCTTCACCCTCTTATTTCACCCGCGGAAGAAGCGGTTCGTCGGATGAAGATCCTCGAGAATATTTATCGATCAGCGCGTCTGGGCAAAGAGATCACCCTCCGATGAAGACGAAGCAGGCCAAGAAGAAGGTCCTTGTTGTCGACGACGAACGCGATAATGTTGATCTCATTCGTTACAACCTGAACAAGGAAGGTTGTGAAGTCATCGGAGCGCACAACGGGCAGGAGGCGTTGATTGAGACAGTGAAAGGGGTAGGCTACCGTTTCAGAGAATGAGAAAGATCGGTTCTTCACGCAACCTCCCCTCTTAGATGAAACTCCGCTCCGAGATCGCAGTTACCTATATCGGCCTCACAGTCGCCGGTATCGCGCTCGCCAACTCCATCTCCTCCTGGCAGATGAAGAACTATCTTGACCAGAGGAAGCAGGCCACACTCGAGTCGCATGTCAAGACATTTGCGTCGCTGTTCACGCGGGGCTCACTTGCCGCGGACAGCCTGAGGCGCACGGTGGGACGATCAAAGTGGAAAGTGAGGTAGGGAAGGGAAGCACGTTTTCCATTGCCCCGAAGAGATGAGCGATCAATTCCAGCACGAACGGTACATGAGAGAATGCTTCCGCCTGGCGGAGAAGGGGAAGGGGCGTGTTAGCCCGAACCCGCTGGTGGGTGCTGTGCTTGTCCGGGACGGTCGAATAGTGGCCCGGGGATATCACCAGAGATTTGGTGGAGCGCACGCGGAGATGAATTGCTTGGCACACTTCACAGGAGATTTGCGGTCCGTGACAATGTATGTCAATCTGGAGCCCTGCTCACACCTTGGGAAGACGCCACCCTGCGCCGACATGCTGGCCGCCTCCGGTATCCGTCACGTGGTGGTCGGGATGCAGGATCCAAACCCTCTTGTCTCGGGGAGAGGCATCAAGCGGCTCAGAGATGCGGGCGTCAATGTGACGGTCGACGTCCTGGCTGCCGATGCGAGGGATTTGAACAGAATGTTTGTGACACATGTGAAGGCGAGGCGACCGTATGTTCATGTGAAGATCGCTCAGTCG
The DNA here is from genome assembly GCA_049670805.1 of Bacteroidota bacterium. Classification (GTDB taxonomy): domain Bacteria; phylum Bacteroidota; class Ignavibacteria; order UBA10030; family UBA6906; genus JBATTW01. Next base: position 10,225 of record JBATTW010000118.1, read on the forward strand.
CTTGACGGCTATATCTCCAGCCCTACGGCGCGGCGCCGCTGGATCTCGTCGGCCCGGTCACGGGCGCTTGTGCACCAGTGGCGTTCAGAATACGATGCTGTTCTGGTCGGGGCGGGAACCATACGGAAGGACAACCCGCGTCTGGATGTTCGAATGGTAGAGGGGAGGGATCCTGCTGTCGTTATTCTGGATGGTAGATTCAAGACATCGATGAATGCGCGAGCGCTGCGTGGGGGTCGGAGGGTCTTTCTGTTCGTTGATCGAGCGCATGCTTCCGCGAGAAAACTGGATCGGGCGAGAGCTCTGGGAATAATCGTGGTGCCGTTGAAGGGGCAGCAGGGTAGGCTCTCGATGGGAGCGGCTCTGAGATCACTCTACAGGCACGGAATCGGGTCTGTTCTGGTCGAGGGCGGAGCGGATGTCTTTCGGCAATTTGTAGAGAGCCGCCTTACCGACGAGCTCAGCCTGTTTCTTGCACCGCTGGTGCTTGGCAAGGGGTTGCCCGCTTTTGCAGGAGGGTACCGCGATCTATCGCGGGTGATTCCGGCATCGAAATACCAGATGTCCACATCTCTTGTCGGCGGTGACATCCATCTCCATGCTGTCCGAATCTGAAAGGGGGTTCGTGTGTTTACCGGTTTAATACAGGAGGTCGGGACGGTCAGAGGAGTCCGGAGGTCGGGTGGAGGGGTGACATTCACCATTGATGCTCAATCCTCCAGCCCCCAGTTGTCGATTCATGACAGCGTAGCGGTAAACGGCGTCTGTCTAACGGTGGTATCAGTTGACGGTGGAACTTTCTCTTGTGAAGCGGTGGAGGAGACGTTACGAAAGACGACACTGGGAGGCTTGAAGACATCTTCGCGAGTGAATCTCGAGCTCGCCCTTCGGATGGGGGACCGGCTCGGAGGACATTTTGTCCAGGGTCATGTGGATTGTGTGGGGACTATTGTGTCGCTCGAGAAGAAGGCCAGCAGCTGGCTTGTGACAGTCGAGTTCCCTGAGGAGTTTGCCCGGTATGTCATCCCCGTGGGCTCAATCGCCGTTGACGGTATCAGTCTAACTACGGCCTCCGTAGAAGGTAACCGGTTTGTGGTGTCTTTGATAGGCTACACGCTGGAGAACACCACATTCATGGGGGTAGGTAAGGGTCAGCTGGTGAACCTGGAATTCGACATGGTGGGGAAATACGTCCAGAATCTGGTTCAGGCGGGGGAGAAGGGGAAGGACGGCCTGACACGCGAAAAGCTGAGAGAGTGGGGGTATGACGGTTAGGGGTTTGATTTCTCACCCCTTTTTTCGTATTTTCCAACATTCAGAGACGGTGTGGAGAGATAATGTTTAATGTTCTGATGACCCTCGAGATATTTGTCAGCATTCTGCTTGTTGTTGTGGTTCTTATGCAGGCGAGCAAGGGTGGCGGATTGGCTGGGACGTTTGGCGGCGCTAATGTCGGGATGGTTTTTGGCGTACGCCGGACGGCCGATTTCCTGATGAAGGGAACGCAGATCCTTGCCATTGCATTCGGTACACTTGCGTTGATCATTAATATCTTCTTCCTCCCGCGCGCGTATGAGCGGGGCGCGGAGAGCATTCTTCAGAGCGGATCCACGACCGAACAGGGTCCTGGCACCCCACAGTTGCCACCGTCGCAGGAAGCGCCCTTGCCGGCGCCGTCTCAGTCAGGCACTCAAGCGCCTCCGACACAGACCCCTGGTCCCGGCGGCCAGCAGTAGAAGTTCTTTTGTACCCTTGGCGATCTAGCCGCTCTTTTTGTCTCCCTGCGATGATGCACCAGGCTTCCAGGCCAGCCATCCTTCGTTGAACCGTGTTAGGAAGACTCGGAACAGGTGCCCACCATAGAAAACTCCGAGTCCGGCTCCTCGGACGGTGTATCCTCTCTTCCTCATGATCTTCGCCGGCACGAAACAGCGGTGTCTCTGCCAGGGGTTTCCGTCTGCATCTGGCTTGAAGTATTCACGGTTTGGGCTAGAGCAGACGACCATCTTTCCAACTCGTTCCATCTCGTCCAGCACTTTCAGTGCCTTCTCCTGGGTTTCCATATGTTCCAGAACTTCAAAGCAGGTCACAACATCATACTGTTTGTCAGGCATCTGCTCCAACGTCTCCAATGCGTCTCCCTGCAACAATGAGCTGTAGAATTTTCGTGCTTCATCCGCGTAGGGGGTCCATCGCTCTATCCCGTCCGGCTTGAACCCGAGCATGAACGACGTTACCGCTCCAATCTGCCCAGGCCCGGTGCCAACATCGAGTAGCGATGTTGTGTCTTTCGGTATTCGACGGAAGACATATGCCAGGAAGTCGTGCAGATATCGAGTTTCGATCTGCTCGACGGGTACTCGTTCGAATTTTCTCATTCCTTTTCCTGCTACGGTTCCGGTTGGGGCATCCAGTCTATGAGAACGGCACCCAGCAGTATACTG
>JBATTW010000119.1:0-3763 GCA_049670805.1 Bacteroidota bacterium
CTGGAGGAGTACCTCTCTTTGCTCAAGGATTTCAGCAGAGTCGCTGAGCAAAAGTATGCTACTGGGGAGGGCATCCAGGCGAATGTCTTCAAGTCACAGGTTGAGATTTCAAACATCATAGAGCGAAGACTTGCGTTTGAGAGCCTCCGGGAGGGAGCCACGGCAAGGATGAATGCGTTGTTGAATCGCCCCGGCGGTTCGCGGCTTGGCACGGCCACGGAAATTGACACAATGCACGTTGAGGCTCCGGAATCGCTGTTGGTGGAGCAAGCTCTTGTACGCAGACAGGAATTGAGGGCATCCGAAGCGATGATAAGAAAAGCTGAATTCAAGAAAGACCTCGCAGACAAAGAATACTATCCGAATCTCAACCTCCAGGCAACCTATATCACGGTCGCCAGAGGGTCAAGCCCGGCGCCGGATGCCGGAAAGGATGCGTACGGGGTTGGCCTCGGAATCAATATCCCGATCCAGCTCGGGAGGCGTGTTGCTGCCACAGAAGAGGCCGAGGCAACATATGAAGCCAGCAAACTCGCACACAGGGCCCTGGAGAATACGGTCCGGGCTGAGATCGCAGATCTCCGTTTTCAACTTGACAACTCACGCCGCACGTTGGATCTGTATGACCGGGGTCTCCTTGTTCAGGCGGAGAGCGCTCTTGAGTCTGCCCTCTCTGCATATCGAACAGGCAAGCTCGATTTCTTGAGTCTACTTGATTCTGAACAGATGCTGCTTCAGGCCAGACTGGGCTATGTGAAAGAACAGTCCAGCTATCAAAAGATCCTGGCGGGTCTTGAGCGGGCAACCGGCGGTGAACCGGCGGGGCAGTAGGGAAACACAATATTCGGTTTGTGATCTATCTGATTCAAAAGGGAGGCAGTAAATGAAATGGTATAAAAGTATTCGTGCTCGGGCTGAATCCATAATCACGTTGGGGTTGTTCGTGGTCGGCTTGGCGGCACTACCCGGGTCTTTCCTGGGCTGTGGCGGAGGGCAGGACGAGGTTGACTCAAAGAACGAGGAGCTTGTTTCTAAGGAGAAACAACTCTGGACATGTGGCATGCACCCCGAAGTCATCGTGGAGGAGCCAGGTAGTTGTCCCATCTGCGGGATGAATCTTGTGCCTGTGAAGCAAGAGAGTTCTGCCTTTCAAACAGAAGCTCATGAGCATGATGATACCTCTTCGGTGACCACAGATGTAAATCAGGTAGATCGAAAGGGACAGAAAATTCTGTATTGGCGGGCCCCGATGGATCCGACGTTTATTTCCGACAAGCCCGGGAAATCGCCGATGGGAATGGATCTTATCCCTGTCTACGAAGGAGAAGAAGAAATCACCGGTGGACCCACTATCTCGATTGATCCCGTAACGGTGCAGAACATCGGAGTGCAGACTGCTCCAGCAGAAAAGGTGAACCTCTACAGAGCCATCCGAACGGTTGGCCATGTTGATTACAATGAGGAAACACTCTCCCGGGTCAACATAAAGTTCTCCGGGTGGATCGAAAAGCTGCACATCGATAAGACAGGCCAAATGGTACGACGTGGCCAGGCGATGCTGGAGATCTATTCGCCGGAACTTGTGAGCACACAGGAAGAGTATCTCCTGGCTGTGCGAAACGTGAAGAAACTCGAGGGCAGTACATTCAGTGAGGTAACGGAAAGTAGTCGTTCACTCCTGGAATCAGCACGACGACGGCTTCTCTACTGGGATATTTCTGAAGGGCAGATCAAGGACCTCGAAGAAAAGGGAACCATCAGCAAGACCGTTACGCTTTTTGCACCGGTCAAAGGCGTGGTGATTGACAAAATGGCCGAGGAAGGGATGCGAGTCGTACCGGGGATGGACCTGTTCAGGATTGCGGATCTCACCGAAATCTGGGTGTATGCTCACATCTACGAGTATGAAGTGCCGTGGGTGAAAGTCGGACAGCCAGCGGAGATGGACCTGCCCTATATCCCTGGAAGGACGTTCAAGGGCAAGGTGGACTACATTTATCCATACCTCGATCAGAAGACACGTGACATCAAAGTTCGTCTTGTGTTCCAGAACCCGGACCTGGAACTAAAACCACAAATGTACGTCAATGTGCAACTCGAGTCCCGGCTCGGAGCGGATGTCACCGCGGTTCCAACAGAGGCAGTGATTCGAAGTGGTAAGCGGAATATTGTTTTCGTGGCCAGGGGAGGTGGAAAGTTCGAACCCCGCGATGTGGTCCTGGGGCCGGAAGGTCAGGGCGGTTTGGTTCAAGTTCTGGCAGGCATACAGCCTGGTGAAGAGGTGGTAACCTCCGCCCAGTTCTTGCTCGATTCGGAGAGCAGATTGAAGGAAGCGATCCAGAAGATGTTGGAGTCTCGTAGATCCGGCCAACAGGCTGTTGAGAAACCAGATAGCCAGCACAATCACTAACCACCCAGAAAGCAGAATCTGAGCTATGCTGAAGAAGATTATTGAATGGTCGGTACATAACCGGTTCTTCGTCATACTTGGCACGATCTTACTGATCGTTGCCGGAGTGGTTGCCATGCTGGATACGCCATTGGACGCGATCCCGGACCTCTCTGACGTACAGGTGATCATCTTTACAGAATTCCCCGGTCAGGCGCCCCAGGTCGTGGAAGATCAGGTGACATATCCGCTCACCACTGCAATGCTGGCTGTGCCGTATGCGAAGGTGGTACGCGGTTACAGCTTCTTTGGCCTCAGCTTCGTCTATGTGATTTTCGAGGATGGGACCGATCTCTACTGGGCACGCAGTCGTGTGCTGGAGTATCTCAATTACGTGTCGAAGCGGCTCCCGACGGGGGTGACGCCCTCCCTGGGCCCTGATGCGACAGGTGTTGGATGGGTGTATGAGTATGTGCTGAAGAGCGATGACCATAACCTTGCAGAGCTCCGTTCAAGTCAGGACTGGTCCCTCCGGTATGAACTGACAGCAGTTCCGGGAGTTGCCGAGGTGGCCAGTATTGGGGGGTATGTCAAGCAGTACCAGGTAGATGTTGACCCGAACAAACTCCTGATCTATGATATCCCGCTGAACAAGATAAAGATGGCAATCCAACGCAGCAATAACGATGTCGGTGGACGATTGATAGAGATGGCTGAGACTGAATTCATGGTTCGTGGCCTCGGGTACATCAAGTCGATCGAGGATCTGCAAAATATCCCGCTCGGAGTAGATCCCAACGGGACCCCGATACTTCTGCAGCAGGTTGCAGACATACACCTCGGGCCAGAGCTGCGCCGCGGAATTGCAGAATGGAACGGTGAGGGGGAGATTGCCGGTGGTGTTATCGTGATGCGTTACGGGGAGAATGCGCTGAAGGTAATACACGCCGTAGAGGAAAAGCTGGAGGAGCTGAAGAAAGGACTCCCTGAAGGTGTGGAGATTATCCCCGCATACAACAGGGCGAGCCTTATTGAAAGAGCTATTGATAACCTGTCACACAAGCTCATCGAAGAGAGTATTGTGGTGGCGCTCGTGTGCATTGTTTTCCTTTTGCATTTCCGCTCGGCGTTCGTTGCCATATTCACGCTACCTGTTGGCATTCTCGCTTCGTTCGTGGTGATGAACTACCAGGGGATCAATGCCAACATCATGTCGCTGGGTGGGATCGCTATTGCTATCGGGGCAATGGTGGATGCGGCCATCGTGATGATTGAGAACGCACATAAACACATCGAACGAGATGGGGGGAAAAAGGACCACTGGCAGATCATCATTGACTCATCAAAAGAAGTGGGGCCGGCGCTGTTTTACTC
>JBATTW010000120.1:0-11353 GCA_049670805.1 Bacteroidota bacterium
GGTGCACCCACGCGGCGCGGTAGATGCGCCGCAAGGCTGTGTCTTACACCACAGGAGGTGCACCATGAAACAACATCTTGCGTTCTTTGTTCTTGCGCTTGCGGTCGTATTGATCGCAGGTTGTGCCGATGAGGCGGCAACCCCGCCTCAGGATGTTTTTGAGGAAAGCGCGGAATTTGTGCAGGAGGAAGAGGGGTATGACAGCGATGCCGATGCCCTAGGGAAGTTTGGCGGGCCGATCAGCTACAGGATCACGTTTCAGAACTTGAGCCCCGGGACAGGGGGCGGTTCGAGTCAGCCCATGTCTCCCCCTGTTGTCGCGGTTCACTCGAGGAAGTTCCGGATGTTCCGGCTCTGGGACAGAGCATCCGATGAATTGCGCCAGATTGCCGAGGACGCGGTGAACGGTCCGATGGTGAGCAAGCTGCAATCGAGCAGCGAGGTTCTCTCCGTGACCCAGGGGCCCGGCGTGATTTTTCCGGGAGAGTCTGCCGAGTTTACCGTGAATGCCGAGCGTGGGTTCCACCGGCTCTCCATCGTTTCAATGCTGGTGAACACCAATGACGGGATCACAGGAATCAGCGGCAAGCTCCTTCCGCTTTTTGGCAAGAGGGTGATCTACCTCCGCGCGCTTGATGCGGGGACCGAGCGGAATACCGAGATGCAGGCACATATTCCGGGTCCCTGCTGCGGGAACCCCCATGTTCGCGTCCCGACAGATGAGAGGATCAGGTTCCACAGAGGAATTACCGGCAGTGGTGATCTGGATCCTTCTGTGTACGGCTGGAGTGAACCGGTTGCGAAGCTGACAATCGAGCAGGTTCATTAGGGCACGCATTGTGATAGGGGGGAAGGCCGGCGGGGAGTGTTGTCTCGATAAGCGGGGCGTCCGGCCTGCCCCCTGTTCATAAGCGGGAGTTTCCTATAAATCTGGAGGTTCAAAGGGAAGCAACAGTGCGAGCACGTAAAAGAGTTCTGATCATCGAGGACGACAGGGACATTGCCGGACTGGTGGAGTTTCATCTGAAGGACCTCGATTGTCAGAGCGAGCTGGCCTACGACGGGGAAGAGGGACTGGAGAAAGCCCTCAAGGTGGAGTATGATCTGATTATCCTGGACCTGATGCTCCCCGGCGTTGACGGGATGGAGATCTGCCGCGAAGTTCGTGCAGCGAAGAACAACACGCCGATCTTGATGTTGACCTCCCGCTCTGAAGAATTCGACAAGGTCCTGGGATTGGAACTCGGTGCGGACGACTACCTGACCAAACCTTTCGGGATCCGGGAGCTGCTTGCCCGGGTCAAGGCCATATTCCGGCGTGTTGATTCGGCCAGGGAGTCAACCGGCAGCCGGACCCGAGCCCCGATCAGCTCGGGCGAGCTCGTTGTGGATATCGAGAAGCGGAAGGTCACGCTGGCCGGTAATGCTGTTGAGCTGACTGCCAAAGAGTTTGACCTGCTCGCCCTTTTTGTCAAAAGCCCCGGGAAGGCCTATACCCGCCAGGCACTTCTGGACACGGTCTGGGGGTACACCTTCGAGGGATACGATCACACCGTCAACTCTCACATCAACCGCCTGCGGTCCAAAATTGAAGAAGACCCATCCAACCCCCGATACATCCAGACCGTCTGGGGCGTCGGGTACAAATTCGCCGAGGAAGATTAGACTCACCGGCAGTCTCTTCTGGAAGCTCTCTGCCGTCTTTCTCGTGGTGCTCACGCTCGTTGGTGCCGCCTACATCTGGCTCACCTTCTTTACCAGCGAAATGTACTTTGCAGAGACCAGTCAGCGATTGAACGCTGATCTGGCTCAGCATGTCGTGAACGAGATTCAACCCATCATCAATGGGAAACCGAACCAGGAGGCACTGGCGGAGATCTTTCATGATGTTATGGTTGTAAACCCCGCCGTCGAGGTCTATCTGCTGGATTCAACGGGGAGAATTATGTCGTTTGACGCTCCCCCGGAGAAGGTGAAAGCGGAGAGGGTTTCCCTGGACCCCGTGGAGGAGTTCCTGGGCTCGGGGAGCTCGCACATGGTGCTGGGGGACAATCCCAGGAACACGGAGAAGCCGCGTGTCTTCTCTGCCGCGCCGGTTCTGGTGGAAGGGAAAAGGGCCGGCTATATTTATGTCATCCTGCGCGGTGAGGAGTATGACTCGGCGGCTGACCGGATAAGGGACAGCCACATACTTTCGCTGGCTTTTCGGGGTCTGGCTCTCAGTCTTGTTGCGGCGGGGATAATCGGTCTGGCCGCCCTGGCTCTGGTCACGAGAAAACTGAGACGGATCTCCCGGACCGTCCAGGCGTTCAAGGAGGGAGATTATTCGCAGCGGTTTCGGACGACGTCCGATGATGAGCTGGATCGGCTTGGCAGTACGTTCAACGAGATGGCCGAGACGATCGAGGGGACGCTTGACCAGTTGAAACACGCCGACGCTCTGAGGCGGGAGCTGATCGCGAACGTCTCCCACGATCTCCGGACGCCACTCGCCTCGATGCAGGGCTACATCGAGACGGTTCTGATGAAGAACGGAACGCTACAGCCCGGGGAGCGGGATGAGTTCCTCCGGATCGTTCTGGGAGGGACCGAGCGGTTGAGTAAGCTGGTGGAGGAGCTCTTCGAATTGTCCAAGCTTGAGGCCCGACAGACCCGTCCCAGGCCGGAATCTTTTTCATTGCCCGAGCTGTTGAACGACGTCATACAGAAGTTCAGTCCGCTTGCGGAGCGGCACGCTGTTTCTATCGACGTTGATTTCCCGGAGCGTCTCCCGCCGGTCCATGCTGACCTGGGTCTGATCGAACGTGTGTTGCAGAACCTGCTGGAAAACGCCGTGAAGTACAACCGTCAGGGGGGAACTGTGCGGGTCCGACTCGAGCGATCCAACGGTGGGGTGAAAGTCTCCATTGCGGACAGCGGGATCGGGATACCGGAGAAAGATCTCCCTCACGTCTTCGACCGTTTCTACCGGTCCCGTCGATCCGGCACTACCTCGGGGGCAGGTCTGGGTCTGGCGATCACGAAAAAGATACTGGAGGCACACGGGGAGGCGATAAGCGTGGAGAGTGAGGTAAACGCCGGGACCAGGTTCAGTTTTCAGCTCAATCTTGATCGTGCAGTTCGTAGTGGAGCGTGATGAGGCCTGTTTTGTAGGGTGTGATCTTTTTGAGTTCTAGCTTTGACGAGATGCCGATCTCAGGCAGCATCGGGATACCCTGTCCGAGGAGGATGGGGTGTACCGCCGCTATGACATCATCGACGGAATCCGCCAGCAGGAGTCGCTTGAAGAGCTGGCCACCCCCCATCAGCCAGATATCTTTCCCCTTGCGGGCTCGCAGTTGGGCTACCGTCTGCGCGACATCGGCCGGTATAACGTGCACGTCCGGGTAGTCGCTCGCGCGCAGCGTGCTGGAGAATACGTAGTTGGTGACCCCGGGGTAGGCCCTTTGATTGTGGGCAAGCATAAACTCGTAGGTCTTCCGTCCTATCAGCACCGTGTCGATGGTGCGAAGGAACTCCTCCATTCCGTAGTCTTGATCCGTGAAGAGCCAGTCCACCTGCCCTTCCGGGCCCGCAAGGTACGCATCAAGGCTCACGGCCACGAAATACTTGACCCGGCGCCGTCTCATTGACCAGGCCGTCATCTCCCCTGTGTGTAGTAAAGAGGTGTGGCCCTCATACTAGGGAGTCGACGGCTAAGAGTCAACTTGACAACCTGCAGGCGGTTGCATAGATTCAATAGAACACTTCAAGGCTCGCTACTGGAGCCTGCGAGCCCGCCCCCTCCACGTCTTTTCACACCAATAACATAAGGATACCTGCGATGAGACATCTTCTCTTTCTGGTACTCATCATCGGATTCATTGTGGTGGGTGCAGGCTGTAGCGAGGAAGACGATCCAGTAGCTGCAACTCCGGGAACCGTGGCCGGGACCCTCACCTACCCGGCTCCGGCTGACGGGAAGTCATGGGCTGTTGTGGTAGATACTGACATGGACGGCGAGAACGGGAATGTCACGTACTCTGTTGGGACCTGCGGCGGGGGGAACTCATGTGACTATACGATATCAAATGTCCCGCCGGGGAGCTATTTCGTTTATGCTGTTGTACGGGTGGTCAGCGGCATGGATGATTCCCCGGAGACCGGTGACTATCTCGGCGTGCACGGCGGCACCTTCTCCAACCCGCCGCCGTCAGCCAATGTGACGGTTCAATCGGGCGGTGCAGTAACCTGCGATATTACTCTGGAGACGTTCTAGACCAGGGAGGGCGCACAGTGATCGGCAAAGAGGTTTCCCACTACAAGATACTCGAGCGGATAGGTGGAGGGGGAATGGGCGTTGTTTACAAAGCCCAGGACCTGAAGCTGGATCGCCCCGTCGCCCTCAAGTTCCTTCCGCCCGAGCTCACCCGGGACTCCGACGCAAAGGAGCGGTTTGTTCACGAAGCGAAGGCTGCCTCTGCACTCGACCACGCCAACATCTGCAATATTCACGAGATCGACGAGACCGAGGACGGCCAGAGCTTCATCGTCATGGGTTACTATGAGGGAGAGTCGCTCAAAGAGAGAGTCGAGCGCGGCCCGATGAAGCTGGAGGAGTCTCTGGACACCGTCGGGCAGGTGGCCGCAGGACTCGCTCGAGCTCACGAAGCCGGGATGGTTCACCGGGACATCAAGCCGGCGAACGTCATGGTGACGAGGCGAGGGGAGGTCAAGATCGTTGATTTCGGTCTGGCGAAGCTCGGCGGTCAGACGAAACTGACACAGACGGGGACGACACTCGGGACGTTTGCATACATGTCGCCGGAACAGGTTCGGGGTGAAGAGGCGGACCACCGTTCCGATCTCTGGTCTCTGGGCGTTGTCCTCCACGAGATGCTGACCGGGCGACTCCCCTTCAAGGGGGAGTTCCAGCAGGCAATGGCCTATTCCGTCCTGAACGAGCCGCCGGAGCCTGTTACCTCAATGCGTTCCGGCTTACCGGTGGAGCTGGACCGGATCATCGGCAAGGCGCTTTCAAAGCGGCCCGATGAACGGTATCAGCATGCCGATGAGTTCCTGGCCGACATAAGAAGACTCAGGCGGGAGTCAGAACCAGGCGGGCCTTCGGTTGTGGCGGCAGCGCCTGAGAAAGCAGAGAAGAAGAAGAGGCCGTCGCGGCTCCTGATTGGAGCTGCCGCCTTTCTGGCTCTCATTGCCGCGGTGTTCCTGGTAAACCAGTTTCTGTTTCAGCCTGCAATTGCCACAGAACCGGTACCCATTGCGGTGATCACGTTCGAGAATCAGACGGGCGATCCCCACTACGACTATCTGTCCAAGGCCATCCCCAATCTCCTCATTACCAGCCTGGAACAATCCAGCTACCTGCAGGTGACGACCTGGGAGCGGATGCGCGACCTGCTGAAGCAGCTCGGGAAAGATACAGTCCAGGTCATAGACAGAGACCTCGGCTATGAGCTCTGCCGCCTGGACGGTGTTGATGCGATCGTCCTCGGGAGTTTCGTCAAGGCGGGAGATCAGTTTGCGACGGATGTCAAGGTGCTGGATGTCGAGACAAAGAAGCTCATCCATGGGGCAAGCACCAGGGGCAAGGGGGAAGGGAGTATCATCGAATCGCAAATCGACGAGCTGAGCGAAGAGATATCGCAGGGCGTGGGACTCTCCGGCTGGAGGACGGCCGAGGCCGCAAAACCTGTTGCAGAGGTAACAACGCATTCGATGGAAGCCTACAACTATTTCCTCAAGGGGCGGGAGGAGTACGTCAAATTCTACTTTGCCGACGCGGTCCGGTTTCTCGAAAAGGCTATAGAGCTAGATTCCACGTTTGCCATGGCGTACCTCTATCTCGGAATGGCGCAAGGCGACAGGGACAACATCCGTGCACGGAATGCGAACTATGTGAAGGCAATGGAGCTCTCGATGAGGGCGACGGAGAAGGAACGGCTTTTCATCGAGGGTTTCTATGCCAGGAACGTAGAGCGGGACCAGGCAGGGTACTTCAGGATTCTCAAGGTGCTAAGGGAGAAGTACCCGAAGGAAAAATCGGTCTTTCTCCTTTTGTCGATCTATTACGATCGCAGGGGGATGCGTGATGAAGAGTTCGAGGCCTTAGAAACTGCACTCCGGCTTGATCCCGACTACGGAGACGCTCTCAACATGATGGCGTACGCACACGCAGACCTGGGCAATTACGAAGAGGCGCTGAAGTATCTGGAGCGCTATGCCAGGGTCATGCCCGGCGAGGCAAACCCGTATGATTCGATGGCTGAGATTTACTTCCGGAAGGGCGATCTTGCCCGGGCAATCGAAAAATACGAAGCGGCAGTTGAGATAAAGCCGGGTTTTCTCTCCTGTTTTCCGGTCAGCTACATCTGTGCACTACAGGAGGACTACGAGAAAGCATGTGAATGGGTGGATAGGTTCAGCAGCCAGCCCTCCGATTCGGGCGAGCTGGCGATGGCGGAGTTCTGGAGAGGTCTCCTGCACTACTGGACCGGCTCGAGAGAAGAAGCGCTGCGAGAATTGCGTGAGTCCCGGAGGCTCTGGGGGGTGGTGGGAAACAGGCTCTATCAGGGCTCAATGGACAAACTGATTGCGTGGATACTGCTTGACGGAGGAGATCCGGACACAGGGTTGGAAGTATTCACAAAAGATGACGAGTTTCGTTTCAAGCAGTTGTCCGCCGGCAGAGGAAACCTCCAAGCGCATGAGGGGCTCTTTCGCAGCTGTTGCGCACTGGAGAAGGGAGAGGTGGACTCTGCAGCATCCTATGCGAAGGCACTGAAGTCAATACTGCCTGATGTGTTGCCTCTGTGGCAGGATCATTTCCGGTACCAATCGGGATTGCTTGATGCCGCAGTCTGGCTCGCCCGGGGGAACGTTGACAGTGCGGTGATCATCGGCAGCCGTGCAGTACCATCGGGACTCATCGGGGCGAATCCTGAGCAACTATCCTGGTATATTATCGGATTTCTTTACAGACCAAGTTGTGACATTCTCGCCCGTGCGTATCTGAAGAAGGGAGAGCTCGAAAATGCCATTGCCGAGTACGAGCGTTTGACGACATACGATCCCTCCGGTCCTGACCGCCACTGGATTCGTCCCGAGAACCACTATGCACTTGCCCGTCTGTATGAGGAGAAGGGATTGAAAGAGAAGGCGGCCACGGAGTATGAGAAGTTCTTGAGAATCTGGCAGAATGCAGACGATGATCTGCCGGAGAAGAAAGACGCAATCAAGCGTCTGGCCGCGCAAAGAGCATCCTGACAGCCGGGAGAGACGCGACTGCATGTTCTTCAGAAGCTGAGGAGGTCGTACTGCCAGGTGAGAACCAGAAGGGTCCTGTAGGTTTCCCTGGCGTGGAGATGGCTAATGGCCACCCCCAGCCCGGTTGATTCGACCCGGAACCAGAACGAAAGACGACCGGTCAGCGCCATTCCGGAAAGCCGCTCCTGATCCATTGCACTAAGCCCCTGCACTTCCCAGAAGTAGCCGGCCCCCGCCGAGATGTCTGTTTAGAATGTTCCCCTGCCCAACCTCACCCCTGCGAGAAATGAGATATCCCTCAGGTAATCCTTCATCTTCTGACGTGTACGGCTCTTCTGGAAGAAATCGAGGTTGTATTCAGCGGTTTCGTTGTATCTGATCCCGAGGAGATTCCTGTAGTTGAGATACCAGAATCCGACCGTGCACGTGGCGCCCGGGTGTTGCTCAGAGGGTCCACCTGCAGGCGTCGAGGAGAAGCTTTGTTGTGTGTCCAGGAGAACCAGTGCTGCCAGAGTACAAGCGATCCGGAATTTCATCTTGCTTGTTGTTTGATCCCTCGAGAATCTCTCTCAAGGTATTCTTCGTCAGGCCTGTCATTGTCAAGGAAATGTCAAAGCTTTGCCACGAATCGGCAGACGTATGTTTGCTAGTGTTCACCAAATCCATCAATTCGGGTTCGCAGCGGCACACCAGGCAAAGGGGCAGGAAGGTTTTCGATCGTCCAGGGAGAATCCGGTTGCATCTCATCCGCTGAATGGGTATACATAACGTTCGTTGCAACTGTTCTCTTACACCCCGTGGTCCGGCGTCTCTGCCGACCCGACCTTACTGCATCAAGCCCGGAAGGAATAGATGGGACCGGCTGGTAAAGCAAGTCCTCTGCTGGGGCACTGTCATACCAACCAGGATTCATTCGGGCATCACGCGTACGCATCCTCCCGCATCAGACCGACATCATTTCCTAACCCATATTTCCACCTTCAACAACTCTCCAGTGAGGAACAAACATGAAGGTCGTTGTCGTTGGGGCCACCGGTACAATCGGCAAGGCGGTAGTGAAGGCACTGGCACCCCGTCATGAGGTCGTGCCGGTCACCCATCAAAGCGGAGCCAATCGTCTTGACCTGGCCGATCAGAAATCGATAATCACGACGATCCGGGCGATCGGGCGCGTGGATGCGATTATCAACGTTGCCGGTCTCGCAAAGTTCGGCTCGTTGCAGGAGCTGACCGACGCGGATTTCCAGCTGAGTCTCAGGAACAAGCTGATGGGCCAGGTGAACCTGGTTCGGGCGGCATTTGAGCAGGTCGCTGACAACGGCTCCATTACGCTCACGAGCGGTGCGCTTGGGCGATCGCCGATGCCCGGCAGTGCGGCAATTAGTCTGGTCAATGCGGGCATTGAAGGATTTGTCCGGGCCGCGGCTTTGGAAATGCCTCGTGGCATCCGGATCAACACTGTTTCCCCCGGGTGGGTAACAGAGACCCTCAAGGCGCTTGGGATGGATCCCGCCGGTGGGACTCCTTCTGATGTTGTTGCAGGTGCCTATCTCCAGAGCCTCGAGGGAGGCCAGACCGGCCGGATCATCGATCCTGTGCGAAACGCATGAAGTCGTTTTCAGAATAACCCATCACCCACAAACAAGGAGCCACACAAATGCGTCAAACGCTCTACTCCACGGCTCTGGTCCTGACTCTCGCGGCCGGGACCCTCTTTTTCTTCAGCTTTTCTCAGGCAGAAAGCGGGAAGGCGAAGGGAGCGAGTAAGGAACAGATCGAGCGTGGCAGGTATCTTGTCATGATCGGCGGCTGCCAGGATTGCCATACGCCAAAGACGATGGGGCCGCAGGGACCTGTCTTCCACCCGATGAAAACCCTCTCGGGGCACCGGGCTGACGCCCAGCTTCCAGACGTCCCCGATGGGGTCATTGCCCCGGACAAATGGGGGGCGCTCACGAACCACGACCTGACAGCCTGGGTCGGTCTCTGGGGCACGAGCTTCTCCTCGAACCTCACGCCTGATGAGGCTACGGGAATCGGTGCGTGGACCGAAGAACAGTGGCTCCAGACGTTCCACACCGGGAAACATCTCGGCACAGGCAGGCCTATTCTCCCACCCATGCCCATAAGGGAGATCGCGCGGATGGAGGAGGAGGACTTGAAAGCGATCTTCGCGTACCTGATGAGCATAAAGCCGATCAGGAATGCCGTCCCCCAGCCGATTCCTCCGCCAGGACACGGAAAGTAGAGAGTATTCTCTGGATGACTTCATGGTCTATCGTGCAGCCAGGCTATAGAATCTGGGGGATCCCAGAATCAGTCACCATCAAATGAAAGGATTCAGGTAATGAAAACCATCAATCGTTTTGGCGTCCCGCTGCTTCTGGCGGCGCTACTTGTCTCGTGCGCCCCGCAGGGCCCGCAGACCCTCACCGATGCCGATGTTGCCTCCATCAGGGCCAACGTGGAGGGGTGGGACAAAGCGTTCAATGCCCGCGACTGGGCGGGGGTTGCCTCATTCTATACAGAGGATTGCATCATGATGGCGCCCAACACCCCCACCGTGCAGGGACGGGCGGCCGTCGAGGCGTTGTTCGCGCAGACACCACCATTTAACGCGGCCGGCCTCGAGATCACGGAGATCGACGGCCGGGGCGATCTGGCCGTTGTCCACGGCACATACTCGATGACGTTCACGATTGAAGGGATGCCGCCCTTCGAGGACACCGGGAAATGGATTGAGGTACGCTATAAACAGGCTGACGGTAGCTGGCTCATCCACCGCGACATATACAACTCTGACGTAGCCCCACCAAAGGAAGGATGACCTATGTCGAAGACACTCAAGCAGAAGGCAACGATCAACGCAGCACCCCGGGCGGTCTATGATCTACTGATGGACTCGCGGAAACACGCGCGGGCCACCAACGCTCCGGCAAAGGTAAGCAAAAAGGTCGGGGGAATGGTGAAGGCCGGGGGTGATTATATCACGGCGGTGAATGTGGAGCTGAAGCCGGGCAAGCGGATCGTCCAGGCGTGGCGGGGGAAGAACTGGCCAAAGGGAACCTGGTCCATCGCGACATTTGAGCTGAGTGGGGCCGGAGGGAAGAAGACGAGGCTCTCTTTCACGCAGGAGGGAGTTCCCCACAAACACTACGCGGCGATCAACAAGGGCTGGCGCTCATTCTACTGGAACCAGCTGAACGCGTACTTCAGAGGGAAGAAGAAATAGGCTCTTGGAAACCCCCGTGGCTGCACCTCCACAGCAGGATTGGCTGACACTTGTTGCGATCGGTGTGGTGGTGTTTCTGCTGCAGAATGTTCTGCACGAAGGGGTTGGCCATGGAGGTGCTTGCCTACTCGTGGGAGGCCGGCCGGTTGCTCTCTCCACGGCCTACTTCGACTGTGATCTGACAGGGCTGCCGGATCTGAGCAGGCGGATCGTTGCCTCCGCGGGGAGCCTTCTCAATGTGGCCGTCGGGGTGCTTCTCTGGTTCGCTCTCCGACGGACCCGCGGGTATTCCCCCACGCTCCGTTACTTTCTCTGGCTTTCGATGAGCGTCAATCTCCTGACCGCGACCGGCTACCTCCTCTTTTCAGGTCTGCTGGGTGTCGGGGACTGGATTGTCGTCGTGGACGGCCTCCAACCGGCATGGGTCTGGCGGTTGGGGCTCATCGTAGCCGGCCTGGCACTCTACGCTCTGGCCACATGGGTCTCGCTCCGTCTGTTGAACGACTTCATCGGTGCTGATGTGCCTGCCCGGTTCGGCAGGGCGGGGAAGCTCACGGTGATTCCCTACCTTGCAGGAAGCTCGACCACGACCGTGGCCTCCCTCTTCAATCCACTGGGGGCTCTCTTTGTCCTCACCTCTGCGGCGGCATCATTCGGAGGTGCTTCAGCGCTTGCATGGATGGGGCAGCTCTTCAGGACGAAGTGGATAGGGCCCTCCCCGAAACCACCCCTGCCGATTCCCCGGAACTGGTGGTGGATTACAGGTGCGGTTCTCCTCCATTTCCTTCGTGTGGGGATTCTGGGGCGTGGGGTGGAATTCTAGCTTCCGTTTTCAGACCCCGCGGGATATATAGT
>JBATTW010000121.1:0-31073 GCA_049670805.1 Bacteroidota bacterium
GAGCGCGAGCGTCAGCAGGGCTGTGAGCTGGCGAATGGTAGTGATTTGCATTACTGAACCCTCCAAGATTTCAAAGTTTGTAACCTATGTCTATTCACAGTACTCTCTACATGTCTTTTATCTCACTATAATGTGTCAAGTTTTGGACCCTCTTGCTGTAACCGTCGTCACATCCCGAGGGAACTATGTGTGATGAAGAAACACACAGGGACTGGAGCTTGCGAGTATGCCTCGTATTCTGTATCCTCTCCGGAGCGCGCTGGCTGGAAATCTCATCAGATCGTAGAAAAGGATGAAAAAAGTATGCCAATAAGACTGTTTGTGACCGGCGGGACGTTTGACAAGGAGTATGACGAGATCGAGGGGAAGCTCTACTTCAAGGAGACACACGTCACTGAGATGCTGACGCGGGCGAGATCACGGCTTGACATCCGGGTCCGAACGATCATGATGGTGGACAGCCTGGAGATGTCCGATGCGGACAGGGAGCTGATCGTCAAGAACTGTGTGACTGCGGAGGAGAAGAAGATCCTTATCACCCACGGGACCGACACCATGGAAGTAACGGCAGGGGTGCTGGGTCGTGCGATCCGGGACAAGACCATCGTCCTGACCGGCGCGATGGTCCCCTACAAATTCGGGAGTTCCGATGGGTTGTTCAACCTGGGGAGCGCGCTCTCCTTCGCTCAGACAATGCCGCACGGGGTCTACGTCGCCATGAACGGGAGGTGCTTCCCCTGGGACAGAGTACGGAAGAACAGAAAGACGGGGGAATTCGAGGAGGTGAGCCCTAAAAGTGAATGACCAGTAATGTGGTCGGCTCCAGAAGGAGCGCCGCCAGCGCCAGGACCCACAAGACAATCCCGACTACGAACGGTCCCCGCTCTCCGCGTGAAACAAACACGGCCGCACCCAGGATGCAGACGGAGCTGACCAGCCCCCGGAGATTTATCCGGTAGATGAGCTCGCCCACTGCATCAGTCTCCAGACTCCCCAGGATAAGATAGACAAAGAGAATCGTTGGCACCCAGAGGATGACCATGTGTTTTGCGGTAAGGAGCATTGCCCCGGCTGACCAGATCAGTAACGTTCAACTTTCAGACTGGAGACCCCCGCGTCGATGGAGACCTCGATCCTCCGATCCGCGCTCCGGTAGTCTTCCGTTTCGTAGAGACCGTCTTCCTTTTCCGTGAATCCCTCAAACCGCTTTGAGGAGAGGGCCGCATCCACCGAAAGCGAACAGCCCACACCATGGGGGATCTGGATGTTGACAGAAGAGGCACCGGCATCGACCAGTACCTTCGTTTCTTTCAGCAAAGATCCCAGCCTGATCCTGATCGAAGAAGCTCCGCTGTTGACGAGTAGCGAGCGGACCTTGAGCGGGCTCAGATCAAAATCGATCTTTGCGGCGCCGGCATCGAATTCCAGCTCCCACTCCGGCCCCGTATTCAGAAACATCCTGACGCGGTTTTCAATCCGCCCGAGTCTCAGCTTCTTTCCTCCGGACATCTCCATCGTAATGGACTCCTCTCCCAACCTCGTCACCCGCTGAACCCGGTACCTGCCCATCGATGTGTGAGCCTCGGCCGCAAAGAGATGGTCCGTGATATCGTCGATGACAAAACTCCCGGCACCGGCATTCAGTTTCAACGCGGCCCGCTCCACCTCTCCCTCCATCTGTTCCACGAAGTCCTGTCGTGTTACCTTTGACTCCGTTGTCCGGAGATCCGGCCCCCAGAACGTTCGAGCAAACGCCACCGCCACAACGGCCAGCGCGACCGCGATGCATGCCACAATCGCCTGACGGAACTTCAGCGTCGGCACGAGGATGGAGATGCCCCAGAGAACCAGGATGAGCGGCCAGAGCCGCCACACCCCTTCAAAATCGATGAGGAGAAGGTTCATCCTGTCCAGAAGAAGGAGCAATCCCCCCACGATGAGAAGTATGCCCCAGAAGAGTGTGCCGGTTTTCATGGTGTCCCTGTCGATTGTCGGATGTTGGTTACCTGCCTCCGGCCTTCCAGAGAAGACCCGCCCCGATGGCTATCAGAACAAGGGGCCAGTAGTCAAAGAGATCAAAACGGGGGAAGAAATGTTTCGCGAGGAAGAACAATCCCAGGACAATCAGAACAGCACCCCCCACCATGCTCCCCTGGTCACGTGATCTCCTGACCCTCATCGTCTCCAGCCGTTGCGGCTGGCTCTCCGGGGGAAACTCACTTCGCGGAGATTTCTCAGCAGCGATCTTTGGTTTTGCGCCCATGGCTCTTACCTCAGATAGACCATAATCCGGTCCCGGCTCTCCCCCGATGCCCGGAGCCTGTAGGTGTAGAGACCACCGGCAAGCCCACCGGCATCAAACCGCACGGAGTGTCTGCCCGGACCGAGTTTTTCGTTCAGAAGCGTCGCAACCTCTCTTCCCAGAATATCATAGACCGTAAGTGTGACCGGTATGGAGGAGGAGTTTCCCTCCCCGGATCCGATTTCAAAATCGATCGTGGTGGAGGGATTGAAAGGGTTCGGGTAATTCTGATAGAGGGCAAAGCTGGTCGGCACCGTCGGCTGCGCCCCACCTCCCACTCCCACGGGGTCGGCCACCAGGGCGATCCAGACGCTCAGATCGCCATTGTCCATTCGCGTCCAGATCGGGTAGACTCTCCCGTCGGCTGCTGCGATGTTGTTGTAGTCTCCAATGAAGACCTGCGCGCTCGGCGTGAACGAGGACTCGCTCACCCTGCTGTTCTGAAACGTCTCACCACCGTCGGTGGACCTGGCCATGTAGACATCGGTGGCATTCCCCGTCGTCCCCCTCCGGTCGTAGAAGATGAAGTAGAGGATGCCGGTGGCCTGGTCGATGGTCATCCAGGGGAAGAACTGGTGCGAGACCGTCATGTCGTCGTTGACTTTTCTGCGCGGGCTCCAGGTCGTCCCCCCGTCGGTCGATTTCGTGAGGAAGACATCTGTGTTGTCCATCCCGTTTCGCTGGTCTGACCAGACAATGTAGACGGTCCCGCGGTACGGAGAATCGCTCAGGTCGCAGGCCGTGACCGGAAAACCGTTGCAGCGGAAGATGCCTGGGATGGAGAAAGCCCACCCGCCGGGCTGGTCGGTGACGAACCGGTCCTCCCCGAAGGTCACGCCGCCGTTGGTGGACCTGTCGAACATGATCCCGAGGGGCCCCGACCAGCTGAGGTAGATCTCTCCACCGGGACCTATGGCCGGCACAGCTCCTTCCACCGTTCCGTCGCTATCCAGACAATCCCCGGCCTGTTCGCTCACACGAACGGGGTCCGACCAGCTCCCTCCCCCATCGATCGACCAGACAGAGAATATCCTGGTGCTGTCCGAAGGGTTTGCGCTGTCGTATTGATCAAACTCTGTCCAGGCCATGTAGAGCGAGTTTCGGTACTGTGAGTCAGTCGCGTCGGCCGCGATCCATTCCTTGTCCTGAACGCGAAGCGGCGGATTGTGGCCGGCCTCTGAAGAGTCACTCCATGTCAGACCCCCATCGGCGGAGCGGTGCACGATCAGGCGATCGGCAAACTCTCCTCCCGGGAGATACGCCAGGTGAGCGTAATAGAGCATCCCGCCGGCATCATAGATCACCGAGGGATCACCCCATGTTCCGGGGGGGAGCTCCCCCTGGGACCAGCTCTCTCCGCCGTCGGTGGAACGGTAGGTGTACCGGGGGTTGGAACCCGCCGCGATCTCCAGCGGATTTGTCGGATTGATGGCAATCGTCACCTCGTTGGGCCTTGTCCCCGGCTGGCTGAGACGCACGTTTGTGTACTGTCCGTATGACGACGACCAGGAGACGAGAATCGCCGCGGCAGAGAGCCTGAGAAGAGCCAGAGTGTGAAATCTCATACGTCGCACCTCCAGGGAAAAATAGCACGCCCCAGGTTCTAAGTCAAGCCGTAATCACCGTACTTTGAGGAGAGCCTGACCGGAGCCGGAGTAGTAGCGCCCGTCATACATCGCTTCAGCCACAATGGCCGGGTAGTGGAACGTCCCGCGGGAGACGGCACGGACCACGTAGTAGAAGAGCTGTGTACGGTTCCGGCCGGAGAAGCTCGTGTAGAAGATGATCCGATCGTCCCGGATATCCAGATGCTCAGGCCGCGCCGCGTCCTTTACAATTGAATACTCCGTTGTCTCGGTTATCCTGGGATTGTCGATCTCGAAACCGGCGGGAAGGAGGTCCGTTACCGCCACGTTCTCCAGAAGATTGACGCTGGAGGTCAGCGAAACCCTGACAATCACCAGATCGTTCTGGCGCACCGAGCCCGGATCCACCGCCCGGCCGGTCCGGTCGAAGAGCTCCCTCCGTACCCTCAAATTACTGTCTTCGATCCTCACCGCGCCGTCGCGCCGGATCCCCTTCGTGACAACACTATAATAGACCCTCCCCTCCCCTGACATCTCCATCTGCAGCTGTTTCCCGAAGAGGTCGACAGGCAGGCTGAGGTTCCCCCCCTCATAGGTGTAGTCGACCCCCCCGACCGAGAGGGTCCCTTTGAGGTTCGTTCCCGACGCCACGCGGGCCGCCTTGCCAAACGCAAGGAGCGTAAACGCGTTGTCCTGGGTGCTGTACCAGCCGCGTGACCTGTAGACTCTGGAGAGGTAGTCCAGATAGCGGGGGATCTCAGGGTTGTTCAGATCGGTCTCCAGCAGCACGTTCAGCACTATCGCGTTGGCCCGAACGGGAGAGTCAAAATTCCGTCCGCTGCTCCGCTCCGTTGTCTCGAGCGTGAACTGGGACGGGATCAACTCACGGTAGGTCCCCCGGTCTCCGCTCAGAGAATAGGCCCCGGCCAGGAGGTACCGGGTGTCCAGGGTAAGCAACTCCGGGCTGGTTCGGTAGAAGTTCATAACGGAACGCTCGGGTTTCCCCGAGAGGGCAAGCACGTAGAGAGCATAGATGCAGCTCTTGTCAGCGATACGACGCACCAGCGTCCGCTGCTCTCTGCGGGTGTATGAGTCCTCGGTGGCTTTGCTCCGGGCGATTCCGGCAACGGCCCGGAGAGCCGGATCGATCACTCCATCGGAGATCGCGTAGCCCGCCTTCTTTGCCTCCAGGAGGAAATGCGTTGCGTAGACGGTCGACCAGTTGTTCGCCTCCCCGCCGCCGGGCCAGTAGAGAAAGCCCCCGTCAAACATCTGCATCGAGACCAGCTTTGTAATCGCCTCGTTCACGAAATAGGTGGGACTACCCTTCTCCAGTATCGAAGGATCCAGCACCCCGGCAAGATCGCGCAGGTAGATCTGGGGAAACGCCCTGGAGACGGTCTGTTCCAGACACCCGTGCGGATACCCGACGAGCGCTTTTAGTTCCCGGGCGAAGTTCACGACAGGATAGGGGCTGAGCGAAACGTACGCTTCCCGCCCGTAGGGCAACAACAGGTCCGGTACGCTCTGCTTCACGCTGCTCCCTCCCTCCACGAAGCCTGTCACGACCTCCGCAACGTATGGAGAGACCGGGCGGACCGACAACTCGGTCGTGGATTCCAGCTTCTGGCCAAATGCTTCACTCTTCACTGTCACTGTCGCGGGCCCGATCCCGTTTTCGGCCCGCAGCCTGACATCAACAGACCGCTCCTCGTTCGGGCCCAGCCGGAGCGAGGCCTCTTTCTGGAGCGCCTCAACCGGACCCGAGGTCTCCACGGAGAACGAGAGCGCCACAGGTTTCCCGGTGGTGTTGAAGGCGGTGATTGCCATGGTGAGAGAGTCGTTCGGACTCAGGAAACGGGGAAGCGCCGGGGTGATGACCACCGGGTCCGAGACCGTCATCGGTGTGGCGGCTGAGCCAAACCGGTTCCCCTTGTAGGCGATTGCCATGAGGCGGAGTTCGCCGTTGAACTCCGGAATATCGAGCGATACCTCGGCACTCCCGGAGGGGTCAGTCCTGAGTATCCCCGACCAGAGAGCGACAGGTTTGAAGCGGATCACCCCCAGCGGGTTCACCCGCAGAGCCATCTCCGCTTCACCTCCACCCGTGCTACTCCCCTCGCGCGACCGACGGGGCTCCGGAATAAGGTCCCGGAAGTAGTCAAAGGTTTCGATTTCCAGCGCC
Organism: Bacteroidota bacterium; assembly: GCA_049670805.1. Taxonomy (GTDB): domain Bacteria; phylum Bacteroidota; class Ignavibacteria; order UBA10030; family UBA6906; genus JBATTW01. Next base: position 6,074 of record JBATTW010000121.1, read on the forward strand.
CTGCGGGCGTAGAAATGACCGTAAGGGTCGGGCGTCTCGTAGTTCTTTACCTGACATATCCCCTCGTCCACAGCAGCCAGCGTGACGCAGACATCCCTCTCCTCTCCCACCGAGACGGTCACCTTCTGTCTGGTTTTTGGGCGGATCTTTCGCGGCGCTTTGATGGCAACATCCAGCCGGTTTGAGGGTCTCTCCACCATCAGCGGCGCGAACCCGTGGCCCGCCATCAAAGGAATGTCGCTTTCTTTCATGTTCCGGAAGAGGACAGCACCGACATAGACCGTCGGGAGAAACTCCTCCGTTACGGGGATCTCCAGCGAGGCGGCGTTGTCCACGACGTCCAGGTACGTGTACGAATAGACGCTGTTCCGCTCCACGGTTACCAGCATCCTGCCGTCGAAGGGGGTTTGAAAGAGGATCCTGGCCCTGTCACCGGGGGCGTAGGTCTCCCGGTCCAGCACAACCTCCACGCGTGCTTCCGGATCCACTGCGAAGGAGGTCATGTCGGTCGTCCCCCACCGGTAGGAGTTGAAGGTGAGCTGGTTGTACCCCGTCTCCCCATCCTTCGATACCCGGAGGGAGTACTCACCCGAGCGGGGAACCGAATAGGTGTACTCCAGCGGTTCTTCATTCAGCGTGACAACGTCGCTCCGGAGCAGAATCTCCCGCTTCTCGGAGACGTACCGTAGCGTCCCTGTTCCCCCGTGCTGGCGGAGTACCGAATGCCATTCGTATCTGACGAGATCGATCTTTGCCCTGAATCCGGGAATCGGATTATCCTCCCTGTCCACGGCAAGGAGATCCACCTTCTGACGGCTCCCCGGAGAGATGTAGTAGGAGCCGCGATAACGGAGCCCGATCAGGTAGTCCCGGGGAAAGACCGTGGTCCTGGCGATCTGATAGACGGGCCGACCCGATTCGTCGAACACCGCCACCCTCCCCCGTGCGCGCAGCAGGCCGGTGGAGGTCAGGTTCTTCGGGAGCTGAAACGCTATCGAGGCCCTCCCCTCCTCGTCGGTCTTGCCCGATTGCACTTGAGGTGTTCCCGCAAAATCTCTGGCTGCGTCATCATAGAATCGGAACTCTGGAAAACGGCCTGACCTGTAGGGGACGACCAGGAATGAACCCTCGAACTCCCATGTTCGCCCCGCGGCCGGCGGGCCGAAGAAATTGAGGGCAAGCAGCTCGTAGCGCAACGAATCACCGGGACGGGCAACTTCCGCCGAGGGCGAGAGCCTCACCCTGAGCCGATCCGGAACGAAGTCCTCCAGGCTGACCCTGTAGGTCGCCAGAAACTGGTTGGCACCTGTCACCAGGTCGAACCTGTACTCGCCGGTGAGGGCGGTCGTCTGTGTCGGGAAGGACGTCTCAAAGGATCCCTGGTCATTTAGAAGGTGCTGCTGCTCCGTCACCATCTTCCCCTGCGGATTGAAGATCCTGACCTTTACGGGCATCAGCTCCGGGATGGGAGAGTCTAGATCGCGGACCACCCCTGAGAGGATAATCTTTTCGCCCGGCCGGTAGATGTTTCTGTCACCGTAGAGAAAGGCGTCGTAGAGACCGGGGGATTCCCTCCGCCCCGATACATCAAACCGCGAGGTCTCCACACGGTGATCCGCGAGGTTGAGGAAGGTAAAATCATCACCGGATTCGGCCGTGACCAGTTTGAGCGGAAAATCTTCACCGGCGAAGTTCGAGAACCTGGCAACGCCATCAGTGTCGGTGGTCCCGGAGCGAATCACCTGGTTGTTTGTGGAGAGGAGCTGGACGGTCGCGTCGGGGACCGGATTGCCGGTCAGGAGGCTTGTGACAAACACCAACAGGTCATCCCTCCCCTTCTTGAGGATGAGACCCAGGTCCGAGAGGACAACGAGCTGGGAGGTGGACCGCCAGGCCTGCGCCGGGTTTGCGATCTCGACCACAAAGAACCCCCTGTACCCGGTCTGGAGATACGGGTTGAGATCCAGACGGGTCGTGATCTCCTTGTTTGTCGCGGCGGCCACCGTGATGGTATCGTAGCTGAGCTGACGTCCGTAGTTCCCCACGACATACCGGTATTTCCGCCTCCGGGAGGAGGACTCTTCGCCCCATGGTTCCCAGTAGTAGTCGTAGTACCGCCCGCCGTCCAGGAAGAAGACCAGGTTATTCTGAAATACCTGGCTGACCCTGACGGTCAGTTCCTGGAGGTTCACAGTCATTGCTTCGATCGCCCGTTCTCCGCCCTGAAGCATGTACTGCCCGTACGGGGAAGCAAACCGGAAGGAGGGCTGGACGTTCCCGACCACGATTTCGGCTTCGTAGTCGTTCTGCAGTTTTCCCCCCAGAACACTCAGCATCCCTGTCTTCAGACGCAACCGGAATGTAGTTCCGGGCTCGAAAGCTCCTCTGAGGGTGAAGCCGTCAGATTGTGTCTGGACGGTGAACCGGCGGACCGGTTCGATCGTAAGGGAGGATTCCACGGAGGGAGGATCCACCTCCTGCGAAGTCCGTATGCGTATCCAGCTGGTCGTTCCGTCGAACCCGATCTCGTGTCCGTAAATTGTCAGCTCCGCGAGGGGCGGGAGCGTATAGACAAGCGGACGGTCCATCCTGACCCGGGTCTGTGTCTCCGGGGAGACCAGACCCTCTGACACATCCACCGCGATCTCCCGCTCCTTCTCGATTCGTGTCACCTCTCCGATCTCCACCGCAACAACTCTGCTTTCCTCCCTGGTCAGGACTCGTTCTATCGGGTGTACCTCCCCGTCCAGCTTGACTTCGAGGTACTTTTCTACGTCCTCCGGCCGGACAGCGTAGGTGAACTCCAGATTGGCTTTGATCCCAACCCGCCGCTCTTCACCGATCCTGTCGTAGAAGAACTCCGCCTCCCGGAGAAAAAACCGCTCCGTGGAAAAGGTAAATCGGTCCTCTCCCTTGAACGACGTCGCACCTGCCAGCCCGGCAAGCAGTCTGGTGTTGAGCGTACCCTTGAATTCCGTGTCCCCGGCAAGCGGACCATCCGGACTGAAGACCAGCCGGGATGTGTCCTGCCAGACAAACTTCCCCGGAATCGGGGGAGCAAAGGCCAGAAATGGCGTGTTCGTCCACCTGTTGACCGTGTCCCGGGGTACCACGCCGCGAGAAAACTCGATGACGATGGCCTGATCCCGCGGGACCTCCCCGGCGGGAAGATCGGAGACAATCCGCAAGGTCTCAGCATCCGGCGGGGCACACGAAAGAACGAAGAGCACTGAGCAGATCGCAAGTAGGAAGTCTACGCGTGTGGTCATTGGTTTCGCCTCGAGTATCATTGACATTCGGGATCAGAGCACTCGTCTGATTCTGATTCGGACGCTGGATATGCGACCCCGGTCATCCATGCAGCTGACGGTGTGGTCCCCGTCATCGATCTTTGTAAAGAGCCTCTCTCCCGCTTTCCGGCGACCCAGATACCGATCGCCGACGTACCAGACGTGTTCCCGCACATCCAGCTGCGAGCTGGCCTTCAGAAAGAGCTGCTGGTCTTCCCCGACCAGATAGTAGGTCATCCCGTCAGACGGACTCTGGATGACGGGACCCGTCCCGTGAAACACCCTTGTGCAAAAGTGGGCGTGAGGGGGAGGAGAGAGGAGCTCCACCCCGGTGGACCTCCAGAAATCCAGCAGCTCGGGGTTGAAGTCCGTGTATCTCACGACTTCATACTGGCTTGAGCCGAGACAGCTGGAGCAGTACGCAAACGTACGGTCCGGCGACACCAGGTACTCCTTACAGACAGAACAGGAATAACCGCCGGGCCGGGAGATATCGTACTGGTCTTCTATCAGCTGTTCGCACCGGGGTGTGGGAGGAAGTCCGCTGTTCGCGCAGACCATCCGGAGCCCCAGATCGCGGGGCGGCCGGAGGATGGCCTTTGCGGGACCGTGAGAGAGGGAGTTCAGGAGATCGAAGGCCAGGGGTGCCGCCGTCTTCCTCCCCACGATATTGGCGTTTCCCGTGTTGGTGGAGTTCCCGATCCAGACACCCACCGTGTAGTCCGCGGTGTACCCGATCGTCCACGCGTCCCTCCTGCCATAGCTCGTCCCTGTCTTGAAGGCCACCGTCGGTAATGTCAGGGACGACTCGCTGTTGTTCGGGAGGTCCGGCCTCTCTATGCTCGAGAGCATATCGGTCAGCATGTATGCGGTCGTCTCGGAGAAGATTCGGTCAGCACCCGCAGCCGGGTCCGTGTCTAAAAGATAGCCGGGAGTGCAGCGAAGTCCGGCGCGCGGGAAGGCGGCATACGCCCCCGTCAGCTCTTCCAGCGTGACGCCACACCCTCCCAGAATGACCGAGAGACCCAACCGGGGCCGTTGCCTCCCGAGCGATGCCAGCCCTGCTGAAACCGCAAAGTCAACGAAGTCCGATGTCCCCGTCTGCTTCAGAAGGCGGATCATCGGAACATTGAGAGATCTTCTGAGCGCTTCGTCCGCATAGAGCAGCCCCGCATAGGTCCCGTCGTAGTTCACCGCCAGAAATCCCTCCGCGTCATACGGAGTGTCCAGGAGGCGTGTTTTTGGCGTAAGCCTCCCCCGTTCCATCTGGAGCGCGTAGAGAAACGGCTTCAGTGTCGAGCCGGGCGAGCGGAGCGCCTGTACACCATCCACCTGACCCTGTGCACCCTCGTCGTTGAAGTCCTCTGAGCCAACATAGGCCAGAATCTTCCCCGAGCTGTTCTCCAGGACGAGCAGGGCACCGTTGGAGACGCCCAGCTGTTTCCACGGGCGGAGATGGTTGGCAAGCAGCGTCTCGGCCTCCCGCTGGATTCGGAGATCCAGCGAGGTGCGGAGAAGAGATTTGCCCTCCTCACGCCGCTTCACTCGGAGACTGAAATGCGGCGCATGGCGTGGGAGCGATCTCCGGACGGCGGCAGAGGGTGTATTCCAGATGACGAGAGAGTCTTCACGCGAAAGGAGGCCCCACCGCATCAGCCGGAGCGCGGCCCTTCGCCGTTCGCGCAACAGCCTCTCCGGTTGCCTGTCGGGCCGGAGCCCGTTCGGGTCCCCCGGAACGAGGATCAGGTCCAGAAGCTGCGCGATGTTCAGCCTCTCAGGGGGTGTCTGATGGTAGAGAAGTGAGGCGGATGCGAGCCCCTCGACGTTTCCCCCCAGGGGAACCATGGAGAGGTAGATCTCCAGAAGTTCCTGCTTGGAGTATCGCCACTCGAGCTGGAGTGCCCGGAACATCTCCACCAGCTTGTTCAGGTACGTCCTCTCTTTGGGCTCCAGCATCCGGGCGATCTGCATGGTGATGGTCGATGCGCCGGAGACGGTCCGGCCGGCGCGGACATTCTGAAAAGACGCCCTGAATAGGGCAAGCGGATTGACGCCGGGGTGCAGGCTAAACCATCGGTCCTCCCTCGCCACGAGTATGGTTTTCAGCTTGTCGGGGATCTCCTCCGGATCCGTCCGAAGGCGCCAGAAGCCGTCCGGCGAGATAAACGCGTGCACGAACCGGCCGTTCCGATCCTCCACGAGGAGCGAGTAGGGCTTCAGGTCCGGAAGAGGAAAAAGGATCGTGAGAGAGAGAAAAAAGAGAAGAGGCGCGATACAGACCAGGAGGAACGCACGGAGTTGACGTCGCCAGGAGATCATGGGTTGAGAGTCCACACCGAATATACCCAAGACATGGAGGTTAGTCAAGCGGGGTTCAGCTCGAGGGGAGGTCGGATCATCGCTTTGCTATTCCTGAGATTTCTCGTTACATATAGGTGAACGAAAAGATCTACACAACATCTCGCCCGGAGTTGGACCTCACTCGTGAACAACTAGAAGAGCAGACCGTACAGCTCTTTCAAGAACGGTTCCAAAGTCCGCCCACCCATATTGCGTCCGCACCCGGACGCGTAAATCTCATCGGGGAACATACAGACTACAACGAGGGATACGTTCTCCCTCTGGCTGTGGATCGACACACCGCCGTCGCGGCAGGCGCCCGGGGAGACCGGGTGCTTCGCGCGTTCTCACAGAACCTCCAGAGCAGCTTTCGCGCGCCCGTCGACGATCTCATCCCGAAAAAACGACCCGCCTGGTCAAACTACGTCAAGGGGATAGCAATCCTTCTCCAGAGGTCCGGTGCGACGCTCTCCGGGGCAAACCTCTGCATCAACGGGACGATACCCCGCGGAGCGGGACTCAGCTCCTCCGCCGCACTCGAGGTCGCAACCGCGCACGCGCTCCGGGCTCTCAACAACCTGAGTCATACCGATGAAGATCTGATACATCTCTGTCAGAAGGCCGAACACGAGTTCGCGGGGGTACTCTGCGGAATCATGGACCAGTACGTCACGACTCTTGCCAGGAGCGGAACGGCCCTCTTCCTGGACTGCCGGACACTGGAGGTGGAGCAGATCCCCTTCCCTCCCGGCATTCGCCTCCTGGTCATTGACACGGGGGTACGACGCAGGCTCTCCTCTTCAGAGTACAACACGCGGAGGGGAGAGTGCGCGGCGGCCGTCGGGGAACTCCAGAAGGTCCTGCCGGAGATCCGTGCACTCCGGGACATCAATCTGGAGGAGCTCTCTCATCACGCGGAGCTCCTTCCAAGGAACCTCCAGAAGCGGGCCAGACACGTGGTGAGCGAGAATCAGCGGGTGATCCGGGCGACACAGGCCCTCAGAGAAAACGACGTGAACGAACTCGGGAAACTGCTCTACGAGTCCCACATGAGCCTCAGACACCAGTACGAGGTCAGCTGCGACGAACTTGATGCGCTCGTCGACATCTGCGCGGAGTGCGAGGGTGTGGTGGGAGCACGGATGACCGGAGCCGGCTTCGGAGGGTGCGTGCTCTGTCTCGTTCAGAAGGACGCGGTCGGGGAAGTGACTTCACGCGTTGACCTTGAATACCCCGCCCGCACGGGGAGCAGAGCCACTCCGCACCTCTGTGTAGTGGAAGATGGCGTGACGGTCCGGAGAGTACCATAGCATATTGCCGGGGGCACCTCCATGAAGATGACTGCAAGCATAACACTCCTGGCCCTCTTTTCGGTCCTGACATTTGCCGAAACCAGCGTGGACAGGGTCACGGCCGGGCTGGATTCGCTGGGGAAGGTCTCGTTTGACGTCTGGAAGGTCAGCCCTGACCTGGGGAGCTACCGGCCGGCCGAAGGGACGCCCTCAGATCCGGACTATGATGACTCCGGCTGGGAGAGGCTTCGCGTGGGTGAGGCCATCTATCCTGATTCCTGCTGGCTCAGGACCCGAATCGTACTCCCGGAAAATATACTGGGCGAGCCGGTCTCCGGAACCCTGACGCTTCAGATCTCGGTGGATGACTACGGAGAGCTCTGGGTGGACGGGAAGCGGAGAGGAGACATCCCCTGGTCGGCTGAGCACATCCTTACGGATGACGCGCGGCCCGGGCAGAAGCTCCACCTCGCCGTAAAGGCATACAACACCGGCGGGCCGCTTTCATTGGGTCGCGCCGAGATCCGGACCGCAACCTCTTCCGCAAGACAGGAGCGCGTGGAGAACATCTCACTCAGCCTCCGGGTGGCGCAAAAACTGCTCGGGTTCGACACCTACCAGACCAGCGCACGGGAGAAGAGCGACCCCGGCATCGACAAATCGGTAATGGACCGGGAGGAGAAGGAGGAGCTGAACGACCGGCTCCAGACCCTGGCAACGCGGATCGAAATGGACGCGCTCAGGGAGGGGAACGTGGATCGGTTCTTCTCCTCCGTGGACGCGATCCTTCCGCAACTTCGGCCGATCCAGGAATTTGCCAGAAGATTCACGCTCGTCTTTGACGCAAACGCCCACATCGATGCGGCCTGGCTCTGGCGAGAAAAAGAGACAGTGGAGGTCTGCAAGAACACGTTTGGCTCGGTCCTCTCGATGATGGAGGAGAGGCCGGACTTCACATACACGCAGAGCTCGGCTGTCTACTATGCCTGGATGCAGGAACTCCATCCCGAACTCTTCGAGCGTATCCGCGGCCGTGTAAGGGACGGCCGCTGGTCGGTGGTCGGGGGAATGTGGGTCGAACCCGACTGCAATCTCCCCGACGGCACCTCATGGGCGCGACAGCTCCTCTACGGCAAGCGGTACTTCGCGCGAGAGTTATCGGCCGACGTCACCACCGGGTGGAACCCAGACTCCTTCGGCTACACCTGGACAATGCCCATGTTCTACCGGAACGCGGGGATCGACGCGTTTATCACGCAGAAGATCGGGTGGAATGACACCAATGTTTTCCCCCACAGACTCTTCTGGTGGGAATCCCCGGACGGATCGCGGATACTCAGCTACTTCCCCTTCACGTATGTCTATACAATAGAAGACCCGTTCCGGACGGTCGACTGGCTCAGGCAGTTCGAAGCCAATACCGGCTTTACGCGGCTGCTCGTCCTCTTTGGAGTCGGTGACCACGGGGGCGGCCCCACTCCGGAGATGCTGGAGCGGATCGACCGTCTGGAGGACCTCCTGATCTTCCCCCGGGTAGAATTCGGGACGTCTGAGAAGTACCTGAAGTGGCTCCGGACTCAAGACCTCTCGTCGCTACCCGTCTGGACTGACGAGCTCTACCTGGAGTACCACAGAGGCACCTACACCACGCAGGCGGCGGTGAAGAAGGGGAACCGGGAGGGGGAGGTGCTTCTGACAAACGCCGAGAAGTTTTGCTCGCTCGCCTCGCTCCACGGAAAGACCTATCCCTCGAAAGACCTTCAGGACGCCTGGGAAATCCTGCTCTTCAATCAGTTTCACGACATCCTTCCGGGCTCCAGCATCCGACAGGTCTTTGTTGATGCCGCTGAATCCTACGAAGAATGCCGGGAGATCGGGCAGCACGAACTCGACAGCTCCCTCAGACATATGGCGGGGGAGATCAATACCTCCGTGCTGAAATCGGGTAGAGCCCTCCTGGTCTTTAATCCGCTGGCGTGGGAGCGGACAGACGTGGCCCGCATCCAGCTTCCGGCAGGTGACCCCGAGAGCTACGCACTCTTTGACGCCGGGGGGCGCGAACTCCCCACCCAGACACTGCGCACCGGCCGGTATCAGAGAGAGATCATATTTCTCGCCAGGGACGTCCCCTCCCTCGGGTATTCGCTCTACGAACTCAGGAAGCAGGAACCGGCCAGGCAGTCTCAGAGGCTGCAGTCTTCACCGGAGGGTCTGGAGAACAGCATCTTTTCAGTCCGCATCGATCCGGAGACCGGATGGATAGAGAGTATTCGGGACAAGAGAAGTGACCGGGAAATTCTGGAGGGCCCGGGGAACCGGCTTCAGGTTCTGGAAGATCTCCCGTCGGCGTGGGACGCGTGGAACATAGGACTGACCGGGGTCGAGTATCCCACAACATTCCGGGGATTTGAAATCATCGAGGAGGGACCGGTCCGGACGGTTCTCCGGCTTCGTCACGACGTTCTGAAGCCGGGTGAAAAGGGCTCGTATCCCACCGAGACCTTCCCCACATCCTTCTTTGTGCAGGATATCCTGCTCTATGACGGACTGGACCGGATCGACTTCAGGACCGGTGTCGACTGGTGGGAGGATCGGACAATGCTCAAGGTAGCGTTTCCCCTGGCCGTCCGGGATGACACAGCCACGTTTGAAATCCCCTACGGGACGATCGAACGATCCACGATTCCACAAAACTCCGTGGAGGCGGCAAAGTCCGAGGTACCGGCGCTCCGATGGGCTGACCTCTCCGATCCGGATTACGGGGTGAGTCTTCTGAACGGATCCAAGTACGGATATGACGTGAGCGGGAACGTGTTGAGGCTCTCACTCCTCCGCTCACCCCTGTGGCCAGACCCCACGGCCGACAGGGAGTCACACTCGATCGACTACTCCCTCTATCCGCACACCGGGAGCTGGCGGGAAGCGGAGACCGTCCGGCGTGGACATGAGATAAACGTGCCCCTCATTACGCTTCTCACGGACCGGCACGGGGGGGCGCTCCCGACGCGTCACTCGTTCATAGAGCTCTCCCCCGCCTCACTCGTTCTGACGAGCCTGAAGAAGGCTGAGGATTCCAACAGCCTGATCATCCAGTGGTACAACACGGGAGACAAGCCGGCCCCGACACTGTTGCGGCTTCCCGCCCCTCCAACACGCGTCACCCTCTCCAACTTTCTGGAGGAGGAGATCCTGTCGGTCTCCGCCGAAGGAGAGACCGTTCACCTGGAGACGGGAGCGCGGGGCGTCATAACAGTCAAGGTCTCATTTGAATGATGCTCACGACTGAACAGTTGACCGCAGCCAGAAGGCTTTTTCCCTACACCTCCTCGGGCAGGATCTATCTGAACCACGCCGCCACGAGCCCGCTTTCATCCCGGGTTGTGGAGGCGATGACGGCACACCTCAGAGACCGATCCGAAGGCAAACTGGATGGCTACAGGGATGACATAGCAATGATAACCCGTACCCGGTCCGCGATTTGTGATCTCATCAACGGACCCTCCCCCGATCGGATCTCGCTTCAACCCAACACCTCCGAGGCGCTCAATGTCGTCGCCTCGGGCCTGCAGTGGGCCTCGGGCGATCAGATTCTTCTGAGCGAAGCGGAGTTCCCGGCAAACGTCTATCCGTATCTGAACCTCCGCCGGCACGGGGTGGAGGTGGATGTCATCCCCTCTTCCCGCGGGGTCATGACGCCGGAGATGATCGAGTCGCGCCTCACACCGCGGACAAGACTTCTGGCACTCAGCGCGGTCCAGTTCCTCTCCGGATACAGGGCCGATCTCCGGACGATCGGCTCCATATGCAGATCCCGGGAAGTCCTGTTTGTGGTGGACGCGATTCAGGCCGTCGGCGCGATACCGATGGATGTCCAGGGGGACCAGATCGACGCGATGGCGGCAGGGTCCCACAAATGGCAGATGGGGCCCCACGGTGCCGGTTTTCTCTATCTTACAGAAGAGCTCCAGTCGCGCATACAACAGAGCAGCCTGAGCTGGCTCTCGGTGGAGGAACCCTGGAATTTTCATGATTATGAACAACCCCTCGCCTCCAGCGCCCGACGCTACGAAGGAGGAACGCCGGGGGTCCCCAGCCTCTGGGGAATGCAGGCCGCCCTCCGGACTCTTCTGGAGTACGGCATGGAGACCATTCAGGATCAGATCCTGGGTCTGACGGAGATCCTGACCACCGGGCTTCTCCAGAACGGGAAGTTGCCCGTTTTCAGTCCACCGGAGAGGGAGAATCGGGCGGGGATCGTCACCTGTGCTCTCCCGGAAGGGGCGGACACGAGAGCTCTGATGAAACAGATTGAGTCAGAAGGGATCACCCTGGCACTCCGGGAGGAAAAGCTCCGCATCTCCCCGCACTTCTACAACACACCCGAGGAGATGGAGCGGACACTGGATACCATACACAATTGTCTCCAACGGGGAACATGAAACGTGCAATGAAAAGAGCTCTGGGCGTTGTCGGCATCTTCATTCTCTGCTGGGCTGGTGCCCCGGGGCAGCAGACATGGTTTGAAGACGGATTCCAGCGCGACTCGCTTGGCGCGGATCTGATACCAATCAGCGGAAACTGGACCATCGGCAAAGGGACGCTCGCCATAACTACCGGTGAATTCGATCAGCTGCTCGCCACCTCGTTCTACGCCTACGATTCCTCACCCTACGCGATCGAGGCCCGCCTTCGGGGGAGCCGCGCCGGTCTCCTCTTCTGTATGGACGACAGATCCACGCATGCCCTTTCACACATGGTCCGGTTCGAAGGGAAAAACATCCTGACCGGCTACTTCGATGTCACGGGAGAGTTCATCACCACGAACCTCTTTGACTCCCCCGTCTCACCGGAAGAATGGACGACACTCCGGGTTGAGGTGGATCCCCCGGCGGGGACATACGAGGTCCGGGTAAACGACGTCCCGGCGGGGAGAAACACCATGCTGGTCTTCCCTTCGGGCTATGTGGGGCTGCAGGCCTCAACGGGCACCTCTGAGTTCACCAGACTCCAGGTAACGGGGACCGGATCGAAGTCAACACCCCGCAGGCCCCGGAGTCGATCTCAGGCCAGTTTTCAGCATGTCGCATTCGTCCGCGCGGGGCAGGGGAACGTCACCATCTACAATCCGGATCTGGAGATGTATCAGGCCCTGGATCTCCAGGGGAGGATCCTGGCCCTGGATCCCGCCCGACGACCACCCCCTGCGGACACCAGGAGGCGGGCACACAATCTCACCTACGAGATAGAGGGAACCCTCGTACTTATTACAGATCGTACCAGCGGACGGGTCGACACCGTGCGGGATCAGCTGGTCAGTCCCGCATCCCTCGTCGTGGAGAGAGACTCCAGCTTCTTTGTCGCGGACCCGGGTGCCCGGGCCGTGCATCATTTCTCCAGGGAAGGAGCACATCTGGAAAGCTTCACCGGCTCTTCCTTTGGAGGCCTGCTTGCACCGCGCGGCATCGATCTGTTCGGGAGCGAGGAGATCGTCATCGCGGACTACAACAGGCTCCTCTTTGTCAAACGATCTCTCGCGGACGCTCTACCGGAGATCAGGATTCGTGGGCCCAGGGAGATCTCCGTGTCATGGAATCGCACACAGAACGAATCCCCTTCTGTAGACTATGCCCGGGACGGAGGGGATTGGAAGACCATCCGTGGCTCTGTTTCGGAGAACCGAATGCGGAACACCGTTCGTCTCTCCGGTCTCCGCCCGCTCACAAGGTACACGTTGAGAGCACACCCGACACTCAAGAGCATTCCGCCGACAAGCGCTCAACCGGTGGAGCGACGGGTCAGCACGCCACCGGCCAGGGCCGGCATGATGGCCTACAACCGTCTGCCGGTTCTCTGCATGGTCTACCGGACAATCAGCTACCGGGATGTTTTTCCCGAGAGCGACTATCCCGGGGTCCCGGGAGGGCGGACGTTGTCCGATGCGGAACTGGATTATCTCCAGAAAGGGGTCCTGTTCAACGAGGAGTTTGCGTTCAGGAACTCATCCTGCAAGCTCTTCCTGGACTTTGACTTCTACGTGGTGGAGGACACGCTCTGGCTTTCCAATCTGGGAGACAAGGATCCCTACTGGCTTCCGCCAAACCGGCGGGTTGCCCGGGACTTCAAAATCGCCGCCATCGCCATGGGAAAGAGTCCGGAGGAGTACGCCGGACTGGTCGTCCCCTATGCATGGCTGAATCACCCCTCCCGGAGAAAGAGCGCCCTCAGCGACACCTCGAAGGAAGAGGGAATCAGCATACGTCAGACATACGGAGGGGGAACCTACGGGGTGCCCGCTCCCTGGGAGTTCTCCTCCGTGGGGTACAGCGGAAACCCGTTCCAGGACAAATTCAGCCGTCAAGACTGGTTGATGCTTCATGAGTTCCACCACCAGCTGGGTGCGCTGCTGGAAGCAAGCGGGCACCCGGAATACCACCACGCGGACCGGCCATGGGAGATGCCCGGACGATTTGGAGAGGACTTCGATTTCAACGCGCAGATCATCCGGAACGCCGCGCACGAGTGGTGGGACCATCTCCGTTTTGGTTCGTACGAAGAGGCGGCCGACGGTGACCAGGATGGGGTCCCGGATGATGCGCCGGAGCTCCCGTTTGACGAGATCCGGCTTGGCGGCAGCCCCCTGGAAACGGACACCGACGGAGACGGCCTGGCTGATCTGGCGGAAGTCGTGGCAGGGACCTCACGGGGGACGGATCTGACACTGGTTGACACCGACGGGGACGGCCTGGCTGATGGAATCGATCCGGAGCCGCTCTACCCCTTTGCTCCGGTCTTCCGCCGCATCTCCGGCGGGGATCTCACAGCGGACCACGCGTTCGGGAGCATCCGGGCCGAGGGTCTCACCGCTGAATTCCGCTGCGGCTGGGACAGTTCGGCACTCACCGTTAGCTGCGAGGCCAGCTCCCCTGTAAACCTTCTCCTCCAGATCGACGCGGAGGCTGACGGCTGGTTCCACGGGTTTGACAACCTGCAGATCCGGGTAGCCTTCGAGGGGGATTCGGTCACCGTTCTGGACTACTACCTGCGGGACTGTTCCAGCCGGACCGGGGTCCCGAAGGATCGGAAAGATATTCTGCGGATCAGCGATCTCGGTCTGGAGACCAGAACCGTTGTGGATACAATCGGCGTGACGCCGGACCCGCAGGTGAGCGACACGACGGCACCGGAGGTCTCCACACGCTACGAGATAACACTCAGGGTCCCGCCTCTGGACGAATACGGTCTGAGCATGAGCGAGGGGAAGGAGTTTGCCGTCCGGCTGGGAGTTCAGACCGCGACCGATCGATGGGTGTGGCACGAACTCTTTGAACGGAACTATATGATGGTCGTGGGGCTGAAGTGAGGCGGCGCGAACCTGCGCGCTATGCATTCAGGATGGGATGACCACCAGGGGAATGTGCAGCAGCGCCCACAACCCGTATCTCCACGCCGTCGCCGGCCGAACGGTGCGAGCCAGCACCGCAAAATAGGCCCCCTTGGCAAGTGTATTGCTCATCACCGCCAGCAGCATCGCAACGGACGCTACAGCCGTGGTCCCTCCGGAGGTATGAATCAGGGAAAGGATAAACGGATCAACGTCCGCCACACCAACGAGGAGTGCCAGACCGATCATCCCGGCCTCGCCAAGGCTGCTCCTGACGATCTCGGTGATGACAAGCAGGACCACGAAAACCGCTGCGAAGAGAAGCGCCGGGGTAACCTCGAACGGATTCTGCAACCGGGGGCCCTCCTCCCCGCCCTGATCTTTCCCGGCAGGAACGGTAAAAGCCAGAGCCAGCCCGATGAGCGATAGCAGGACCATCTTCCACCAGAGCAACGTAACGAACGCAGGCCCCAGAACAGCCAGCAGGACGAGGATCCGGAGATACATCATGCTGCTGGCCAGCAGGGAAGCTTGCAGGGCACTCGTGGAGCGAGCCGGTTGGTTCTGTGCTATTCGTCCCGCAGTGATCGCCACCGCCGTACTGGACACAATGCCCCCCAGAAGTCCGGAGAGCCACATTCCAACCCTGGGGCCGAACTTCTTCGCCAGGAAGTAACCGACAAAACCGATCGTCGAAACCAGTATCACGATCTCCCAGATCCGGGACGGGTTGAGTCTGAACCGCGTGTATTCCTGATCGGGGAGGACCGGGAGAACGATAACGGTCACAAGGAGGAACTTCAGCGTTGCGAGGAACTCCACCCTGTCCAGGTGCTGGACGTATGTCTCCAGTTTCGCCTTTTCGGAGAGGAGGAATGCGTTTACAACCCCAACCGCCATCCCGACCCAGATATCCGCGAGAAGCACAAGAGCCCCCGCCACGAACGTGAGAAGAGCCGATATCTCGCTCGTTGTCCCGTACTGCTGCATCCGGATCTTCGTCCTGAAGGATATCACCGCCAGACCGCCCAGGACAAGGAGACCCGAGGGGAGAACAAATGCGCTCCCAATAGTGTGAAACCAGGCACAGCCGAAGCCAAAGAGACTGATCAGGGGGTGCGTCCTCACACCACCAAAGACCAGCTTCCTGTGCTCGATCTTCGTGCTCTCGCGCTCCAGCCCGACGACAAAACCGAGCGCGAGAGCAACAACAAAACGAAGCTCGATGGTCCATTCGATGGTATTCATGCGGCGTCATCAGGGAGTTCGCCCAGCATCATTCTGATCTTTGTTGCCACCATGTCGATGGCAACAGAGTTCTCCGCCCCGCGAGGGATGATCACGTCAGCCCAGTGCTTGCTGGGCTCCACGAACTGCAGGTGCATCGGCTTCACCGTCCTGGCATACTGGTCGATGACCGAATCCAGGGAGCGGCCCCGCTCCAGCATGTCACGCCGAATCCTCCGCAGCAGACGTTCATCGGCGTCGGTGTCCACGAAGATCCGGATATCCATCAGCGCCCGCAGCTCCGGGTTCGCAAAAATCAGTATCCCGTCCACAATGATGATCTCCCTCGGCTGGACCGTACGGGTCTCCTCTTTCCGACGATGGGTCGTAAAATCGTAGACCGGCTGAGCGACGGAGCGCCCTCCGCGGAGTTTCTGGAGATGCCCGACCAGCAGATCGGTCTCCAGGGCGTCCGGGTGATCGAAGTTGACCTCTCCCGGCTGGAGGCCGTCATACACGCTGATGTCCCTGTAGTAAGAATCGTGCTGGATCACCAGCACCCTCTCCCTGTCCAGACGGTCAAGGATCCTGTTGGTGACCGAGGTTTTGCCGGAGCCGGTCCCGCCGGCAATGCCGATAACGAGCGCTCTGGTCTGTGTCATAGCGGATGCCGGAAAGATAGAATCCCCCTCCCGCAATTGCAAGATTTGATATGAACGGGGAAAACTTTGTATCTTGACGAAAAGGGATGGTATCAAAATGAATACGATGAAGACGTTTCTCCTGATGGCTCTGATGACCGTTCTGCTCGTCGTTGTGGGCAGACTCCTGGGCGGAGAGAGCGGAATGATCATTGCCTTCGTCATCGCCGCGGTCATGAACTTCGGCAGCTACTGGTTCAGCGACAAGATCGTGCTCCGCATGTACAAGGCACGCCAAGTAACCCGCGAGGAGGAACCGGATCTGTACCAGACGGTGGAAGAGCTGAGCGGGCGGGCGGATCTCCCCATGCCAAAGGTCTACATTATCCCGGGAGACCAGCCCAACGCATTTGCCACGGGGAGAAACCCCGAGCACGCCGCCGTTGCCGTGACCGAGGGGATCAGGAGAACGCTCACCCATGAGGAGTTGCGGGGGGTCATCGGGCACGAGCTGGCGCACGTAAAACACAGGGACATACTCCTGGGGACGATCGCCGCCACGATTGCCGGGGCGATCACGGTCATCGCGAACATGGCCCAGTGGGCCATGATATTCGGAGGCGGCCGGGGCGGCAATCGGGAGGGCGGCAATCCGCTCGGTATGCTGGTGGGGATCATCGTCGCACCCATCGCGGCGCTGCTGATACAGATGGCGATATCCCGATCGCGCGAATTCCTCGCTGACGAAGGAGGTGCGAAGATTGCCGGGAATCCCCTTCCGCTGGCCAACGCGCTCCGGAAACTGGATTCGAGTGCCAGACAGATCCCGATGAAGGCCAACCCTGCCACAGCCCACATGTTCATTGTCAACCCGCTCCGGGCAAAGGGAATCACAAAACTCTTCAGCACCCATCCGCCAATGGAAGAGCGCATCGCCCGGCTGGAAGCGATGGTCTACCCGTCAGGGACAGGAAGCCCAACCGGATGATCCGGACAGTGCGCCGTTGGGACCCCGCCGCAAACGGAGATGCACGCGCAACACCTGCCGCAACAGCCACGTATAGAAGCTCAGGTAGCCGGTCATGAAAGCCATCGAGATAGAAAACGTAACCAAGACGTTCGGGTCTCTCTCTGCCGTGGACGATCTGACGCTTTCGGTCGAAGAGGGAAGCATCTACGGCTTTATCGGACCCAACGGCTCCGGAAAGACGACTACCCTGCGGATGATCATGAACATCATCTACCCGGACCGTGGCTCGATCCGGCTTCTGGGGAAGGCGTCAAACGGGGCGCGGCTGGAGAATGTCGGATACATGCCGGAGGAACGGGGACTTTACAAGAAGATGAAGGTGCGGGAGCTTCTCCTCTTTTACGGAGAGTTGAGAGGGGGACGAAAAGTGGATGCGGAGGTGGATGGCTGGCTGGACCGTTTTGACCTCGCTTCACGGGCCAGAGAAAAGCTGGAGACGCTCAGCAAGGGAATGTCCCAGAAGGTCCAGTTCATAGCAACGATCGTCCCACGGCCCGATCTTCTCATTCTGGACGAACCGTTCACAGGCCTGGACCCGGTCAACGCGGATGTCATCCGGGCCGCCCTCCTGGAGCTTCATGCCAGCGGGACCACCATCATACTGAGCACGCATGACATGCACCTGGCGGAGACGCTCTGCAACCGGATCTGCATGATCTTCAGGGGGAAGAAGGTCCTGGACGGTTCACTGGACGAGATCCAGGAGAGGTATGGACAGGATACCGTTCGCCTCCGGACCGCGGATGGCTCCTCCGCCCTCCGAAACCTCCCCGGTGTCGAGAAGATCCTGGACCTGGGACAACAGCAGGAGCTGCGCATGGTGAGAGACGTTGACCCGCAGAGTGTGTTAAAGGAGCTCGTCCGGAGGACACGCGTGCTGAGCTTCGAGATCACACGGCCTTCCCTCCACGACATCTTCGTCCGGATCGCCGGACCCGGGGCCGAGGAGGAGAAACCATGAAAAGAGTTCTTCAGATCATCAAACGCGAATACATCGCCTCCGTCCGGACAAAAGGATTCATCATCGGGCTTGTCCTCGCCCCCGTGGTCATGAGCGGGAGCGGTCTTGCCATGTGGCTCCTGAGGGGGCACGTGGACACGGAGGACAAGAAAATAGCGGTGGTGGACAGGTCAGGGATACTGGCAGATACACTCGTCCGGATGGCGGAAGAACGGAACGCGGAGTCTGTCTACGACACCGTCACGGGGGAGAAGAAGAGTCCGGCCTACATCATACAGATCGTCCGGCCGGAGACGGATGATCCGGAGGGCCAGATGCTCACGCTCTCGGACCGGGTGCGAAGCGGAGACCTCCACTCCTTCGTCGTGATAGGTGAAGCGGTACTTCACCCCCCGCGGGACGAGGAGAAGGCCCGGATCTCCTACCACGGAAAGGCCGCCGCGATGGACGAGATCCGTGGCTGGATAAACGGGACGATCAACTGGAGGCTCCGACACTGGAGGCTTTCTCAGGCAGGAATCCAGAATGAGGAGGCGGAGGAGGTCTTCTGGTGGGTCCCCGTGGATCCGATGGGATTGGTCTCACAGGACGCCAGTACGGGGGAGGTGAAGACCGCCGAAAGGAAGACGGAAGGGCAGGCTCTCATCCCCGCCGTGGTCCTCTTCTTTCTCATGTTCATCATGATCATGATGGGTGCCGTTCCTCAGCTCTACGCGGTGGTTGAGGAGAAGTCCCAGCGGATCGCCGAGGTTTTGCTGGGACTGGTGACGCCTTTGCAGTTCATGGCCGGAAAGGTGCTGGGAGGCCTTGCCGTCTCGCTGACGGGGTCCGGTGTCTATCTCATTGGCGGGATTGTTTTCTTCACCTACATGGGTCTGGACAACTACATTCCCTTTCACGTCCTCCCATGGTTTGTCGCATACATGGTCTTGAACATCGTCATGCTGGGTGCCATCTATTCGGCTCTCGGGTCCTCATGCAGCGACCCGAAGGATGCCCAGTCCATCGGTTTCCCGGCCATGCTCCCGGTGATGATCCCCATGTTCCTGGTGGCCCCCGTCATCAGACAACCGGAAAGCGCCTTCGCCACATGGGCTTCCCTCTTTCCTCCGTTCACTCCCACGCTCATGGTTCTACGCATGGCGCTTCCTCAGGGGGTGCCGGCGTGGCAACCATGGGTGGGTCTTGCGGGGATAATCCTCACCTCCGCAATCGCGGTCTGGGCCGCGAGCAGGGTCTTCCGTGTGGGGCTACTCGTGCAGGGAAAAGGACCGAAGCTGGGGACAATGATACGATGGGCAATCAGCGGCTAGCCCTGGAGAACTTCTTCTCCCAGAAACTCAGTGCCCGTTCCACCTCCCTCGGGGCGGTGGAACCTCGCGACTTCTTCGACTTCAGAGAGGCCTCCACATCCAGGAGCCGGTAGAGATCCCTGGCGAAGAGTGGAGAGTGTCGCTGGTAAACCTCCAGGGGCAACTCCTTGAGATTGCATTTCTTCTTGATGCATTCCCTCACCAGGTCACCGCTCATGGCGTGCGCTTCCCTGAACGGAAGCCCCTTCCGGACGAGATAGTCGGCCAGCTCGGTCGCGAGAACGAACCCGGATTCCAATTCCGCCGTGAAACGCTTCCGGTTGAAGCGGACCCCCTTCAACATCCCCGCGCTCACCTGGAGCGCCTCTGTGAGAGTCTCCGCCGCGTCAAAGAGAAAGACCTTGTCCTCCTGCATGTCCCGGTTGTACGCCAGCGGGAGACCCTTCATGACGGTCAGGAGACCGACAAGATCACCGTAGACCCTCCCGGTCTTTCCACGCACCAGCTCTGCGATATCGGGGTTCTTCTTCTGCGGCATAATGCTGCTCCCGGTGGCAAACCGCTCGTCCATCTCCACAAATCCCCACTCCTCCGAGCTCCAGAGAACCAGCTCTTCAGAGAGCCGACTCAGGTGCATCATCGTTATCGCGCAGGCCGAGATGAACTCGGTCTGCACATCCCGGTCGCTCACCGCGTCGATGCTGTTCTCCAGGACCCCGTCAAAACCGAGCGCACGAGCAACGACCGACCGGTCAACCGGAAATGAGGTTCCCGCAAGGGCAGCGGCTCCCAGGGGCGACATGTTGACCCGGGCATGACAGTCGGAGAACCGACCCGCATCCCTCTCGAGCATACCGACGTAGGCAAGAAGGTGGTGGGCCAGGAGGACGGGCTGGCCCCGCTGCAGATGCGTGTAGCCGGGCATGACCACGGTCTGGTACTGTCGGCCCTTTTTGAGAAGGGCCTTCTGAAGTGCGTTGATGCTGGTGTTGAGAAGCCGGATCGCCTTCTTCAGATAGATCCTCTCGTCCAGGGCGACCTGGTCATTCCTGCTGCGTGCGGTGTGAAGCACCCCTCCGCGGGGGCCGACTTTGGCGATGACACGCTGCTCGATCGCCATGTGGATATCGTCAGCCGTCAGACGGCCCTGACCGCGCGCGGCCGCCTCAGGGTCCCAGCTGCCTGTCGCGATCTCGGCCCGGATTTCCTTCAGGGCTCGCGCGATATCCCTGGCGTCCTTCCGAATGATCACACCCCGGTCAGCGAGCATCCCCACGTGTGCCAGGCTCCCCTGGATGTCCTCCTCGGCCATCTTCAGGTCCAGATGGAGAGACGAAGAGAACCGGAGAGCTCCCGGGTCGAGCTTCTGGCGAAAGCGGCCTTTGCCGCGGTTCATGAAACCGCCTCCGCCTCCTTCGCCTTCGGAGGAGTCCCGGAGGCATCAGCAGCGTCCCGTTGCACCTGGTGATAGGTCTTCACCGGCAAACCGAATATCTTGATGAAACCGCTGGAGGCGTTATGGTCAAACGTGTCCTCTTCGGTGTAGGTCGCGAGCTTCTCGTTGTAGAGAGAATGGACAGATGACCGGCCGGAGATGGAAACGGTCCCCTTCAGGAGCTTCACCTTCACGTCACCGGTCACCGGTTTCTGCGTCTCGTCCACAAAAGCAGCCATCGCTTTTCTCAGAGGGGAGAACCAGAGACCGTCATAGACGAGCGTGGCATACTCGCCCGCGAGCCGGTACTTCATGTGGAAAACGCTCCTGTCGAGCGTCAATCTCTCCAGTTCGGTGTGCGCGAAGTGGAGAATGCTCGCGGCGGGTGTCTCGTAGACCTCCCGTGACTTGATCCCTACAAGCCTGTTCTCGATAAGATCGAGTCGTCCCACTCCATGTGCGCCTCCGATCTCGTTCAGCTTCTCGATGAGCGCCACAGGATCCATCGCACTGCCGTTGAGCCCGACCGGAACCCCCTCCGCAAACGCGATCTCCACGTACTCCGGTTTGTTCGGGGCGTCCAGGGGCGAGACCGTCAATTGGTAGGCGTCCTCGGGAGCCTCCGCGGCCGGATCCTCCAGCACGCCGCACTCGATGCTCGTCCCCCAGAGGTTCTCGTCGATCGAGTAGGGGTTTGCGACGGTTGCCGTGACGGGGATATTGTGTTGCTTCGCGTAGGCGATCTCCTCCTCGCGGGATTTGAATTCCCACTCCCGGAGCGGGGCGATTGCGTTGAGCTCCGGTGCCAGGGCAGCGACCGAGACCTCGAACCGGACCTGGTCGTTCCCCTTCCCGGTTGCCCCGTGCGCAACCAGCGTGGCGTTCTCCTTGCGGGCCGTATCCACGAGGAGTTTTGCCAGTAGGGGCCTGCCCAGGGACGTTGCCATCGGATAGACACCCTCGTAGAGCGCACTCGCTTTGAGCGCGGGAAACACGTACCCTTCCACGAACTCCTTGCGTGCATCGATGATATAGGCCTTGATCGCCCCTGTCTTCAATGCCTTCTCTTCCACACCGTTCAGCTCTTTCTTCTGCCCCAGATCACCTGTCACGGTGATGACCTCGGCGTTCCACCGCTCGATCAGCCACCGGACCATGACGGATGTATCAAGCCCCCCCGAATACGCCACGACTATCCTGGTTGGTTTCATTTACATGCCCTCGATAAGTTTGGCTTTCAGATAGTGAACTATTTCTTCGACGCTTTCCGTTGATGCCGGGATGACGAGCACCGCGTTGTCTCCCGCCAGAGTACCGATGATGCCCGGATGGTTCTGAATGTCCACATACTCGCCGACAGAGTTTGCGCACCCCGGCAGCGTGCGTATAACGATGGTGCTCTCGTTTGCCCCGATCGACAGCACCTCGGCCCCCACGATGGGACGGAGGATCTTCACCTCCGCTTCCGGCTGCATGAGGTACTTCAGACCCTGGCCGGCGAGACCCCGGCCGACACCCAGATCACGGAGATCGCGTGAGAGCGTGGCCTGCGTGACATCGATACCCCGCCCCTTCAGCTGGAGCCGCAGATCTTCCTGGCTCCGGATCTCCTGCGTACTGATGATTTCCTTGATCGCGAAATGACGTGCCTGTTTGCTCATGATGATCTGGCCCCCGCTCTCACTTCTCCCGCATGGACGATTTCCGTTCCAATGCCATCCTTCGTCAGAATCTCCAACAGGATCGCGTGCCGCACCCGGCCGTCTATGATATGCACTTTTCCCACCCCCTCGTCGAGGGCCGCGAACGCCGATCGGATCTTGGGAATCATTCCCTCACCCACGACGCCCTCTTCGATGAGGCGGGCCGCCTCGTCCTGATCCAGCGTGGGGATCAACGAACCGTTGGCGATCACACCCGGCACATCGCTCAGATAAACCAGTTTTTCCGCCGAGATCGCGCCGGCGATACTCGACGCCGCCGCGTCTGCATTGATGTTGTGCGGACGCCCGTCAGCGTCCACGCCGATCGGCGCGATCACCGGCAAGATCCTCTGTTCGAGGAGGAGGCGGAGGTATGCGGTGTTCACCTCCGTGACCTCACCGACGAAACCCAGATCGGATCCCTCTCCGGTATGCTTTGTGACCTTCAGGAGGTCGGCGTCGATGCCGCAGAGACCGACCGACATGCCGGCGAACCTGTTGATCCCGGCAACCACGTCCTGGTTTGTCTTGCCGGCCAGGACCATCTGAACCACGTCCATCATCTCCCCGTTTGTATACCGCAGCCCGTTGACAAACCGGGAGGGGACCCCCATCTTCTCGGCGACCGTCGTGATCTCACGCCCGCCGCCATGGACGATGACCACATCGATCCCGATTCTCTTGAGCAGAGCCACATCACGCCCGAAATCCTCGCGCAGCTCCTGGTTGACCATCGCGGCGCCACCGTATTTGATGACGAGCGTCTTTCCTTCGTACTCCTCGATATACGGAAGTGCCTCGACGAGCACCTCGGTCTTCGAAGCAATGTCAACAGTCATCGCTCTACGTCCTGTATTTTGCGTTGATCTCGACATACCGCTTGGAGAGATCGCATGTCCAGAAGGACGCCGAGCCCTCCCCCTGATGGAGACCGACCGTCACCACAATATCCTTCTGTCCCAGAACCTCCTTGGCCCGTTTCTCCGAGAAATCCGAGCCGTACCCCCGTTTGAGGATCTGCAGGTCTCCGAAAAAGATTTCTACCTTCGCTGGGTCGAAGTCGATCCCCGAGTACCCGATGGCCGCAAGTATCCGGCCCCAGTTCGCGTCTTCGCCGTGGATCGCCGTTTTGACGAGATTGGAGTTCGCGATCGCTTTTGCCGCAACGACCGCGACATCGTCTGACGAGGCGCCTCTCACGTTTATCTCCACGAACTTGGTGGCCCCCTCTCCATCAAGGACAATCATCTTTGACAGGCGGACGAGAAGATGCTCCAGCGCCGCGTAGAAGGGTGCGTAGGCCGGGTCATCCACACTCCTCAACTCCCTGTTACGGGCCATCCCGTTCGCGAAGAGGCCGACCATATCGTTGGTGCTGGTATCCCCGTCCACCGATATCCGGTGGAACGAGCGGTCCGTGGCCCGTTTGAGCGCCTTCCGCAACAGCGACGCCGAGATGCAGGCATCGGTGCTTACAAAGGCAAGCATTGTCGCCATGTTGGGGGCAATCATCCCTGAACCCTTGGCCATCCCCCCGATCGTCACCGGCACCCCGTCCACGATCGTTCGGACGGCAAGCTCTTTGGTGAACGTATCCGTGGTCAGGATCGCCTCGGCGGCCGAGGTGTGCTCCTCCCGGGCAAGCGCGGCGGCAGCCCGGCGGATACCCACGCCGATCTTTTTCATCGGAAGCGGTTTTCCGATGACGCCGGTGGAAGAAACCAGGACCTCCGTCTCGGGAATCCCCAGCACCTTCGCGGTATCGCGTACCATTGACCAGGCGTCCTTCATACCCTGTTCGCCCGTGCAGGCATTTGCCATGCCGCTGTTGATCACGAGCGCTTGCATCGAGGCATTTCGTTGCAGCTGCGCTTGACATGCGAGAACCGGGGCTGCCAGCACCCGGTTGGTGGTGAAGACCGCCGCGGCACGGGCCGGCGTCGGGGTATAGATAAGTGCGAGGTCCTTCTTCCCCATCTTGATTCCGCAGCGGACGCCCGCGGCAAGGAACCCCCTGGGGGCGGTTATCCCTCCCTCAACCTCGTTTTGCATGAGTCTCTTGGCAGTCATCCCAGAGAACGCCCTTCCGGAAATCCAAACATGATGTTCATATTCTGAACCGCCTGACCGGCGGCCCCCTTTACCATATTGTCCAGGGCTGAGAAGAGAAGCAGCCGGCCGGTCCGTTCCTCCACCGTCAGCCCGATGTCGCAGAAGTTGGTCTGCGTAACATTCTTTATCTCGGGGACGCCATCCACCAAACGAACATATGGCGCTCCCTTGTAGTAGGTACCATAGATCTCAAAGAGGTCAGCCCGCGAGCCGCTCGCTTCAAGCTGCGCCGTGATCGTCGTAAAGATGCCCCGGGAAATCGGGATGAGGTGCGG
>JBATTW010000122.1:0-15969 GCA_049670805.1 Bacteroidota bacterium
ATCCTGGACAAGCAGAAGCCGTATCTCCAGAACATCGTCCGCAACAGGCTGGGGGTGAGCGCGCGGTTCGCGCAGTACACCACGGGGTTCCTGGACTGGTCGATCGAGTCCACAACCCTGAATCTGAATCCAACCTACCCCGAAGACCCGACCGACCCCAAGTTCCAGGAGGCTGCCCGTCTGCTCCAACAGGAGCAGACCAACTCCATCATCAGCTTCACGCTTCAGCGTGATCGGACAAACGACCGTTTTTCACCCTGGGGCGGGTTTATCCATTCGGCGACCGCCGAGGAGTCCGGCATGTTCCCCCTTCTCCTCCGGGGCATCTGGGAGGACATCAAGTTTACGCAGTTCTACCGGTTTATCCTGAGCGGGCGGTGGTACGACGACATGTCGGGCAACCGGTATTCCGTACTGGCATGGCGAGCCAAGGCGGGGTTCGAAGAGAAGTACGGTGAGAGCCGGAGAGACTCCTCCAGGTTCATTCCCCAGACGCACCGTTTCTTCGGTGGAGGCAGCACGAGTATCCGGGGATGGGCTGCGCGAGGCCTCATTGCCAGGGGAGATCCCCAGCTGGGGGGCAATCTCAACCTGGAGGCGAGCGTCGAGGTGCGGCTGAACCTCCTGCAGGGAGATGAGGGTGGATGGCTGGACAAGTTGTGGATGGTTCAGTTCTTCGACGCGGGCAATGTCTGGCAACTGGTGAACGAGTTCCAGTTCAAAACGGTGGCGATTGCCACAGGTATGGGGATCCGGTACGACACCTTTGTCGGTCCGTTTCGGCTGGACTGGGGGATCCGCATCTACGACCCCGGCGCCCCGGCGGGAAGACAGTGGATCACCCAGAGGAAATTCTGGAGTGAGACCGTAGCAAACAGTGTTTTTCATCTCGGGATCGGCCAGGCTTTTTGACGGAAGGAGAATGACCCGATGTGGCCCACAGTTATCGGGCAAAGAAGAGCAAAGCAGGTGCTCCTGTCGGCCCTCCGCAGCGGCCGCCTGGCACACGCCTACCTCTTCTACGGCAACGAAGGGGTCGGGAAGGATGCCGCCGCCATCGAGCTGGCCCGTGTGATTCATTGTGAGGGAGGTGGCGAGGATCCGTGCGGCACATGCCCTTCCTGTTCGCGGATGGCGACGCTCCAGCACCCGGATGTCCGCCTCGTGATACCGCTCCCCGTCGGAAAGGGTGAGCAGAGTGACGATGCCCCCACGGCGAAACTGACGGAGGCGGAGATGCGGGCTGTGCAGGAGGAGTACCGCCTAAAGGGAGCCAATCCCTACCACAGGATATCCATCCCGCGCGCGAGTATCATCAAGATCACGAGCATTCGCGAGGTCCGCAGGGAGTCTGTCATGAGCACGTTTGACGGGAAAAAACGGATCTTCGTCATCTCGCGGGCCGATGCGATGGGGCCGGAGGCCGCAAACACGCTTCTCAAGACCCTCGAAGAGCCATCGGGCGACTGTCTTATTGTCCTGACGACCTCCCGGCCCGACAGGTTGCCGCAGACCATCCGGTCACGGTGCCAGAGCATCCGGTTCGACCCCCTCACGGAGGAGGAGATCAGTTCCGTGCTTGTTGACCGGGACGGGATCGAACGGGAGACGGCTCAGCTCGTCGCCCGACTCTCCAACGGGAGCTACTCCAAGGCGATCGAGCTCCTGGAGGAGGATGCTCTGGAGGAACGGAAACACGTTGTCTCGTTTGTGCGGCACGCCCTCGGTGCAAACACGCTCCTTGTCAGCCAGGACATCGACCGGATCACGGGGACGCGGGACCGTGAGAGAGTAGAGCGGTTTCTGGTGCTGCTCCTGATGTGGTTCCGGGACGCCATGGTAATGCCCCACGGCGGGTCGATCGTCAACGAAGATCAGCGAGATACCCTCGAGCGATTCGTGGAGAAGTTTCCCGGGGCAAACCTCTATCAGGTCATGCGGGATGTCGAACAGTCTATTTCACTTGTGCGCCGGAATGTCTACATTAAGCTTGTCTTCTATCAGCTTTCGGTCCTGTTGAAACGGAATATACTGAACACGGAATGAGAGACC
This sequence comes from Bacteroidota bacterium, assembly GCA_049670805.1. Taxonomy (GTDB): domain Bacteria; phylum Bacteroidota; class Ignavibacteria; order UBA10030; family UBA6906; genus JBATTW01. The sequence goes on from JBATTW010000122.1 coordinate 2,053, forward strand.
CGGCACGCATTCTGGTGACCGCCGCTCTGCCGTACGCCAACGGCCCGATCCATCTGGGCCATCTTGCCGGGGCGTACCTTCCGGCTGACATATACGTGCGGTACCAGCGTTTGAAGCAGCGCGATGTCGTGTTCATCTGCGGGTCGGACGAGCACGGGGTGCCCATTACTCTGACAGCCGAGCGGGAGGGCATCTCTCCAAAAGACGTGGTGGATCGCTACCACGGGATGAACAAAGGGGCTTTCGACCGCTTCGGGATGAGTTTTGACAACTACTCGCGCACCTCTCTCGAACTGCACCATCAGATTGCGCAGGAGTTCTTTCTGGAGTTCCACAGGAGGAACATACTGAATGAGAAACGAGAGAAGCAGTTCTTCGACGACAGCGTACAGATGTTCCTCCCGGACCGATACGTGGAGGGGACCTGTCCTGTTTGTGCACACCCGGAGGCACGCGGCGACCAGTGTGAGAAGTGCGGCTCCTACCTGAACCCGATGGACCTGATTGAACCCCGGAGCAAGATCAGCGGACACAGACCTGTCGTCAGGGAGACCACGCACCTCTATTTTCCCCTGGGCGCGTACCAGGAGAGGCTGGAGGAGTATATCCGGGAGAGGGACAAAGCCGACGGGTGGAAAGACAACGTCCTCCAGTACTGCAGAGGATGGTTCAAGGAGGGGCTCCAGGACCGTGCCTACACGCGGGACCTGGGCTGGGGAGTCAGCGTTCCCCTGAAGGGATATGAGAACAAGGTCATATACGTCTGGTTTGACGCGGTGCTGGGCTACATCTCGTCCACGAGGGAATGGGCGAACCGGATCGGGGAGCCGGAGGCCTGGAAGCGTTTCTGGCAGGACGAAGGAACCAAGTACGTGGCCTTTATAGGAAAAGACAACGTCGTTTTCCACTGCATTGTCTTCCCCGCCATGCTCATGGCCTGGAACGACGGGGAAACCGGCCGATATGTCCTCCCGGAGAACGTGCCGGCGAACGAGTTTCTCAACTTCGAAGGCCAGAAGTTCTCCAAGAGCAAGGGGTGGGGGATTGACGTCAGCGAGTTTCTTGACCGGTACCCGGCGGATGCGCTCCGGTACTACCTGGCGGCGACGCTTCCCGAATACAGAGATACCGACTTCTACTGGAGGGATTTCCAGGCGCGCACAAACAACGAGCTTGCCGACATACTGGGAAACTTCGTCAACAGGACGCTTGCGTTCACGAACCGGACATTCGACGGTCTGGTGCCCCTGCGGGGGGAGCTGGATGACCGGGACAGGAGAATAATCGAAGCCCTCCGGCAAACGCCATCCGCGGCAGGGGACCGGTTCGAGCACTACTCGTTCCGCGAGGGCATCCTGGCGGCCATGAACCTGGCTCGCGCGGGGAACAAGTATTTCAACGACAGCGAACCATGGAAGACCGCGAAGTCGGACCGGGCGAAATGTTCCACAACGCTGAACATCTCTCTTCAGGTCGTCCGATCGCTGGCACTCCTTCTGCATCCGGTGATACCCACCTCAGCGGGGAAGATCTGGAAGATGCTCAATCTCCCCGGTGAGCTCACGGACCATTCCTGGGACACGGCGGCGGATCTGCCCATCCCCGATGGTCACAGGATCGGAGCCGTGGAGATCCTATTCACGAAAATCGAGGACAGTGTGATCGAAGCAGAGCGAAAGAATCTGGGGATGCCGGCTCAGGCGTCCGGGGCGGTGCCCCCAAAGGAAACGATATCAATTGATGACTTCGCGCGGATTGACCTCCGGATCGGGAAGGTCGTGGAGTGCGAGCGGGTCAAGAAATCCGAGAAGCTGTTGAAGATCAATGTGGAGGTCGGCACAGAGCGCCGACAGATCGTCGCGGGGATCGCGAAGCACTACACACCCGAGGATATGATCGGCAGATACGTTGTCGTCGTCTTCAATCTCCAGCCTGCGAAGCTGATGGGAGAGGAGTCGCAGGGTATGCTCCTGGCTGCGTCCGATGAGGAAGGGCGGCTTGTTACCATTGGTCCTTCATCCGAAATCGAACACGGTTCTGTCGTGAAGTAGGGAACCCGTGAGGTGTCATGATCACGAAGAGTTCACTCCTCCGTCTACTCGGTCTGACGCTTTTCTTGCTTCACGGTTGTGACAAAGGCCTGGTCCCCACCGAACCTCCCCCCGGACCGGGCGCTCTCAGCGGCCTTATCACCTACGCCAGCTGGCCCCCCCCGGACAGCCTTTTTGATCTCCGTATCGTGGCGTTTAGAGATTTTCCTCCTGAAGGGATCGTGAGTTCGGTCCTGGGCGGAGAGGCTGCGGTCTATCCACCGATAGGGGACACCGCGCTTGTCCCCTTCTTTGTTGACTCCCTCAGGTATGCGTTCGACCTTCCCTCGGGTAGATACGAGTATCTTGCCGTCGCGCAACAGTACGGCCCGAATCTCTTTACCGACTGGCGTCCCGTGGGTCAGTACGACCTGGACACAAATCTGACCGTGCCCACACCGATTGATGTTCTGCCCGGAGACACGCTTCGGAACATCATCATTCATGTCGATTTTGCCAACCCGCCTCCGGCTCCCTTCTGATGAAAACGGTGATCCTCATAGCGCTCTCTCTATTTCAGATCCTCCCGGCATGTGTCCGCGCGGATGCCGGTCCGGCGGGAGGAGGGGTGAGCGGTCGCGTTGTCGAGGAGGGGACAGCGATCCCTCTCCCCGGGGTGAATGTGTTCCTGAAGGGGACACTTCTGGGAAGCACAACGAACGCGAAGGGAGAGTTTGAGTTCTCCGGAGTGCCGGGCGGTACCTACGGCGTGACGTTTTCGATTGTGGGGTATCAACGGAAGGTGGTTCCCGCTGTTGCCGTTGAAGAGGGTCAAATGGTGAGGCTGAACGTGGAGCTGACTCCGGTGGCGATTCAGACCGAACCGGTCATCGTGACAGCCACCAGAAGCGAGCAGTCTCTCCAGGAATCACCCGTGAGTGTGTCGGTGCTGGATGCCGCCGGCATCGATTTCCGCAACTCGCTTACCATTGACGACGCCCTCCGCTATATCTCCGGCGTGAACATGACGGAGTTCCAGGTCAGCATACGCGGCTCCAGCGGATACAGCCGTGGGGCGGGGAGCAGGGTTCTCATGCTGGTGGACGGGATCCCGCTCATGACGGGGGATACCGGTGAGATCAATTACGAGACCGTCCCGGCGGGAGAGGTGGACAGGATCGAGGTGGTGAAGGTCGCCAGTTCAGCACTCTACGGTGCGAATGCACTGGGGGGTGTCATCAACATCATCACCAAGCCAATTCCCATGGAGCCGCAAACGCGGCTCCGTCTTTATGGCGGTCTCTACGGGGAGCCCTCCCACGAACAATGGGACTGGGGTGGTGGGACCCGATCGCTCGGGGGCTTCCTCCTGAGCCATTCGCGGAAGATCGGCGACCTGGGGTTTCGGCTCTACCTCTCCCGCGACCTGACCGACGGTTACCGCCGGAACGATTCCCGGCGTCGTCTCAATGCGGCCGTAAAGGCGCGGTACGATTTCTCCACGTTCAGTGCTCTCACCACTACCTTCAACTACTTTGACCAGACCAGAGAGAGCTTTCTCTTCTGGAGGGGGCTGGATAAGCCGCACGTCCCGCCTGACGACCAGCTGGGGCAGACGATCCATTCGCGGCGCTTTTATGCCAGCGCGGTCTACAACCAGGTTGTCTCCAGCAGCTTCAGCTACAGTCTTCAGGGTCTCTGGTACAGAAACCGGTTCACCGACACCGTGAGCGAGGGTGGCGGAAACGAGTCGCTCTCCGACGTGGTACGGGGAGAATTCCAGCTCATCTGGATGCCCTCCGGGTCGCACGCGGTTACGGCCGGGGTCGATGGGAGAATCGATCGGGTTGACGCAACCCTTTTCGGGGTTCGGTCGGGTGGTGGGATAGGCCTCTACGCGCAGGATGAAATCACCCTCTCGGAGCATTGGAGTCTCACGATCGGGGCCCGCTTTGACATTCAAAATGTTGATTCGGTGGAAACAACATCTCAGATCAGCCCCAAAGGGGCGATAGTTTTCACACCGCAACCCGGCACCGTTCTCAGGGCGTCGGCCGGAAGAGGGTTTCGCGCCCCGACGGTTGCCGAGGCATTTACCTCAACGGTCGCGGCGGGGATTGTTGTCGTCCCGAATCCGCTCTTGAATCCGGAGAGGAGCATGGCGTACGAGATCGGCATAAGGCAGATCTTCGGCGGGTTCGCCCTCCTGGATGTGGCGGCGTTTCAGACCGATTTTTCCGATCTCATCGAGTCCGGTTTCAACGAGTTCGGGCAGGCGCAATTCAACAACGTGACGGACGCGAGGATCAGGGGAGTGGAGATCACCTCCACGCTGGCTCTTCTCACCCGAACCTGGTTTGTTGATGTGGGGTACACCTATGTGGATCCTCAGGACTGGACCGGAGACAGGAGGGATGTCTTGAAGTATCGCCCCAGACACATGCTCTACGTTTCGACCCGGGCGCGGATCGGGGCTTTTGAGATCGGACTCGATTATCGGCATCTGAGCAGGGTCGAGAGGATCGATGAGGAGTTCGCCACGATAATTCGAGACGGCGATCAGAGGGTCCCCATCAACGTCGTTGACGCTCGTGTGGGCTACGATCTGGCCACCGTGGGAGTTCCCATTCACATCCTCTTGAATGTCTACAATCTCTTGCAGTACAACTACGTGGAGATCATGGGAAACATAACCCCTCCCCGGACACTCCTGCTGACTATCGAGTCCCGCTTCTGACCGACGCACTGCCATTCATTGATTTTTCACCTCATTCTGTGTAGTTTTTTACATGTTTGTCGACAGCCATGCTCATCTCACCTCCCGGGATTTCGAAACCGACAGAGACGACGTCATCGCGCGTGCCCTGGAAGCCGGTGTACGATCAATTCTCAACCCGTCGATCAATCTGGAGGACAGCAAACGTGCGGTCGAGCTGGCCGAACGTCATCCGGCTGTCTACGCCTGTGTGGGGGTACACCCGCACGAAGCGGGTAAGGCCGGGGATGTGTCGGAGATCGAGGAGCTGAGCAAGCACCCGAAGGTAGTCGCGATCGGAGAGATCGGTCTGGATTTCCACTACGACTACTCACCCCGCGATGTACAGGCCCGGGTTTTCAAGGACCAGCTGGAGATCGCCCGACGTCGCGGACTACCGGTGGTGATCCACACACGGGAGTCAATCTCGGAAACTGTGGCGATAGTTCAGGAGATGGTTGCCGCCAATCCCGAATGGATGGGCCAGAAGGCCCGTCCGGAAGACAGGTATCCGCCTCCCCGGGGCGTCTTCCATTGTTTCCCCGGGGACGTGGACCAGGCGTGGACCGTTATCCGTCTGGGATTCTATGTCTCCTTCCCGGGGATACTCACCTTCAAGAATCCGGGGCGGGCGAGGGAGGTCGCCGGGAGCATTTCACTGGAGCACTTCCTCATCGAGACGGATAGCCCCTACATGGCACCGGTCCCCCACCGGGGGAAGCGGAACGAACCCGCGCATGTGGGCCTGATCGCGGCAAAGCTGGCGGAGCTCCAGCGCCTTTCGGTTCCGGACGTGGCACGGGCGACGAGCTACGCCGCCCACAGACTCTTCGGGATAGGCGAGCCACCGGAACCGCTCTTCACCTACACGCTTCGGGACGCGCTCTACGTGAACCTCACGAACCGGTGCAACGCCGATTGCGTCTTCTGCGACAGGAAGGGAGAGGCCATTATCAAGGGGCAGAGTCTCCGCCTGGAGCGTGAGCCCACCCCCGAAGAGGTCATTGAGAGGATAGGAGATCCGAACCGCTACAGCGAAATCGTCTTCTGCGGCTACGGTGAGCCGACCATCCGGCTGGATGCCCTGAAGGAGGTCTCCCGGTGGGTGAAAGCCCATGGAGGCAAGACCCGACTCAACACCGATGGCCACGGGAGTCTGATCAACAAGCGGAACATCGTTCCCGAGCTCGTTCCCTTCATCGATGCCATTTCGATCAGCCTGAACTCACCCGATCCGCATCAGTACGGTGAGCTGATGAGGATCGATGGAGTAAAGCACTTCGCCGCGATGGTCGATTTCGCAAAGGAATGTGTGCGTGCGATCCCCGTGGTGATGATGACCGTGGTCGAACTGGAGGAAGTGAGTATGGAAGAGGCCCGAACATTGGTGGAAGAGGAGATAGGGGCCACGTTCATCCGCCGGCCTTACTTCTGATGCCCATCCGACGTATACTCTTCATTGCTGAAGGTCAGCTCGGCGATCTGCTTCTGCTGACACCCGCTCTTCGTGCAACCAGAGAGAGTTCTCCCCGGAGTCACATTACCGTCCTGGTGGTGCAACGACGCCGCTACGAGGGGAAAAGGGAGTCCGGTACCGGGGTCCTGGGTATCGCATCCGGGGGTGGGACCACAGCTGTGATCACTGATTCCGATCTCGTTGACGAGGTGGTTGAGGTTGACCGCCCACGGGTCCGATCGCTCAAAGGTCTTGCCCGTCTTCGGGCGGAGTGGGAGATCGTCAGCTTTTTGAGAAAGGCGAAGCCCGATGCGGTGTTCTGCACATTTCCCCAGGACCGATTTGTTCTCTGGGCCTTTCTCTCAGGAGCTCGTCTGCGTGTCGGACAAAAGCGGCAGGCGCTTGCCCGGTTTCTGACCACTGCACCGGATCTGGAGAGGGGGAAGGGCGGCGTCCTGCGGTACTACGCTGACCTGGTCGCGGCGGCCGGAGCCGTTGTGCGGCGGTACGACACGGAGTACCGTGTGAGGAAACCGGCCAGGGACTGGGCCGAGGAATTTCTCCGGACACGTGGAGTGGATGGGACGCTTCCTCTGGTTGCCGTTCATCCCGGTGCGACGGGCCTCTACAAGATCTGGCCGCCTGAACGGTTTGCGGCTCTGATCGATGAGCTGCAGGAGTCCAAGCTGGCCCGTGTGATCCTCTGCGGATCGGACTTTGACCGGGAGATCGTCGGAAGGGTAAGGGAGCATCTTCGCACAGGTGTACTGGAGGTCAATCCCGGGGGGAGTGTGCCTCGCCTCGCGGCTCTCCTGCAGTGCTGTACGCTCTCAATTGTCAACGACTCCGGTCCCCGTCATCTCTCACTCGCGGTTGGGACCCGCACGATCGCATTTATGCCAAGTTTCCAGGATCGGGAGTGGGGGATTCCTGAGTACGGTGAGTCGAGCGTTCTGCTGCAGGGATCGGACAGATGTTCCGGTTGCGCGGAGGGCGAATGCAACAATATCATACCGCCGGGTCAGGAATACGGGTCCTACTGCATGAGGATGATCTCGGTGGAGCAGGCAGGTGTGATGGTACTGAAACAGCTCGGAGCGGCCAGGTGATCAGCGGGAGCCGGTCCTGAACTCTTCGTAGGTCTGGGTGTGTGCCGGGTCGATCCGGGAGAGCGTGTGGAAGACCGACCGGTCAGGGTAGCTGTCGAAGAGTGTTGCAAGTTCCATGTACTTCGTCTCGAAAAAGGACCTGATCACCAGGTTCAGCGGGTCCATCTTTTTCCGCAGCTTCCCGATCGATTCCACCGCCGCGAGCATGTTTCTGTATCCCGCCTCCCGATCGATGGAGAGGGAATCCAGACCGTTGAAATGGTACTCCCATGAGGCGACCCTCAGCCCCTCACCCGCAGGGCTAAGGAGCTCGTCCGCCAGCCGTACCCTGCTGTAGGAACTCGTTGTGACCTGCCATCCATCCACGCCCAGCGAACGGCCTTTGCTGGCGATTTCCGATGCCGTCTGGAAGTAGGGGGTCCCTCCCAGCCTGTCATACGTGTCGAAGTCATACCCCATGACGAGGAGCATGTAGAAGTCCAGGAGACTGGTGAGACCGTCGAACGTGTAGAAGTTGTGCTCCAGAGGTCTGTCCCGGACATAGCCAAACTCCCAGAGCTCGTCCATAACACGGATGACAGCAGTATTTTCCTGGACATTGTATATCGGGCGCGCACTTCCCACAAAGACCTGTGCCAGGTAGCGGTTTTCCGCAACCGCCGATTTGACAAAGATATTGATCATGCAGGAGACCTTCTCATCCGGATTCCCCTCCCCCCAGTTGTAGTTGTTGACGTAGTTGCTGACATCGGCCTGGAGGTTATGCAGGAGGTCCTTGTGTGTCGAAGAAACGGCCTCGTAGTTGACTTCGACAACGCAGTTGACCATCTGCCCGAACGCTGAGGGCGCAATGAGAAGGGAGACGACGAGGGCCAGTGAAAAACGGCGATCCGATCTTGACATGGTGAATACCTCGAGAGAGATGGCAGGACCTTGATCCTTATCGTCAATATACACGAATTGAGCCCGCTGTTCAAGGGAAAACGGCGGTTCTTCCTCGCAAACACCCCCCAGAGCGCTGTATAGAGAGAAGAGATACGCACTGCAGGCGGATGGTGATGGCTCTTCGGCGGAAATCGTTCTGGATACTCTCTTCTCTCTGTCTCTTCATGGCCCCGGAGACGGCCCGGAGCGCATTCGAGCCGTTTGCCGAGGGTGCCCGATCGGCGGGGAGGGGGGAAGCGGTCGCCGCATGTGCCGGGGATGCATGGATCGCGTTTCTGAACCCCGCGGCTCTCCCGACCGTGAAGGAGAGGATGCTGGGTCTCACTCTCGTGCCGGACAGGTTCGGACTGAGAGAGCTCGGACGCGCGGCGTTTGTCTATGTGGAGCCGTTTCCGTGGGGAGGCCTCTCACTCGGAGGGACAAAGACAGGGTTTGAACTCTACCGGGAGCTGGCCGTGAGAGTCGCATGCGGAGTCAGCCTTCCGGGTGCTTTTCAGATCGGTATCGCCCTGACCTGGTATCATCTCTGGATCGCGCGGTACGGCTCTGCATGGACAGTGGGTGTGGACGCGGGGCTCCGCGTTGTCCTGTCGGATGGTTTCACCTACGGTGTCACGGCGAGCAACATCAACGCACCTGTCATTGGGAGCGCGCGTGAAAAGCTCCCTCAGGCATTCTCCACGGGAATTATGGTAAGTCCCCTGGAGAGCGTGCATCTGAGTCTGGACCTGGCCAAGGATGTTCGATTCCCCGCCTCTCTGAGAATGGGAGTGGAGATCTCCATGCTGGAGATGCTGGCGCTCCGGTGCGGAACTTCGACCGATCCCTCGATGGTCGCCTGCGGTCTGGGGGTCACCGCCCTGTTCATGCAGATCGATTACGCAATGACCTACCACTCAGTCCTGGGGATGACCCACTTCTTCACGTTTTCCCTCTCGCTCGAATAGCTGATGGTGACCGGGCCGGCCCTCCTCTTCCTCGTAGCTTTCTGGAGCAGTGACGGGGGTCTGCAGGACTCCCTTCTCTCCAGGGCCGACTCCCTTCTGGAGAAGCTGACGGGGGAAGAGGGAGAGCCGCCGCCCGAAGAGGTGCTGGACAACCTGGAATGGATTCGTGAGCATCCCTATGATCTGAACGAAGTGACGGAGGCGGAGCTGGAAGCGCTCCCGGGAATCACGGCGGAGATGGCCGCCGCCGTGGTCCGATCCAGAGACAACAAGGGGGGCTTCCGGTCGCTGGATGAACTTCTGAAGCTGGGGGAGGAGCTGTTTCGACGTCTGCGACCCTACGTGCGTGTTCTCCCCGGGGGGGGTGGTGCGCCGCGTCCGGGTCCACCATTCTTGAGGCTCCGGATAAGGGGAGAACGGGCCTGGTCCCGGCCGGAAGATCCCACCAGCAGGGCCTTCAGCGGTTCTCTATGGAAGACCTATGGACGTCTCTCTCTTCAGCCGATACCGAACCTGGAGGCAGGCGTTCTCTTCGAAAAAGACGCGGGAGAACCTGTCGGTTACGCGTTCCGCTCGGGGTACCTGGCTCTCAAAGATATCGGGCCGGTGAGGAGCATCGTTCTGGGAGATTTTGTCGTCGAGGCAGGCCAGGGGATTGTCCTCTGGAGAGAGTCCGGGCCGGGAAGGGGAACCGATCCGGTGGCTTTCACCAAGCGGTCCGCCCTCGGGCCTCAGCCCTACCGGTACTCAGGCGAGGTGGCGTTCTTTCGCGGGATAGCGTTCACGCTCGGGTGCGGCCTCGCTGAGGGTTCGCTCCGGGGCTCCCTCTTCTACTCCCGCCGTTCCCTCCCCGGGAGAGTTGACCTGGTGGGGGAATTCAGCGGCTATCACACAACAGGTCTGTTTCGAACCGAGACCGAGCAGGCCAGGCTTGGCGCACTCGAGGAGACAGTTCTGGGCGCCAGGCTCACCTATGACCACCCTGCCGGCACCTCATTCGGTGTCTCTTGCTACCGGAGCGGTTTCAGTCGGCCGTTCGCCCGGTCCCTTCTGAAGTCGTTCAGCGGGTCGGGGGCTTTTGTGGCCGGCCTGGACGGACGTCTGGCTGCTGGCCCGGCGGTCTTCTTTGGCGAAGTTGCCATCTCCCGCCCCCGCGGGGAAGCGATACTCGCAGGCGCAATTCTCTCCCTGTCGAAGGGGAGCTCCCTGGGGATCGCGGTCCGGCACTATTCTCCCTCCTTCGTGGATCTCCATTCGAACGCGTTCGGGGAGACCGGGTCGACACGAAACGAGCAGGGGGGATATCTGGGCTGGAGCCTGAAACTGAACAGCTGGTTCAGTCTCTCCGGCTCCTTCGACAGTTTCATGACGCTCTGGCGCTCCTCCAGGTATCCGCTCCCACGTCGGGGATACGGAGCCTTGATACGCGCTGAGGTGCGACTCACCCGCCGGTCTTCTCTGGTGATTCGATGGCGTTGCAGGCAAACGGACCAGAAGGAAACCGCGTTTGATCCGTTCGGACGCGAGGTGCTGAAATTGGCGGAACGGGTCCAGCAGAACCTCCGGATAAGTCTGAGCCGGGAGCTGGGGACCGTTGCTCGCTTCAGGACGCGGGTAGAATTGATAGACGTTCGCTGGCGGCGGGTACTCCGGCAGGAAAGAGGCATCCTCCTCTACCAGGACATCCGGTGGAAGCTCCGGGAGTGGATGGAGGTGAGTTGCAGGCTGCTGTTCCATGAGACGGATTCCTATGACTCACGTCTCTACGCGTTTGAGCGGGACCTCGTAGGTGTGCTTGGGCTGCCGCCCCTCTACGGGAGAGGGGTTTGCTGGTACGTCTTTCTGAGGTTCTCCCCCTCGGACGGTGTGACGCTCGCGGCAAAGTACTCGGCTGCGCGTCGAGAACCGATTCGATCGGCGGGAGAGCATGAGGAACCTACACGGCAGCGGTTCTCGCTCCAGTTCGATATTCGGTTCTAGGCGAGGGTTAACCCCTTCGGTTGACATTTCTGCGCCTTTTCTGTACCGTCAGATGAGTTACTGCAGCAGAGTGACGCCATACGTCTGATTTCTGGGGTCGGGTCATGTCGACGAACGAAGGTTTCGCCAGCTCCATCACGATGCCGGACTTCCAGCGGGCCATTACCGGGGGCTACCTCAAAAGCCTCCAGGTCTTCTACTTTGCTCTCGGCATCGGCGTGTTGATCTTCCTCCTTGTGACCCTCTTCGTCCTCATACAGAGCTCGGATGTGGTTCTGGCGGGCCAAGAAGAATTCGTGAGCATGCTGAGTATTGTGCATCTCCTCTACGCGGTCCTGGGATATGCCGCTGCCGCGTTTCTCTACAGACGGATGATCGCACGCGTGCGGCCGGGCATGGGGAGGGTCTATGGTGCGGAGGAACTCCTCAATGTTCTGCGTCTGGCGAGTGTCATACGGCTTACCGTCGTGGAGGGTGTGGCTTTTTTCGGGCTTGTTCTGGTTTTCATTGCCGCGCAGGCCGGGGTGCTCCACCAGTATCCGATCTACTGGCTGAATCTCTTCTCGACGGTCATTCTCTTCGTCTTCATATTCCGGGATTTTCCGACCCGCCAGCGAATCGAGGAGCTCTGTGAACGACTCTTTCAATCTCATATGAGCGGAGAATGAAATACAGGACCTTTGGAAGAACCGGTTTGCGGGTCTCCGAGCTCTCCCTGGGGGCGATGACGTTTGGCCAGGAGGTGGCCTGGGGGGAAGGGAAGGAGGAGAGCAGGAGGGTGTTTGATGCTTTCGTGGAGGCAGGCGGGAACTTCATCGATACCGCGAACGTCTACACGAGTGGTACCAGCGAGCGCTATCTGGGCGAATTCATGAAGGGCGGCCGGGAGCGGCTGGTGGTCGCGACCAAATATGTCTTTACGACCAACCCCCGTGATCCCAACGCAAGCGGGAGCCACCGCAAGAACATGGTGCAGGCGGTTGAGGCCAGTCTCCGCAGGCTGGGGACCGACTACGTGGACATACTCTGGGCGCATGTCTATGATCGGTACACGCCCGTGGAAGAGATGATGCGGGCGTTTGACGACCTGGTCCGTCAGGGCAAGGTGCTCTACCCGGGCGTCTCAGATGCGCCCGCCTGGATCGTGGCGCACGCCAATACACTGGCGTCTCTCCGGGGGTGGTCCCCCTTTGCCGGTCTGCAGATCGAATACAGCCTGATACAGCGTACCGTGGAGCGGGACCTGATTCCGATGGCCGAACACTTCGGGCTCTGCGTGGCGGCCTGGGCCCCACTGGCGAGCGGCCTTCTCTCGGGCAAATACCGTTCTTCTGAGCCACCGGCCGAGAAAAGACGACTCGACGTTGTCCAGTTCGTTCAGAGAAACGAACGCAATCTCCGGATAGCCGATGCCGTCTCCCTGGTCGCGGAGGAAATCGGGTACACCCCTTCGCAGGTGGCCCTGAGCTGGTTGAGGCAAAAGTCGCCCTCCGTTATCCCCATTATTGGCGCCCGGACGGCGGAGCAGCTCCGGGAGAATCTACAATGCCTCGATTGTTCACTCCCTCCAGAAAAGATGGAACAACTGGAGAAGGTGAGTGCCGTGGAACAGGGGTTCCCTCACGACTTCCTCCGGTTTGTTCATGACGGGATCAAGGGGGATGTGGATCTGGAACGGATGTTCTGAAGCGATGGAGAGGAATGAGCATCAGGCGTAGAAATCGCGTTGTTGTGGCGATGAGCGGTGGGGTGGACTCGTCGGTTGCCGCCGGTCTCCTCGTGGAGCAGGGCTACGACGTCATCGGGATCACCATCAAGACCTACCGGTACGAAGACGTTGGCGGCAATGCCGGGAACGAGAGCAGTTGCTGCTCCCTGGATGGAATCCAGGACGCCCGAAAGGTTGCTGGGATGCTTGGATTTCCCCACTACGTCCTGGACTTTACCGAGATCTTCGAGAGGGAGGTGATCGATGATTTTGCGGGGGAATACCTCGCGGGCCGGACTCCCAACCCCTGTGTCATCTGCAACAGGAAGATCAAGTGGGAAGAGCTTCTCCGGAAGGCTCACGCGCTGGGGGCGGACTCTGTAGCGACGGGGCACTACGCGCGGATCAAACATGATGAGACCACCGGCCGCTATTTTGTTTCGCGGGGACGGGACGCGGCGAAGGACCAGTCATATGCCCTCTGGGGATTGACGCAAGAATCGCTGAGCAGGACCCTTTTTCCGCTTGCCGATCTCACGAAGCCGGAGTCCCGCGCGGTCGGACACCGACTGGGTCTGCCCGTTGCTGAAAAAGGGGAGAGCTATGAGATCTGCTTTATACCCGACGACAACTACGAGCGCTTCCTCAAGGAGCGTAGATCCGGGCTGGAGAAGGAGGTAGAGGGGGGAGAGATGGTTCTGGGTGAGGATGTGGTGGGGCGCCACCGGGGGTTTCCCTTCTACACGATCGGGCAGCGAAAGGGACTGGGTGTGGCGATGGGTCGCCCTGTCTATGTGACGCAGATTGACAGCCGGAATAACAGGATAACGCTCGGAGGCGAAGAGGATCTCTACCACTCCGGACTCATTGCGGGCCGCGTCAATCTCATGAAGTATCCGGCGCTCGAGAGGCCACTCAGAGTCCTGGCCCGGATCCGTTACAAGGACGAGGGAGGATTGGCCTTGCTCTATCCGTTGCCCGAGGGGA
>JBATTW010000123.1:0-5387 GCA_049670805.1 Bacteroidota bacterium
TCACGGGTATCCTCAACGGCGTCGATTACTCCTTGTGGGATCCGTCTGTGGACAAGCTCATACCTCAGCGATACGACCACCGGTCAATCGAGTTGAAGGTGGAGAACAAGCAGGCCCTGCTCAGGCACTTCAATCTTCCCTTCAACGAAACGACTCCACTCATCGGAGTCATCTCTCGCCTGGCGGACCAGAAAGGGTTTGACATCATAGGAGAAATCCTGGACGAGATGATGACGGAGGACCTGCAGCTCGTTGTTCTGGGGACCGGCGAGAAGCGTTATCACACGATGCTCGAGAGAGCCGCGCGGAAGTATCCAAAGAAGGTCGGAGTGGCACTCACCTTCGATAACTCGCTGGCACATCTCATCGAAGCCGGGAGCGACATGTTCCTCATGCCTTCCCGCTACGAGCCATGCGGACTCAACCAGATCTACAGTCTGCGATACGGGACCGTTCCGATCGTTCGGGCCACCGGGGGACTCGACGACACGATCGACGATGTCAGGGGCACAACAGGAACCGGATTCAAGTTCAGCGCATATTCGGGCAAGGAGCTTTTGAATACAATTCAACGAGCGCTCCGCGCGTTTGAACACCGGACCACCTGGAAGAAGATCATACTGGCAGGGATGGGTAAGGACTTTTCATGGGAATCGTCGGCAAAGAAATACCTTCAGGTGTACAGGAGCCTCAAGAGAAAGTGACCACCGGACGCCCCGCCGTCTTTCTGGACAGGGACGGCACGATCAATGAGGAAGTCGACTTCGTTTGTTCACCGGAAGAATTGCGTTTGATCCCCGGCGCGGCACGCGCCATTCACAGACTCAACGCGTCAGGCCTGGTCACGTGTGTCATTTCCAACCAGTCGGGGATCGCTCGAGGGCTGCTGACCGAAGAGGATCTCGTGCGGATCCATGCACAGCTCGAGCGGGACCTCTCGGTCGAGGACGCCCGCCTGGACCGCATTTACTACTGCCCGCACCATCCCACGGAGGGGACACCCCCGTATGACATCTCCTGCACCTGCCGAAAGCCGGCCACCGGCATGCTCCAGGCGGGGAGAGAGGAGTTCTCGATTGATCTGGAACGCTCCTTCGTGGTGGGGGACCGCCTTGCGGACATCGGGGCAGGCAAATCGGCGGGGGCGCGGACCATCCTCGTGCTGACAGGCTACGGAAAGAAGACGCTGGAGAAATGCAGGGAAACCGGGGTCACTCCGGACCGGATCCTGCCGTCGCTGGCGGAGGCGGTTGAGTACATCCTGGGAGAGAACGGCTCGCATGTATAGAGGAAGAAACACATTTCCCGGCATCATTACGGTCATCATTGCCTTCGCTGCGCTTGCTCTGCTCATCTCGGCCTGCAGCGAAGATCCGACGGAAGAGAACGCCCTGACCGCCGCCCTCCCCCTGGGGGAGGTGGAGGTTCATGACACCACGATCTTCGCCAGCGGGACCACGACGTTCAAGGAGTTCATCCCCATGAACGGGAAGCTGAACCTGCTGGGAATGAATGACGGATACACCGCCCTCCTCCCCCTCGCCTTCTTCGCCGCCGGCTTCCCCGTGAGGGATACCGTGCTCGTCGAGTCCGCCACGTTGACACTCAAGGCAGTCACCTGGACCGGCAACTCCACCGCTCCGTTTAGATTCACGGTTCACAGGATCTTGCGTAACTGGGATCAGACCACCCTCACGTGGGATTCCGTCCAATCGGGTTTCTACGATCCGGGGGTCACATACGGCGAGTACGCAGAAGGTGCCGCACCCGACACCCACAGCGTCGTCGTGGATCTGGACACGGCTCTCGTGCGCGCGTGGCTGCAGTCTTCGACGGACACGACAACGACAAAATTCGGAATCATCCTGGTGCCTACAGCCTCAACGAACATCGTGCGCGGTTTCGAGGGCTTTGAATCGTTTCCCGACAGCGCGCTCCCCCGACTCAAGATCATCGCCACCAACGTTGCCGGCACCACGCGGGACACATTACTTTTCAACCTGGGCGTTGATACGTTTGTGGGAAACATAGACAACCTCAATAGCGATCCCGGCCTGATCTACGCCCAGGCCGGTGTCGTCTACAGGAGCACCCTCCAGTTCGACGTCTCGTTTGTCCCCCGGGGCGCCCTCATCAACAAGGCCGAGATGCAGCTCCTGCTGGATCCCGCCACAACGCGATTGACCAAATTCACATCCGACACCGTTGTCTCCCCGCACGTCATCCTGGACGCCGCCGACAACTCAGTCTTCTCGGGTGATCTATCCAGTTCCTTCGGCAACCGCAAAGAGGGAACATCACACCTCTTCGCGTTCAGCGTTCCAGAAGCGGTCCAGTTCTGGGTACAGGGATCAAACAACGGATTCCTCCTCAAGACCATCACGGGGCCTGAAACCGGCACTTTTGAACTCTACACGTTCTTCAACCACGCGGCAACCGATTCTGCGGCGCGCCCCCGAATGCAGATTCTCTATACCACCGCAAAGGAGAGGTAAGCCGTGACGCACGGACGACATCTCCTCCTTGTGCTGATTCTGGCATCACTCTGTGTCGCCCGGGCCTGGGCGGGAAGCGGGGGATCGACATACTCGATTGTCGGGATCGGTGACATACGCTACTACCAGAGCATACGCAGTGCCGGAATGGGCTTCACGGGTCTCTCTCTGCACTCACCCCTCTTTATCAATGCGGTGACACCGGCCGCCTGGTCCCGGATTGACAGGGCGATGCTCGAAGCCGGCGTTCTCTACGAGGGCTTCAACTCCACCGACGGAACCAACTCGCGCTACCTTGGAACAACAGACTTCAACGGTGGGATGCTCGCCTTCCCGATTTCGGAGGAGGACGGGATCGTCTTCGGAGGCGGATTCATGCCGTACAGCAACGTGGACTACGACACTTACACAAACGGATCCTACGTCAGCCCGCGGGACTCCTTTCTTTATTCGCTCAACCACGTGGGGCTGGGGGGATTGGGAACCGGGCGTGTCGGCCTCTCCTACGCACCGCTCAATGGCCTCGCACTGGGCGTGACGTTTGACTACGTGTTTGGATCGATAGAGCGGAAGCTGGACCAGAAACCCGCATCGGATGCATACCTGGGCGGAAACGTGGAGGAAAGGAACAAGACAAACGGGGTCACATGGACGTTCGGACTCATCTACGACGGGTTCGAAGATTTGGCATCCGTCCTCGGTCCGCTCTCCGTGGGCGGTTTTGTCACCACCAGGGGATACCTCACAACGACACAGCAGACATTCTACCAGTACACCATCGGGCGGGATACCTCCGCGGAACTCGAGGGAACGTTCACGCTGCCGCTGAGATACGGTTTCGGGATCGGCTATCAGATCGGATCCCATTTCCTTCTGGCGGCGGACTACGAGGCGCAGCCGTGGAGCACAGCCAGGCTTAACGGCCAGCCGGTCGCAAACGTGAGAGACAGCTACCGGGCGGGTTTCGGGGCAGAGATCCTCGCCTCCCGCGTCCCGACCGCCTCCTGGTTTCTCCGGACCGCCTATCGCCTGGGCTTCTCATACAGCGAAACCTACTACGAGGTCCACGGTCAACCGATCAACGAATGGAGCGTTACGGGCGGGATCGACTTCCCCTTCAGCGGGTTGACCCGACTCGGGATCGCCCTCGAGTACGGAGGGAGGGGGACTACGGAAGCGGGCCTGATCAAGGACAAGTTCATCCGTTTCTACCTCTCGATCAATATCGGTGAAGAATGGTTTGTCCGACCGGAAGAGGAAGACTGACATGAAACACCTGCACAACGCGGACCCCGAAGTCTTCGAAGCGGTCAGAAACGAAATCCATCGACAGAACACCAAGCTGGAGCTCATCGCTTCAGAGAATTTCGTCAGCATGGCGGTCCTGGAAGCCCTGGGTACTCCCCTCACAAACAAATACGCCGAGGGGTATCCCGGCAAGCGATACTACGGCGGCTGTGAGTTCGTGGATGTCGCCGAAGACCTTGCCCGGGACCGTGTAAAGCAGCTGTTCGGTGCGGAGTACGCAAATGTCCAGCCCCATTCGGGTTCGCAGGCAAACATGGCCGCCTACTTCACCTTTGTGAAGCATGGCGACACCCTGATGGGAATGAACCTCTCGCACGGTGGCCACCTCACGCACGGCTCGCCGGTGAACTTCTCGGGCCGGTTCTATAGGTTTGTTCCCTACGGTGTGGACAGGGAGACGGGACTCATCGACTTCAACGAAGTGGAGGACCTTGCCAGGCGCGAGAAACCAAGGATGATCACGGTGGGGGCGAGCGCGTACTCCCGGAACATCGACTACAAAGCCTTTCGCGACATTGCCGACGCTGTTGGCGCCTTCCTCTTCGCGGACATCGCGCACCCGGCAGGCCTGATCGCAAAGAACCTCCTCAACGACCCGCTGCCGCACTGCCACGTCGTGACATCCACGACCCACAAAACCCTCCGCGGGCCGCGCGGGGGACTAATTCTCATGGGGAAGGACTTTGAAAATCCCTTTGGTGTCGTTGCCCCGAAATCCGGACGCGTCAAACGGATGTCGGAGCTCCTTGACTCCATGGTGATCCCGGGGGTCCAGGGCGGACCCCTGATGCACGTTATCGCGGCCAAGGCTGTTGCCTTCAGAGAAGCGCTCCAGCCCGAATTCGAGACGTACGGAAGACAGATCATCCAGAACGCGCAGACCCTGGCCGCCGGGCTGGTCTCGAAGGGGTACAACGTCATCTCCGGCGGAACGGACAATCACCTCATGCTCGTGGACCTCCGGAACAAGAACGTCACGGGAAAAGAGGCTCAGGAAGCCCTTGATCTGGCAGGAATCACGGTGAACAAGAACGCTGTTCCCTTCGATGACAAGAGCCCCTTTATCACGAGCGGGATCCGGATAGGCACACCGGCACTAACGACGCGGGGGATGAGGGATGGCGAAATGGAAACGGTTGCGGAGATGATCGACACGGTCATCTCCGGAATCGGCGATTCCACCGTGGGAGCACGGATCGCCGCCAGCGTGGAGGAGCTTTGTAGGCGATTTCCGCTCTACCCGGAGAGTCAAGAATCGTAGAGTGTGGACACTGACCCATGGCGGAACCCTCTCAGGAAGAGACACAGGCCGAAGAACCATCCGAGATGTCGTTTTTCGAACATCTCGAGGAACTTCGCTGGAGAGTCATCAAGGCTCTGATCGGAGTGGTCATTGGCATGATCATCTGCTGGATATTCATGGACCCGCTGATGGAAGAGGTGTTTCTGAAGCCCGTGCTCCATCTGAATGCCAACCTCGATCCCGAACAGCAACCCGTCAACCTCCAGAATCTAAAACCGTTCGGACAGGTGTTTCTCTACATGCAGGTCTCCATCATCGGCGGGATCGTCCTGAGCATCCCC
>JBATTW010000124.1:0-4441 GCA_049670805.1 Bacteroidota bacterium
GAGTGTGCCCGCATGGCCAATGCCTACCCAGAACACGAAATTCACGATGTCAAAACCCCAAGCGACCGGCTGGTTGACGCCCCAGACGCCAAGGCCCCACCCGACTGTCACAACGATGCAGAAGACGCCGATGCCCAGCATCGTGGAGGTCACGGCGAACGCGATCCACCATGTTCTTGACGGAAATTCGTCGAGCGGCGCGGCGATGACCGCATCAATAGCCGATGCGGTCGGGCGCCCTTCGACCACCGGGGCCTCGCGGGTGTAATCAACGGCAGCGGTGCTCACGTCAGCTTCTCCGAGTGCGTGTTGCGTAGCTTCGCGATGTACGTAACGTTTGGACGGGCGTTTACTTCCTCGATAACCGAGTATCCGAGGTCATGTCCCCGGTAACGGGAGATGTCGGAAACGGGATCGTTCATGTCACCGAACACGATCGCCTGTGCTGGGCATGCCTCCTGGCACGCCGTCTTCACGTCGCTCCCCCGAATCTCTCTCCCCTGTTCGGTTGCCTGCTGTCGTGCCTCCATGATCCGTTGGACGCAGAACGAACACTTCTCCATGACACCCCGCGATCGGACAGTCACCTCCGGATTGTGGAGGAGGCTGAGCGGTTCCTGCTCGTAGTATGCTTCTGCGAAGTGATCCCGGAAATTGTAGAAGTTGAAGCGCCGTACCTTGTAGGGACAGTTGTTGGAACAGTACTTCGTCCCCACGCATCGATTGTACGTCATCTGGTTCAAGCCATCAGGGCTGTGCGTGGTTGCAACGACAGGACAGACGTTTTCGCAAGGGGCATTATCGCAGTGCTGGCACAGCATGGGCTGGTGGCTGACAGTCGGGTTTTCCGACGCCCCGGAGTAGTATCTGTCGAGGCGGATCCAGTGCATCTCCCTTCCCGTGCCTACCTCCTCCTTGCCGACGACGGGGATGTTGTTCTCCACGTTGCACCCCGCCACACAGGCGTTGCAGCCGATACACTTGTTCATGTCGATGGCCATCGCCCACTTCAGACCCGGATACGTCACCTCCTTGCTGATGCTGAAGAGCTCATGCGATTCGTGCTGGAGGAAGCGGTTGTCTTTCATATACTGGAGAAGAGTCCCTTCCCGGATGATCCCCCGCTTCGTGTGGAGATCCTTGACGAACGTGTCGTCCATCGAGTGGTGTTCCTGCGTGGAGACCAGTTTGTACCGGCCTTCCGTCTTCTGCAGCGCCGCATTGCTGTACACGCGCGACCCGAGGAGACCGGACCTGGGGAGGAGAAGAATCGCGTTCGTGCCAATGCCGGTGCCGACGGGCCCGGCGTTCCAGCGGCCGTAGCCGAGGGCGACGGAGACCACACCGTCGGCCAGTCCCGGTTGGATCCAGACTGGGAGTGTCTGGCCGGCGTCGCCGATCTGAACCTGGACGCGATCGTTCCCCGCGACGCCGAGAGTGCCGGCCGTTGTGGGTGAGAGGGCTGCGTAGTTGTCCCATACGATTTTCGAAACCGGATGCGGAATCTCCTGCAGCCAGCCGTTGTTCGCGAATCGTCCGTCCCCCATGAAGTGGCTCTGTGTGAAGAGCACAACATAAGATCCCTCCGGGCCAACGGGGGCGATGGAGTCGAGTGCAATTTCCAGAAACCGATAATCGCGGCCTGTCCCGGTTTGATAGCGGACCACGCCATCGTGAAGGGCCGAATACCAGAACGTCTTGAAATCCACCCGGAGGTGGAGGCCCGGGTAGATCTCGCTCTCCCAGAACCTCTTGAGGAACTCGTGGAAGAGCGTTTCCTGGTACGGTGTCTCGGTCCCTGCATTGATCCACTGCAGCAGGATCGCCTCTTTTTGTCGGGTGTCGTAGAGGGGCGCGATGACGGGCTGCTGAAGGGAATGGACACCGGACCGCACATGGAAGTCTCCCCATGACTCCAGCGGGTGGTGAATCGGAAGAACGTAGGTCGAGAGGGCTGCTGATTCGTCTTCGTTCTGGACGAGGCTGACGCTCATGGGTACCGATCGAAGTGCCTCCTCGTACCCGAAGGCTGCGGGAAGATGGTACGCTGGATTTGTGTCGTAGTGAATGACCAGCCCGACGTCTCCTCCCTTCATTCTCCGGAAGAGCTCATCAAACTCCTCCGACTTTGTGAGCGTTGTCATCGGAGCCAGGCACTGCTCTGCCCCGAAAAGGGCTCTGTTGTCCAGAACCTCGTTCAGATAATTTGTTGCCACGTGGACGTCTGCGGACAGCGAGTCACCCGCGTACACGATCGACCGACCCCGTTTGGCCATGAGGTCATCCACGAGGTGACTCAGCACCTCTCGTGGCAGCTTGTGGTTCGCGGCGAACCCTCCAAGAGAGAACCGGGAAACCAGAGCCTCGGCGGGGCCGCTGACGGCTTTGACCTGCCGGACGACAATCAGCTCGTGCAGCAGGGAGAGCACGAACTGGAGCTGCGCATCGGGTCGGAGAGGAATCCGGTAATCAGCGTTCGCCCCTGTCAGGCTCATGTCTCCTTCGATAGCGTACAGCCTGATGAACTCAGGCGACTCCATGATGTCGCGTCCGCGCACGAAGGTTCTAATGCTCTCGAGTGTCTGTCCCTCCGTACCAAGAAAATCCGCCTCGAGTGCAAGGACAACCCTCGCTCTGTCCCACTGGATCACCGGCAAATGTCCGGTGCCGTAGCAGCGTCCCCAGGCTTCGCGCCGGGTCTCCCCGCTGAACAGGTCGTACGTGTAGATCCGGGTCGTGGGGTATTTCTCTTGAAATGCTTTCAGGACGGCCTGTGTTGAAGGCGATTGTACGGTGTGGCTGATGATTGCCACCTCCCTGGACGCGCGGGTGCATTCCTGGAGGTGTTCCGTGAGCACTTCATCGACACTCTCCCACGATAGGTCGCCGATCTTCCCCGAACGGGGTCCGTAGACGGGTCGTCGGAGTCGATAGGGGTCATAGAGATCCAGGATGCCCGCCTGGCCTTTGGCACAGATTTTTCCCCTGTTAACGGGATGATCTGGGTTGCCGTCAATTTTGATCGGTCGTCCCTCGCGACTGTTGACGAGAATTCCACACGCCTGCGAGCAGCCGTTACACGTCGATGCGTAATGGTTCGCGATACCGGGAGTTGTTTCTTCAGGCTTTCTGTTGTACGGGACGATTTCTCCCCTGTCACGGTAATTCGTGCAACCGGCGGCGGCGAACGCGGCTGACGCCGAGAGCAGCGCCATGAACCTCTTGCGCGACATCCCGGGAAGGCGATGCAGGTCAAAGTCGTCCGTGACTCCCGCCATGAACTCGTTTGCCTTGCTCTCGCTCAGGCTTCCCGCATCATGGAGTTCGCGGAGGCTCTTCCAGTACGAGGGACCCTCTCCCCCGTTGCGCGTTTCAGCCATGGGACCTCGGCTTCTCTTTTCTTCGTGGAACTGCAAGAGGGTTCGCCCGTACGGATATCCGATGCTCCGGATCGGGTTTCCGGGGGCCAGGGGTCTCTCCTGCCGCGATCTTCTGTCCCAGAAAGAACGCAGCAAAGCCACCCGCAACCCGGCCGAAAAATGTGCGACGCTTCATAGAGAATCCTGCAGTTTCAGACATAGTGGCCTTTTCCTAGCGATGACACGTATTGCAGTTCTCGGGTGCCTTCCGGATCTCCGGCACATGGGCAAGGATGGTCGGAGCGTTTCTGTGGCAATCCAGACACGCTGCCATGGTGAATTCTGACACCTGGGAGACGACATCCATGCTCTCCACGTTGCCATGGCAGCTGGCGCACTCGATCCCCCTGTTTACGTGAACGCTGTGGTTGAAGTAGGCATAGTCGGGCACTTTGTGGACCCGTTTCCACGGCACGGAGGTTCCCTCTTCGAAGTAACGCGTGAGTTCGATGATCGCGGGCCGATTCTTGCGTGCCACGGTGTGACAATTCATACAGGTTGACGCAGGAGGAACCCCCGCGTGACGCGAACTCATAACGCCGGTATGGCAGTAGTTGCAGTCAATACCCATCGTACCGGCATGCAGTCGGTGGGAGAAGGGAATAGGCTGTTCGGGCGCATACCCGACCCCGTCACGTTCAGCCCTGGAGAGATAGTAGGTGGCGATGAAACTCGCGGATGCCACAAACACCACAAGAGGAAGTCTGATCTTCAGGGTGTAATCGAGGAGTGACTTCTTCATTGAATACAATCTTGGTGCGACATGAGGGGGCTAGTCGGTTGCCGGGTTGCACCACCCGGAGGGCGCGAGGACGTTGTCTTTTTGTGCTGGAAGAATCCGGTGCAAGGGATGAGAAGCTCGTATTGCCTCTCGCATGGGCCGATTATCGACCCGAAATTACAAAACTTTGCAGTTCGATGCAATCCCTTTTTTGTCCGCGCGGGCGCATTGCAAATCCTTCCTTAATCTCCTATATTGTCGGGCACGTTCTCCAGACCATTCCCTACGAGCAAGATGGAAT
>JBATTW010000125.1:0-1836 GCA_049670805.1 Bacteroidota bacterium
AGCCGCGCGGACTCGTTGGTAAGTCGACGCATGGCTTGGAGTCGCTGCCCCAGAGGCACACCAGAGTCGATACTGAGGGTTGGACTTCGCTTGGAATCGAAACGCAACCTGAGGAGAATTCCATCGAGTGAGACCTCCAACGGAACTTCACAGAGCTCCGGATCGGCAAGGATGTGCCATCGAGCATCCCACGGCTTATAGCCGAGCCTGCGTTCAACTTCTCTCTCAGAGGACGATATTTCGCCCACCCGAATGGGACCTATTGTCACCAGAACATCGGTAACACCCTTTCCTACGATCCAAACGACGTCTCCTACCTCTACCCGAGCGAGTTGGTCCCCCCCGGAATGGTTGAGGACGCCTCGACCAACCTCTCGGGAAATCTGGGCTCGCTTCCAGTATTGAAGCCAAACGGTGTGAGGCGGGACTGCGAGCCCCGGCCGACCTTTATCGCAACTCGGGCATTTCCGCTCCCACACATCCTGTCCGTTCGCCCCGTACTCGAGGCCGCATCTACGGCATTCGAGGACAGACACCTTTGCGTATTTATCCGTCCCGGGCAGATCCGTGCGCTCAATAACCATCTGCCAGTTCTTGTTCAAGTTCCCAATCTGCATAGACAATGACGCCCTCCAAGATTTGAGAAGCTCAATGGAAAGACCTCTGAAGAAGGGGATTGAGAAAGTACGGAGACGACTGTTAGGTCGAGGGGCAGGAAAGGAGTCTTCCTCCATCCGTTACTATATAGGCCTGCGTGATGAGAAAATCAACGTTGATTCACAGACATGATCGACAGTCTGATAGAAGTGATCTGAAATCCCTGTTCACTTTGCTTCTGGCATCAGTGCGCCGTATATTCGGGCGGGAGAATTTCACCATGCCGTTACCCTACTTCCCGTTTGGCAAATGTCTCTCCGCGATTCGTCTTTCCGTTTCGCGCCGAATATGCGATCGGCGTTCATTCAATGAACACATAGAGGTTCACAACAACATGGGAACAGAGAAATCATCTCCCGGAAGATTTATGTCGGACAAAGAGTACGAGAAGTTTCTATGTATGGCGATGGGAACAGCCAACCGCCAAGAGCTTGAAGCACACCTGATCGGCCTATTCCAGACGTTAGTGACGAACGGCGTGAGCCCTGAGGATGCCCTCGATGTAACCAAGCTGGAATTTGATCTACTATGTGAAGCGCACCAAGGTTCAGACTCCTTTAGTCTAAAATTCCCCCCCCAACGCGAATCGCTCCGCAAATGGCTGGAAGATGGGCGCCTGGCACCAGAGTTCTCACCTGAGGAGGTCCGGGAGAAATTTCCGAAGGGCTATCTGCAGGAATTCATTGCACAGCGAGCTAAACCACTCCAGAGAGCCGACGGGACAGTTCCGAGCGACGCAGTTGAACGGCTGGCCAACGAGCTCATCCAGACAGGCTATCCCGCCACGTCAAACCTGCAAAGCTCAATCCGTATGACTCTGACCCGCCTCGGCCTCACACGCGAGCGAGCCCAGTAGCGCCTAACAACCCCCGATTGCTGCAAACGTTGCATGACTGAGTAGCCACGATATTGCCCTCATGATCTCTCAACGGGCAAATCGTACTATTCCAGCAGAAACAAACCAGATGCCGGTGGTGGTCTTGCCCGTTGACCCCACCGGTTTTCTGGGTTATGGGAAGGAGGGTTTGACTTTGGTTACAGGCGAGAAGGCGAACGGGCCAGGGGGTTCCATTATTGAAAGACTTGAGCGTATCGAGAAACTCCTGACTCAAGAAGCAGTCAGGCCGATGAGCCTCCGAGAGGCAGCAGCTTACACAGGAATCTCGGTCAGCTATATGT
>JBATTW010000126.1:0-3027 GCA_049670805.1 Bacteroidota bacterium
CTCCGTGAGAAGATTGAACGCGGGCCGCTTCCCCTTGAAGAGGGAATGGGCATTGCTGTGCAGATCGCTCAAGGGCTGGCCCGAGCACACGAGAAGGAGATTGTTCACAGGGATATCAAGCCTGCCAACATCTTTGTGAGCAACGACGGGACAGTCCGGATACTGGATTTTGGGCTGGCGAAGCTTTCGGGGCAGTCCCGTATCACCCGTGAGGGAAGCACGCTGGGGACTGCTGCCTACATGTCGCCCGAGCAGGCACGTGGGGACGAGGTAGACCAAAGGACTGACGTCTGGGCGCTTGGTGCCGTCCTGTATGAGATGTTCACGGGCCAGCTTCCGTTCAAGACGGAGTACCAGACGGCGCTTGTCTACTCGATACTCAACGAGACCCCGGCGCCGCCAACTTCGATCCGGTCTGAGATCGGGGAGGGTCTTGAGGAGGTGATTCTGAAATGCCTGGCGAAAGACCCCGAGGAGAGATACGGGACGGGCGCCGATCTTCTCGTGGCCCTGGAAGAGTTGCGCCAGTCGGAAGCTTCGTCCGCACGGCCTGGTGATGCATCACGAAGACTAATCCAAATGCTGAAGCAGCCCCTTGTTGCCTCCGCTCTGGTGGTCATCGTGCTGGGAACGGTCGCCGGTGGTGCATGGATGCTGGACCGGAGTGCCAAGAGCTCCCGTGCAAAGGAGGAGCTTCTCCCAGAGGTCCGTAAGGCCCTGCAGTTCGTTCCGTTCAGCGTACCGCTTGCGGAGTTTGCCCTCGCGCAGGAGGCACGGGAGTACATTGGCGATGACCCGGAATTCGAGGCTGTATGGGAGAAAATTGCTGCCACGCTGAGCGTAGAGACCAATCCGCCGGGCGCTGAAGTGGCGATCAGACACGTCGGAGTTCCGAACGCAGCGTGGATTCCTCTCGGCGTCTCGCCGGTTCTGGGGAGAGAAGTGCCGAGCCGGTTTCTCCAACTGAGGCTTACAAAGCAGGGGTATGTGCCGCGGGAGGATGTCCTGCTGCCGTTCTTCTCGAGCGATAGCTATGTCACTCCTTCCATCTGGGAGTTTGTGTTGGATTCGCTGGGATCGATCCCGGAGGGGATGGCGAGGGTCTATGGAGATACGGCTCTTGGTGGGTTCCTCATGGACAGATGTGAGGTCACAAACAGTCAGTACCGGGAATTCGTTCTAGCCGGAGGGTACAGCAATCGTGCCTACTGGAAAGAGCCCTTTACCGATGGAGATCGGCGGATCTCGTGGGAGAATGCAATGAGTAGGTTTGTCGATGCTACCGGGCGGTCGGGGCCTTCGACATGGCGGGCCGGGAGCTACCCTGACGGAGAGGACGACTACCCGGTGAGGGGTGTCAGCTGGTACGAAGCGGCCGCCTACACGGAATTCGCAGGGAAGAATCTGCCGAGTGTAGACCACTGGGAGCTTGCCTCCGCGGGAGGGAAGGGTTTCTACGCGTCGTATTTTGACCGATACATCATACCCGCAAGCAACTTCTCCGCGACCGGAGTTCGACCGGTTGGCTCCGGCGACATGTTCGGTCCGTACGGGCTCTGGGATATGGCCGGAAACGTCCGCGAGTGGTGCTGGAACGAGAGCGTGAAAGGGAGGTGTCTCCGTGGAGGAGCGTGGAATGATGCCACCTACATGTATCGGAACATCACACAGGCGTCACCCTTTGATCGCTCCGAGAGAAATGGCTTTCGTTGCATGCTCCTGCCCGCGGGTGTGAAGCCGCCGCCAGATGTTTTTGATCCGGTTACCTTCGATGAGGAATACGACCTGCGGAGCGTGGAACAAGTGTCCGATGATGTGTTTCAGATCTACCGGGGTCTGTACGAGTACGACAGGTTCCCCTTGGAGTCTGCAATCGAGTTTCGGGACGAGACCCCCGACGACTGGGTGAAGGAGAAGGTCAGCTTCAATAACCTCGGCGCGGATGAGAGAATGTCGGCATACCTCTTTCTCCCCAAGAACGCCGCTCCTCCCTTCCAGGTCGTAGTCTATTTTCCGGGTTCCTGGGCCGAGCGTGTCGCATCAAGTAACGACCTTGAGAGGCAGGCCCATTTCGTCCGGAGCGTCCAGTATCTGATTAAGAGCGGCCGCGCCGTGGTACATCCGATTGCAATGGCCATGTACGAGCGGAGCCTTCCGGATTCGGTAGAGACCGCGATGGGTCCCCATCAGTACATGGACTACCGAATCCGCATCGTCCGGGAGTACAGCCGTACAATCGACTACCTCGAATCCCGTCCCGATATCGATGCTGCAAAGGTCTCCTACTACGGAATGAGCTGGGGCGGGAGTTATGCCAACCTGGTCCTTGCGGTCGAGGAGAGGTTCAAGGCGGCAATCGTGGAGGTGGGTGGCCTCCGCCTCGAGCCGAAGGTCAGACCGGAAGTGAGGATGCTCTACTATACACCGAGAATAGAACTACCGGTGCTGATGTTGAACGGGGAGTATGACCTAGCGTTCCCTCTGGAGCTCAATGTGAAGCCGATGTTTGAGATGATCGGAACCCCCGAGAAGCACAAGCGCCTGGTGGTCTATCCGACCGATCATTTTGTGCCTCCGGATGAGTTTCTGAAGGAATCGCTGGCCTGGCTGGACAAGTACCTGGGGCCCGTGCAGTACAAGTAATAGGGTGTCATCATGCGCGATCTTACCGGCACGACAGTTCTGCACTACCGGATCCTGGAAAGGGTCGGGGAAGGAGGCATGGGTGTCGTCTACAGGGCGGAGGACACCCGCCTCAAGCGAAGCGTTGCTCTGAAGTTTCTGCCCGCCGATCTGACCCGCGATCCCGAGGCCAAAGCCCGGTTTACACAGGAGGCACAGGCAGCCTCTTCCCTCCAGCACCCCAACATCTGCACCATACACGATATCAACGAGACCGAAGAGGGCCAGCTCTTCATCTGTATGGACCTCTACGAGGGGGAGACGCTCCGTGAGAGGATCGAGCGGGGTCCTCTCTCCCTTGAAGAGGGGATGGGTATAGCAGTGCAGAGTGCTCAGGGTCTGGCC
>JBATTW010000127.1:0-5462 GCA_049670805.1 Bacteroidota bacterium
CCCGACGGCACGCAGAGCGTGGCCGACTACAACTCCCTCAGGCTCAGGAACACCCATTCCCTGGATCTCAGGGCTGATCGCCGATGGAATTTCATCGGGTGGGCACTTATAGCCTATCTGGATATCCAGAATGTCTACAACAACAAGATCGTAACCTCGGTCCGCTGGAATTTGCTCGAGCAACGCCCGGAGTTCAACGAGAGCATCGGAATCCTTCCTTCGATCGGCATCAGCGCGGAATTCTAGAGATGGTGCGGTTTCCTCGCGGGTATTGACTTTTTCCGTGCGTTTGAGTATGCTATACGTAGCTATGAAGGCCGTTGACGGGACATACGCAACATCGCTGAATCATCATCACGCGAGGGATACGCGCCTCTGTCCCGGCAGAAGGAACGGCTAGCACTACTGAAATGAGTATTTGAGAGCCCCTCCTGGAACGCCGGGAGGGGCTTTTCACTTTCTGGGGCTATGAGAGACAAAAAACCATTGGGGCTCCCTGCAGGCTTCCGAGACATAATGTTCGAGGAGGCGAGGCGTCGGCGGACAGTTGAGACAAGACTGGCTGCAGTCTTCAATTCGAAGGGGTACGGCGAAGTGAGTCCATCAACTGTTGAGTTCCTTGAACTCTACACGCGCGGAAAGCAACACGTCCGGGACGAGGCGATCAGATTCCTGGACCGAAATGATCAGCTTCTCGCCCTGAGGGCCGATTTCACACCGGCTGTTGCACGGATCGTAGGAGGACAACTCCGGCGTTCACCCGGCCCGATCAAGGCATGGTATACGGGGGATGTGATTAGAAAGATCGACCCTCAACGAGAGCAGTTCTCCGAGTTTGGACAGGTGGGAGCCGAGATCATCGGGGTGGGAGGTCGTGAAGGCGATATCGAGATGATTGATCTGGCAATGACCTGCCTCGAAGAGCTAGGGATTGGGGACGTCCAGGTCCATCTGAACCATGCTGCGATATTTGCGGGACTCATCGATGATCTATCAATCGATAGAAGCGCCCTGGACAGTGTGAAATCTGAGATCGACCGGAAAGACTCCAGGGGACTTGCCCGCCGGTTGGCCGATCTTGGTGTGGGTGAACACTTCCAGCACCAGCTGGAGGCTCTGAGCCGTTGCGTGGGGGGGAGTGAGGTGCTGGGGCGTGCGAAGGAGATTCTTCAGAACGAAATGTCATGTAACGCGATTGATGTCTTGGTTGACCTGGACAAGGCACTCAGGAAGTGGAGCGGACATCTTGTCTATGACCTGACGGAGATTGACGAGATGGAGTACTATACAGGTGTGATGGTGACCTTCTTCTCTCCTCGTCTCACCGGCGAGCTGGGTAAAGGGGGTCGATATGACACGTTGCTTCAAGAGTTCGGTGTAGACGCACCGGCTGTTGGCTTTTCCTTTTCGATGGATCGACTCGTGGAGCTGGCATGAACGGAGGCCTTCTCATAGCGTTGCCCAAGGGGAGGTTGTTTGATGCTGCCCTGGAAATCCTTGCACGAGCGAATATTCGGATGCCGGACGTCCGGAACGGATCGCGTCGATTGACCTTTCCGGATACTGAGTCGAAGTACGATTTCGTAGCTCTGAAACCGGTAGACATACCCGTCTATGTGGAATCCGGCGCCATCGATGCGGGGATCGTCGGAAGCGATGTGCTTCGCGAGAACGAACCGGATGTGTATGAGCCACTTGACCTCCAGATCGGAAAATGTCGGATGGTAGTGGCCGCTCCCGAGGGATCACCGCTGGACTTCGGTAGCCTGATCAGGATCGCCACGAAATATCCAAGCACGGCCGAGCGACATTTCCTGTCGAAGCATGTCCACGTTCGAATCGTACGCCTTGAAGGGTCTGTTGAAATCGCACCGCTCCTTGGGCTCTCCCACGGCATTGTGGACCTGGTCGAGACGGGGCGAACATTGCGAGAAAACGGGATGGAGGTTATTGACGAAGTGGCTCCCGTGAGCGCAAAGCTTATCGTTAATCGCACGGCCATGAAAACGAAATCTGTCACACTCAACAAACTCATCCACCAACTCGACACTGCAGTGTATGCAGATACTTGATTACAAAAGATACCCCGATGCCGTTCGTCATCTTGTTGAGCGCCGCTGGGAGGTGCACGAGGAGTTGGAGAGGAAGGTGCGGGAGATAGTTTCGGCAGTGAAGGACGAGCGGGACGTCGCCTTGCGACGTTACGCCGCTGAGTTGGACTGCCCGGTCATCGAATCGGTCGGGATCACGGTTTCTCCTGAGGAAATCGAAGCCGCGTACAGCGAAGTAGGAAAGAAGTTCCTGAAGGCCCTTCGGATTGCGCATGCGAATATTGAACGGTTCCACAACCACCAGGTCCAGAAGTCCTGGAAGATCACTGAAAAGGGGATGCGCCTGGAGCAACGATTCTCAGCGCTCCAACGCGCGGGGATATATGTTCCCGGCGGAAAGGCCTCGTACCCGTCGTCTGTCCTTATGAATGCAATTCCCGCTTCGGTTGCGGGCGTGGACGAGATAGTCATGGTAACCCCGCCTGATCGGGACGGCAAGATCGCTCCAGGTGTGCTTGTCGCGGCAGCTGAGGCAGGGGTCACCGAGATCTATCGAGTTGGGGGGGCTCAGGCGATTGCGGCTCTGGCCTTCGGAACGGAGACCATCCGGCGTGTGGACAAGATCACGGGTCCGGGCAATGCCTATGTCACGATGGCAAAAAAGCTTGTGTATGGCAGGGTGGGGATTGACGCATTGGCCGGGCCGACAGAACTCGTTGTGGTTGCTGATGAATCTGCCCGCCCGGAACTCGTTGCCGCGGATATGATTGCGCAGGCTGAACATGATGAAACCGCAACGGCAATCTGCATCACCAATTGGAGCCAGCTGGCGCAACGTGTAGAGCTGGCGATCGGTCTGCAAATGGAGCAGATGCCCCGTAGAGATATCATCCGATCCTCACTTGAAGCCCACGGTGCAATCGTTCTGGTGGGTTCGTTGAAGGATGCTGCTGCTATCGTCAATGAGTTCGCACCGGAACATCTCGAGCTACTGGTCAAGAACCCTGAAAAGACGCTGGAGAGAGTCACGTGTGCAGGTGCTGTTTTTCTCGGGCCGTGGTCCACGGAAGCAATGGGGGATTACATTGCGGGTCCCAACCACACTCTCCCGACGCTTGGCACCGCACGATTCAGTTCAGCCCTTAGTGTCTCTGATTTTATGCGATTTACCAATGTAATCGAAATCGGGAGGAAGCGGTTTCTCAAGCTCTCTTCCCACGTGGAGGTTCTTGCAGAGGCGGAAGGCCTCTACGGCCACGCGGCATCTGTTCACATTCGAAAGACGGGGGGATGATACGTGAGGAAATAATATCTCTGGCGGAATATCATCTGCCACAGTACCCCTATCGGATCAAGCTCAACCAGAACGAGAACCCGTTTGAGCTGCCACGTTCGGTGAAAGAGGAAATCACAGAACGGATCGCGGGTCTCGAGTGGTCACGCTATCCTGCCTTTGTTCCGCAGGAACAGATTGAACGGGTTGCAGAATTCTCTCATTGGAGATCGGATGGAGTCCTTCTTGGGAACGGTTCCAACGACCTCCTCCAGCTCCTTTTTATGTCCGTGCTCGAACGCGGGAAGGGGGTGGTGATCAGCCAACCGACATTCACCCTCTACAAGATCCTGGCGCAATCCCTGGGTGCAACCGTACATGAAGTTCCGATGACACAGGATTTCCAATTCGATGTCAATAGGATTATTAGCACGGTACAGGAAACGCACGCCAGCCTTCTCGTGTTGTGTTCTCCGAACAATCCTACAGGCTCGTATCTCGCTCGTGAAGACCTCGTCAGAATTCTCGTGTCCACCACCGCTCTGGTCGTTCTGGACGAAGCCTATGTTCAGTTTGCCCCCGAGAGCCAGGTGTCGCTTCTGCCGGACCACGAGCGGCTTGTTCTCCTCCAGACCTTCTCGAAGGCAATGGGGGCTGCCGCGTTGCGCTTTGGCTATTCCCTTGCTTCACCTGCGTTGACAGGACAGTTGAAGAAGGTACATCTGCCATACAGCATCAACGCTTTCACACTTGCGGCCGTGGATATCCTGCTTGAGCGATGGGAGACTTACAGAGGGTGGATTGAGATTATCATTCAAGAGCGGGAGAAGCTATTTCGGGCTCTGAGTGCACTTGAGGGATTGGTGACGCACCCTTCGCGCGCCAACTTCCTCTTGCTGGAGACCACGAAACGAACACCAGGGGAGGTATTCCAGGCGCTCCTCCAGCGGGAGATTCTCATTCGAGATGTCTCCTCATACCCGATGCTCGCAAGGGGATTGCGCGTTTCGGTGGGGACTCCCGAAGAGAATAAGACCTTTGTGGCTGCTTTGCAGGAGGCCCTCGCATGAGACGATCCAGGGTCCAGAGGGAGACGTCAGAAACCAGAATCCACCTGGAGTTGGATCTGGACGGAACAGGGTCCGGGTCCATCCAGACAGGGATTGGCTTTCTGGATCACATGCTCACGCATATCCGGAAGCATGGCGGACTTGACCTCACTGTGACAGGAGAGGGTGATTTGCATGTTGACGAGCATCATCTCGTGGAAGATATCGGGATCTGTCTGGGAACGGCGCTCCGCGAAGCGCTGGGCGACAAGCGTGGGATAGAGCGATTCGGAGAGGCCTTCGTGACGATGGATGAAGCTCTTGCCCGGACCGTTCTGGATTTGAGCGGTCGGAGCTATCTAGTCTTTCATGTGGATTTCACAAGAGAGACCATCAACGGCTTCCCGCTGGAACTCGTGAGGGAGTTCTTCCAGGCTGTGAGCAGCGAGGCAAGAATAAATCTGCACGTTGCGCTTCTCTATGGTAGCAACGCTCACCATCAAGCTGAGGCAGTGTTCAAGTCCTTCGGCCGTGCACTGCGAATGGCTGTGAGCTTGACGGGGAGTTCTGATATCCCGTCGACCAAGGGGACGATATGATCGTTGTCGTGGACTACGGGATGGGGAATCTCCGCAACGTGCGTCGGGCTTTTGAGTATCTCTCTCAGGAGGTTCACCTTACAAGTGACCCCGTCGAACTCTCTTCTGCGTCCAGGATTGTTTTGCCAGGCGTTGGAGCCTTTGGGGAGGCAGTCCACCGGATCGATGATCTGGGATTGCGAGAATCGCTTCTTCACCATGTCTCCGCCGGCAAGCCGATGCTCGGGATCTGCTTGGGAATGCAGCTCCTGTTTCCGAAGAGCGAAGAAGATCCGGACGCAGCTGGTCTGGGGGTTCTGGAAGGGAGTGTGAAGAAGTTCGGACCGGGGGTGAAGAAGTTCGGACCGGGGGTGAAGATACCGCACATCGGATGGAACGATGTACAGCCGGTGGAGCCCTCCTCATTCTTCTACGTGCAAGAGGATCGGTCAGTTTTCTATTTCGTTCACTCCTACTATGTAGGAGATACACCCTGGCGGATCGGCAGAAC
>JBATTW010000128.1:0-2336 GCA_049670805.1 Bacteroidota bacterium
AACCTGTGGAGCTCGCTCATCCCATCCCCTCAACCCAGCCCCGCGAGCAGCACACACACAGCACCCCCACGGATATCAACTGCACAAGCGAACCCCACCAGGTCAAAAAAAAAGCCCTCAACCGTAGTCAGTTGAGGGCTATAAAACGCGCCATCTGCC
Source organism: Bacteroidota bacterium (assembly GCA_049670805.1). Classification (GTDB taxonomy): domain Bacteria; phylum Bacteroidota; class Ignavibacteria; order UBA10030; family UBA6906; genus JBATTW01. The sequence continues at coordinate 160 of JBATTW010000128.1, forward strand.
TAAGGCTGTACGATCAGGTAAAGCCTGCTGCTGCTGCCTTCATGTCAACTCCGAAGAATGTTATGTTTATGGTTTTCATTGTCTGTCTCGTTTGCGACACGTGGGACACAAAAAAAAGCCCTCAACTGTAGTCAGTTGAGGGCTATGGGACGCGCCTTCTGCCTAAAGCTGTATTTCAGCGCCGAAAGACGGCATTTTCTGCCTTCTTGCTGAAATGGTAGTATTTTTCGGCTGCGGTCTTCATTGTTTGCCTATACGAATTCTACGGGAGTACCCGGGAAAAGGTTGCAGTCAAAATGAAGAAACATCCCTGATTTCGGCCCCTTTTTTGAGTGTCTCATCCGATCGGGCTACTGGATCCGGAATGAGATATCGACCTCCTCGCAGGAGATGAATGCCGCCTTCGCAACCTCTGGAGACGTGGGGATGATCTGCTGCTGAACGACGGTTACATTGGGAGAACGGAGAGACTCAGAAGCTATAAAGCCGAGCAGAAACCCCACAAATAGAATCGCCGCCGCCCGCATCCAGAACATCGACCTAGGCCGGGCCATCGGAAGCGGAGGAGCCTCCAGGGGCACATCCACCCTCACACCCTCAATTGTCCGCATTGCTAACTGGATCTCACCCAATTGCTTCCGGCACCGACTGCATCCATCCAGATGAGTTTGCACCCGCCCCTTTGCCGGCGCCTCGAGCGTGTCGAGCGCGAGCTTCAGCAATGTGTCCTGGCTGATATGTCGTTTCATAACACTCCTCTTTTCTTCAGCTCTTTTCTGGTTGCCTTCACGGCGTAAAAGATACGTGACTTGACTGTTCCGAGCGAGATTCCCGTCATCTCCGCAATCTCCTCATAACTCCGCTCTCCGTAGAGCCTCAACAGGAGAATATCCCGATGATGCTCGGGGAGGGATTGCAGAACCTCTGCAACTTCCCGCTGACGCTCGTCGGAGACAGCCTCCTCGAGTGGCGACGAATCCGGAGATTGAGGATCGGTCTCCGAGAGCGGTTTCTTGCGCTGACGGAGAATGTTCTCTTTGAGGGATAGCCGGTAGACGATGGTCGAGAGGAACGCTTTGAAGGATCCCTCGTAGTACTCCCTGGACCGGCTCAGGAGACGGAGGAACGTCTCCTGAACGATATCCTGGGCTGTGTCGGTGGAGCCGGTCATCAGCGCGGCCATCCGGAGGAGCGGCGGGGAGTGCTGCTCAAAGAGACGTCTCCACGCTCTCTGGTCTCCGTTCTGGGCCCGCTCCAGGCTCTCCCAGTCCGAGATCAGTCGAGAAGGTTCCGTTGGCGGCACCAATTCTTGATCTCCGGGATGTCATCCGATCGGCACCACATCCGATTCATCTCCTCCCTGTGCTTGTCGGGAACGAGCTCCAGTGCGTGATCCTGATACCAGTGAAAGAGGTCCAGCCGGTAATCCCGGGCATCCACCAGAATCCGGTCCATCTGAGAGTCCAGCGCGGCAGGGTAGTTGTACATGAGCATCTTGCCGGCTCGCGATTTCTTGGCGTGCCGAAGCTCCCAGCTATCCATTCCGCTCGTGCGGAACTCTTTGAGCCAGACCTCGAGAACGCTCTTCAACTGGGACCGATCGGATACCGCGGGTGGAGTCACAAGCGTGACAAGCCCCAATCCCCTCCCCGACTCGCCATACTTTTCCACGACATCGGAACGCATGAGCGTGGCCGCAAAGTAGACCGGCCGTCCCGCCTTTTTGCAGGCCTCTATGAGACGCTCCAGCAGCGGGTCACTGAAGGGTCCGGCAGGAGGAATGGCGGCTTTCTGCTCCTTGATCTCCCGCAAGATCGCTTCACGCAGATCGTCATGTTCCTGCGGGCTGATGAACGCCGGAACACCGTCGTTCATGAGGACCTGTGCGTACCAGTCGGTGTTCAACAGAGAGCGGTTTACGATCCGAACATCCGGCCGATAGTTGATTACGTGCCTCAAGACCCACCCGGGGTAGGTGTCGTTGTCCCCGTTCGTCACAAGGACAGCGTCCTTCTCCAGACAGGCAATCATATTGTACGAATAATCCATGACTTCGTCTGCAATTGCCCCGGCCTCAAGGATTGTGCGGAGGGCAACGTTCATCCTCTCCTGGTCTTCCTGCTGGTAATAGTGGATGACAAGGCCGAACCAGGGATCCATGTAGGAGGGATCCTGAC
>JBATTW010000129.1:0-2094 GCA_049670805.1 Bacteroidota bacterium
TTCCGTGCACACCAAGCTCTCATAACGAGAGCCTTTTCTATTTCCGCACGAAAATAGCAACCCGGACATGGCTGCCCCATCTCACCGATCAGTTCAGGGTCCTGCCACGAACGCTTCTCCATCCCCACACCCCGGAAGGATGTCGACCAGCTGATTCGGGAGCTCAGAAAGGTCCTAGAAGAATCATCAAAACGCCTGACCCTCGTAAGGCAATGGGAGATTGTGTAGATTGTAAGGGTCTTCGTGTCCTGACAGATTCCGACCCTTTGCACACACGCCCACGGGGGGGGGGCAATACAACACAAACACCTCAACTTGACTATCTCAAAAAACCTGCTTCTCTTAACTTGCATCAAGCTCTATCCGACACGCTCTGACGACGTATAGGGGGTTGAATTCCGGCGCATCGTCAAGGAGGCCGCGAGGCAGCGCAGGCGGAACCTCGCGCGACGACGACCGAAGCAGTAGCGAATATCCAGCGAGGAGACACTGAAGTGAAGAAGTTGCGGATTGGAGTCATCGATCTCGTGAGTCAGGGCCCGACGCGATCACTGTGGGCACGTGTAATGAACGCAAACCTGGCAAGCATCATGCCGCAGGTGGTCGCAGTCTGGTGCAAAAGGCAGGGGCACGATGTCTCGTTCCTTTGCTACACAGGCTTCGAGAATCTTGCCCGGGAACTCCCGCGAGACCTGGATCTCGTTTTCATCGGGGCATTCACGGAGTCTGCGCAGATCGCCTATGCGCTCAGCAATCAATTTCACTCCGAGGGAGTGGTGACAGCCCTCGGCGGCCCCCATGCGCGCTGCTTTCCACAGGATGCCCGGAAGTACTTCGATTACGTGCTCGGCTTCACGGACGAAGCGGTCATCCAGGATGTCGTACAGGATTGCTCGCGTCATACACCGATGGGTCTCCATCTATCCGCTCCCGGGCAGCCAGCTCAGCTGCCAGGGGTTCGGGAACGGTGGGAGTTCATCAAGCCAACGGTTCGGAAGGCTCCACTTATTCAGATTGTTCCAATGCTCGCCAGCATCGGGTGCCCGTATTCATGTTGTTTTTGCATTGACGCCACGGTCCCGTACCAGCTACTTGATACCGACGTGTTGAAGGACGACCTCCGGTTTCTGTTGACCAAGTTCAAACGTCCTATTGTTGGATGGCATGATCCCAATTTCGGAGTCCGGTTCGATGAAATCATGGGAACCATTGAGGAGGCCATCCCACCGGATAGCATCGACTTCATCGCAGAAAGCAGCCTGTCGTTGCTGTCGGAGCCGCGTCTCCAACGACTTCAACGGAATGGGTTCAAGGCTCTCCTCCCCGGCATCGAATCGTGGTTCGACCTTGGCGAAAAGACAAGAGCCTCCAGCCTCGAGGGAATAGAAAAGGTGAAGCACGTCGCCGAGCACGTGAATCTGGTCCTGCGCTACATCCCGTACGTGCAGGCCAACTTCGTTCTGGGACTTGACGGTGATGCAGGACCGGATCCATTCGAGCTCACGCGTCGGTTCGTAGATTTGGCGCCCGGCGCCTTCACGGCCTATTGTCTCCTCACAGCCTTCGGGGAAGCCGCACCGATCAACCTGCAGTACCAGCGTGAGAACCGCGTACTCGGGTTCCCGTTTCATTTCCTGAACAACAACGGCGCGATGAACGTGCGGCCGAAAAACTACTCCTGGCCAGAGTTCTATCAGCACGTGGTGGATACGACGAGATACTCATTCTCTCCCCGGGCCATTGCGCGACGCTTTGGTGCAACCCGGAGTCTGGCTCCACGATGGATGAATTTAGTTCGAGCAGTATCCGAGGGGGGGTACGGAAGAATACGATACCATGGAGAGATCCATCACAGGCTCCTCCGAGACCCGGAGTTTCGGGGATTTTATGAGCAGACGACAGATGTCCTCCCGCCGTTTTTTGAAGACCGGGTACGGAAAGCCCTCGGACATATGTGGCACTGGCTACCCCCGGGGGCGATGCGGCATGATAGCAATGCCTACCTGAAGGCACAGGCGCCAGCGGATCGAGTGACGGTCAACACCACAAGAGTTGTGGCGCAGAGTAATGTGTTGCTCTCGTGATGGTCTGGCG
>JBATTW010000130.1:0-4677 GCA_049670805.1 Bacteroidota bacterium
GTCCGAAGCTGCGAGCGCAAACGACTGCAGACGCGGGATCAACTCCGTCACGTTCTCCACAGAAGAGAGGGTTTTGCGCAGACTCTCGTTGTAGGGGAAGCTCAGATCGATGGACCGTTTGTCCCAGTATCCCTCGGCGTGGACCTGAACATAGCCTGTACTGAGTTTGACGGCATTCTGGATCATGTACTCATAGGAACCGAGCTGCATCGATCTCATGAGCAGGGCCAGGACCACCGCGAAGAAGACCGAGGAGATAGAGATCAGCGTTCGTCGCTTGTTTCGCCAGATATTCCGCCAGGCAAGCTGTAGGTAGAGCATCATAGAGGTCCCTTTGCTTCAGCGCACACGGCGCATGTTCTGTTGCGAGAAGAACGTATCATCCATAGGCATGTCGAACTGCCACTCACGGTAGTCCATAACAGTCTTTTGATCCGGCTTCTCCGCCGGCAGCATCTCCCAGTGAACGGGGAGTTGTCGCTTCCCGAAGGTTTGGATGTTCGAAGACGTGAGGATCTTCGAGAGGTAGCCGTCTTCGTCAAACATTTCGCTCCGGAGCTGGATGTAGTGTTCCTTGGTGATGTAGGAGAGGATTTTGCCCCACACGACCGGAGCATGTTCCTTCGGAATCATGGTGATGACGTGGCACGCATGACCATCGATCACGGTGTCCCCCGTCAGCGTGTGTATATAGTCTTTGACAATCGAGGATTGCTTGACGAGGTCATCGTTGGTGAAGTCGGAACCAAGCCAGGACTGCATCATCATGGACGGGGGGATCTTGATGACTCGCTCAATGCTGGGGACCCAATTCCAGACCTCGTTTATTCTCTTCAATGTTACGGTGCCTTTGTCCCGCGGAGGCGCGGTGACGAGCACGACACCATAGTCGTCCCCCTTTGACCACATCTTCAGGGACATCTCCCTCGACCAGTCAGGCTTGACGATGGTCATTGTCATTTCGGCATAGCTGGAGACTCCGCGGTAGTTCTCGTCGGATTTTTTGACGATCTCCTTTGCACTCTCTGCGTGAGCCGCGCTGAACAGTATGGCAACGCCTGCCATTGCTCCGATGAACACTCTGAATGTTTGTTGATAGCTCATATATCCTCTCTGGGATAGACATATTTCTGCAGTACCAGGTGACGTATCGCATCGAGTGGATAGGCTTCTCGGGCAATGAGGACATGGAGAAGAATACCGTCAAGCAGCGACATGAGGAGGATAGCCTCCTTCTCAGCCTCAGGAATACCGGCCTGCCGGAGCTTCGACGCCAGGAACCGTCGGAATGGCTCGATCAGCTGCAGGAAGAATGACCTGTACCGGGGCACCACCAGAGGTTCCGTGAAGAGGTTGATGTACAACGCAAAGAACTCCCGTTTCTGCTCTATCAGATCAAACGTGTTGTTGATGAACGTCTCCAGGGCCTGGCGTGGGGTGAGCTCCTCCACATTCGAGGGAAACGTCCCCGCAAGCTCCTCCATTCCTTTCACTGCCACCGCCATCAGGAGCGCTTTCTTGCTCGGGAAGTAGTTGTATATCAGCCCCTTAGAGATGCGGGCGCGCCTGGCGATCTGCTCCATCGACGTCGTATCCACCCCTCTCGTCGCAAAGACCCGAAGCGCAGCCGATACAATGGTCTTCCGCCTCCTGGCCCGAATCGCCTCGTACTGCTCTGGCGTGCGTGGACTCATATCTAAAGATACGTCGGTTCAATTCAGATGTTTCATTGACTGACCGGTTAGTCAAAAGATACTCATTCTTGCTCTTCCTGTCAAGAAAAATCGGAACATTTGTTTGCAACTGAATCCGGATTCCTCTACAATCATCCCGGGCATGTCGCCACGACGGGCGTGTCCAGAACCGGAGCACGAAGAGACCATGGGTCGAAAGAGCCGGACGACAATCCAGGAAGCATCCCCACCTGACCTGCCGCTGTTTTGTGACTATTCCTGCACGCACGCATCGTTTGCGCCTGATGACGCCATCGGCGCCTGCAGAAAGGAACTGGCCGTCTACTGTACACTGCTGGAGCAGTTCAACAACAAGAACAGCCGGTGCATCGCGCGAGAGGCGCGGCGCGTCGGCCCCCGCCTGCATCGGGCGTAACGTCAGCGGGCGGACAGACCGGGATTTGCCATAATTGCACCTTTTCACTACCATGATGCCGCTGGCTTTTTTTCCCCTGAATTATCCTCTGGAGGACGACGTATGCTGAATGCAGCCGTGATTGGCGTTCTTGGGGCGATATGGTTCATCGCGATGTACAAATGGTACGGCGGGTTCATAGAACGACGCCTCATCAAGCCAAACGACAACTGGCCGACACCGGCAGAATCACGACAGGATAACGTTGATTTCGTCCCGACACGGCCGGCCATTCTCTTCGGCCATCATTTCTCCTCCATTGCGGGCGCTGGTCCGATCGTGGGACCGATTTTTGCCTATTCTCTCTTTGGCTGGCTCCCGGCGCTGATCTGGATCCTGCTCGGAACGGTGTTTATCGGAGCGGTTCATGACTATACCGCGATGATGATCTCGGTACGAAGCAGAGGTGTATCCATTGCGGAGATCGCGCAGACACACGTGTCGAGGACGGCACGGTGGATCTTCAGCGCCTTTCTCTGGCTTGCGCTTGTTCTGGTTATAGCAGTGTTCGCGGTGCTCACGGCACAGACACTCTCCGAAAAGCCTGAAATCGTCATCCCCACACTGGGCATTATGTTCATCGCCGTCGGGTTCGGCACGCTCGTCTACCGGATGAAGTTCAACGTCTGGATCGGAACGATCATCGCGCTCACCCTCATGGTCGTCCTGATCCTCCTGGGCGAGGCCATCCCAATCCCAGCAAGCTTTGAATTCTGGCTGCTGTTTTCGCTGGTCTATTCTCTGATCGCCGCGACACTGCCCGTCTGGGTCTTGCTGCAGCCCCGTGACTATTTGTCGATGTATATCCTCATTCTGGGCCTCGCTCTCGGCTTTGTAGGTTTGCTGGTCATGCAACCCGAGCTCAATGGCCCGGCGTTCGTCGGGTTTACAAGCAGCAACGGTCCGATCTGGCCGATTCTCTTCATCACCGTCGCCTGCGGCGCGGTTTCAGGATTTCACTCCGTCGTCTCCAGCGGTACCTCCGCAAAACAGCTTCGCCGGGAATCAGAGGGAAAGATGATCTCGTTCGGAGGAATGGTCACCGAAGGTGCCCTGGCGATGCTCGTGATCCTCCTGATGGCCGGAGTCCTCTTCTGGAAGACGGCCCCGTCTGCAGAGCTCTCGGGTTTCGTCTTCAGTGATCTCCTCGCCCGGAAGGGTGCGAACATCACCTTCGGGACCGCGATGGGCCGAGCTCTCGAGAGCATCGGGATCCCCCTCCAGTACGGAATCGCATTCGGCATACTCATGCTCAACGCGTTCATCCTGACCACTCTGGACACCTGCGCCCGGCTGACCCGGTTCATAATCACCGAGAGTGTCGGCGAGAAGGTTCCATTTCTCAAGAACCGCTACATCGCCACTGCCCTGGGACTTGCCTTCGCGTATGTCCTGACTGTGGGGAACAACTGGAAGATACTCTGGCCCGCGTTCGGTGCCGCCAACCAGTTGATAGCTGCCCTCGCACTCCTCGTTGTGAGTGCATACATGTTCGGATACAAGAAGCGCACCGTGTATACGCTGCTTCCGGGCATTTTCATGCTCGCAACAACCGAGGCAGCCCTCTTCGACCAGCTCGGATGGCTGTATCTCCCGGCAGGGAACTACATCCTCGCCGTCATTGCCGTCGTCCTCATGGCGCTCGGAGTCGTGATCGCGGTGGAGGTCTACAGGCGACTGCAGCGGAAGAGCCAATCTGTACCGGCGGAGGGTGGGGTCGCGGTGGGTGAGGCATAGACCACCGTCGGGCGCTTCAGACAGAGGCTCAGAATGCGTTTCTCATATGGTTCAGGACCCCCCTGTTGCCATCCATCAGGATCGTCACGACGTCGAAACGGCAGGGGTGTTCCCTGATGGAGTTCACCAGGAGATAGCCCTCGGCCACCTTCCTGATCTTCGCACGCTTCTCGGCTGTAATCGCATACTCAGGAGCCCCGTACTCACCACTCTCTCTCGATTTCACTTCGCAGAACACCAGAAACTCCCCGTCCTCCGCCACGATATCGATCTCTCCCCGAAGAAAGCGGAAATTCGTCTCGAGAATGGCATATCCCTCCCGTTCCAGGTACTGCCGGGCGATTTCCTCACCATCGGTGCCTCGCCTCTGCGCCGCGGTGCGCATCTGCACTATTCCTCTAGGGATTCAGGAATACCTGGGCATGGTGGGTAAACGAACGTCGGTGGATAGGACTGATCCCCAGTCGGGTGATCGCCTCCCGATGCGCCCGCGTCGCGTACCCTTTGTGCCGGGCAAACCCGTAGCCTGGATAAATCCTGTCGAATCCCTCCATGATCCTGTCACGAGTCACCTTGGCAACGATCGACGCGGAGGCGACCGAAAAGCTCAGTTCGTCGCCGTCTACGAGCGTTGTATAAGGAATGGGGTACTCCGCAGCACCGCACGCGCTTTTCGGCGTAAACCGATCGCCATCGATCAGGAGGTGTTCTGGACGGACCGCAAGAGCTGCGACCGCCAGATGCATCGCCCGAAAAGTTGCATTCAGGACATTCATCTGGTCTATAGTGAAA
>JBATTW010000131.1:0-4149 GCA_049670805.1 Bacteroidota bacterium
CATCCAGGCGCTGCTCCAATCCCTTGGAAATCCTGAGCGAGGATTTCCCTCCATCCATATCGCCGGAACAAACGGGAAGGGATCCACAGCTGCCTTCCTGGCATCCGTGTTTCAGGAGGCCGGATACAGAACCGGGCTCTACACCTCGCCGCACCTGGTGAGTTTCACCGAGCGGATACGGGTCAACGGCCGTCAGATACCGGTACCGGCGGTTCTCCGTCTCACGCAGAGTCTCCGGTCAGATATAGAGAGATACCACGCCACTTTTTTTGAATCCACGACCGCTGTTGCATTTGCCTATTTTGCCGAACGGAATGTGGACGTCGCGATCGTGGAGACGGGGCTGGGGGGGAGGCTGGACGCAACGAACGTCCTTACTCCGCTTGTCTCGGTTGTGACGAATATCTCCATTGAGCACACGGACTATCTTGGGGATACTCTCCAGGAGATAGCCCGCGAGAAGGGGGGGATCATCAAGGCGGGAGTTCCCGTCATAACCGCCGCGGAGACGGATGTGGCGCTTGCCGCACTGCGTGATATTGCCGACCGCAATGGAGCCCCCTTTTTCCAGAGTCATGATCTGGTATCGGTGGTTGATCCTGAAAAGCCGGTCCGGCGAGGCACATTCGAGTTCCTGACACCGGGGGCCAGGTTGAGGGGGATGACGCTGGGCCTGGACGGCCCGCACCAGAGGGAGAATGCCCGGCTGGCGCTGGCCACGCTGGAGGTTCTTTTGAGGCGGCGGTCTGCCGCCGGAAAGTTCAGCCGAATCAACGCGAGGGCCATCCGTGCCGGGTTCCGGAATGTCAAAAAGAACACCGGCCTTGCCGGCAGGCTCCAGAAGGTGGGACGAGGGAATAGTCTGCTCCTGGATGTGGCGCACAACCCGGCAGGGATCAGGACCCTTGTTGAAGCGCTGGGTGGGGGAGCAAAGCAGAAATTCACGGTCGTGTTTGGGGTGATGAATGACAAGGACCTCTCTCTGATGCTGAGTGAGCTGACAGAGATCACAGATCTCCTGGTCGCGGTAGCCCCGTCGGCCAAACGCGCCCTGCAGCCGAAGCTGATCCAGAAGGAAGCGGAGATACAGGGGATGCAGTGCGCTGTAGCTGATTCGGTGGCCAGAGGCGTCTCCCGGGCTCGCCGGCGGGGGGGAAGAGTTCTCGTGACCGGTTCTCACTACGTCGTCGGAGAGGCACTCGAGTATCTGAAGAAGGCCCGCCAACAAAAGTCTTGACATAAGTGGACAAAAAGGGTATATTCAATAGGTGATTTCCAATCCGTTTCACCGCCTGTCTCAAGCTTTTCGTTTGATCTCAGACGGTCATCCAGCCAACTTTTCGTAGACCTCTTCCTATTCTTGAACAAATTCCAACGTTGTATTTGGAAAGGGATGTAATCCATGTCAATGGACATTGCCGAGCTCAAGTCCAAGAAGATCTCTGAGCTCAACTCGATTGCAAAAGAACTGAACATCGCGGGGTTCAGTGACCTGCGGAAGCAGGAGCTGATATTCAAGATCCTGGAGGCCCAGACCGAACAGGGCGGCCTGACGTTCAGCCGGGGGGTGCTGGAGGTTTTGCCCGACGGGTACGGGTTCCTTCGCTCGGTGGATTACAACTACCTCCCTTCCCCTGACGACATCTACGTGTCGCCGTCTCAAATAAAGAAATTCAATCTTCGAACAGGTGACTCCGTCAGCGGGCAGGTTCGCCCGCCAAAGGAGGGGGAGCGGTTCTTTGCCCTCCTGCGCGTCGAGGCCGTGAATGACGAGAACCCTGACGTCATGCGGGAGCGTGTGTTGTTTGACAACCTCACACCTCTCTACCCCAACGAACCGATCCAGCTTGAGACCGCCCCGGGCGAGTACGCCATGAGGATCATGGACCTGCTCACACCGGTAGGCAAGGGCCAGCGCGGAATGATCGTCTCCCCGCCAAAGGCCGGTAAGACGATTCTGCTACAGAAGCTCGCCAACAGCATCACCCGGAACCATCCTGAGGTGAAGCTGATTGTTCTGTTGATTGACGAGCGGCCCGAGGAGGTCACCGACATGGAACGGTCGGTGAACGCGGAGGTGGTCAGTTCGACATTCGACGAGCCGCCCGAGCGTCACGTGCAGGTCTCGGATATGGTCCTGGAGAAGGCAAAGCGGCTGGTGGAGTCCAAGAAAGACGTTGTGATCTTGCTGGACAGCATCACGAGGCTGGCCCGCGCGCACAACACGGTTGTCCCGCATTCAGGCAAAATCCTCTCGGGTGGTGTTGATTCCAACGCGCTTCACAAACCCAAGCGGTTTTTCGGCGCGGCCCGGAACATCGAGGAGGGAGGAAGCCTGACCGTTGTCGCTACCGCTCTGGTTGAGACGGGGAGTCGTATGGACGAGGTGATCTTCGAGGAGTTCAAGGGAACGGGTAACATGGAGATCATCCTGGACCGGAAACTGAGCGACAGGCGTGTCTTCCCGGCGATGGACGTAAACCGCTCCGGAACCCGGAAGGAAGAGCTGCTGCTGGATCCGGACGATCTGAACCGGGTCTGGATTCTGAGGAAATTCCTCGCGGAGTTCAGCACGGTGGAGGCGACAGAGTTCCTCCTGGATAAAATGCGAGGCACCAAATCGAACGAAGAGTTTTTGAAATCCATGAGCTCCTGACGGCGACAATGTCATAGGGCGAGATACACAAGGCTCCGGGACCCACCCGGAGCCTTGCCTTTTCTTGAAGTTTACGTTAACATGGATCATCCAAAAACAGAATGATGGAAAAGAGCAATGACTGATGTGGTTATCGTCAGTGCTTGTCGGACCCCGATCGGGGGGTTCGGAGGGTCCTTGAGCTCGTTGCCTGCTCCGCGCCTGGGGGCGATAGCTGTCCGGGAGGCGGTCCAGCGGGCCGGGCTGAAGCCCGAAGATGTGGACGAAGTCATCATGGGAAACGTCCTCTCCGCGGGGGTTGGGCAGGCGCCTGCGCGTCAGGCGGCGATTTTCGCCGGGCTACCCGAATCCGTGGAGTGTATGACGGTCAACAAGGTCTGCGGCTCCGGCCTCAAGTCGGTGATGCTGGGAGCGCAGGCAATCATGCTTGGGGACGCCGAAGTGGTGGTGGCCGGGGGGATGGAGAGCATGTCCAACGCCCCCTATCTCCTTGACAAGGCCCGGACGGGGTACCGTATGGGCAACGGGGAGCTGCTGGATTCGATGATCAAGGACGGTCTTCTGGATGTCTACAACGACTATCTGATGGGGAACGCGGGTGAGCTCTGCGCAAAGGAGTGCAACATCCCCCGGGAAGCCCAGGACGAGTACGCGATCATGAGCTACAAGCGTGCACAGGAAGCTCAGAAGGAGGGCCGCTTCCAGAAGGAGATCGTCTCCGTGGAGGTGCCTGCGAAGAAGGGCCAGACGGTGACCGTGACGGAGGACGAGGATGTCACCCGGACGAACTTCGAAAAGATCCCCAAGCTGAAGCCGGCGTTTACGAAAGACGGAACGATTACGGCCGCGAACGCATCCAAGATCAGCGATGGAGCTGCCGCCCTTGTCCTGATGTCCGCAGAGAAGGCGAAGGCGCTCGGGAAGAAGCCTATCGCCAGGATACTGGCGCAGGCGTCACACGCCAAGGCTCCCGAGTGGTTTACGACTGCTCCGGCGGATGTCATTGAGAAAGTCTTGAAAAAGGGGAACCTGACAATCAACGACATTGATCTCCTGGAGATCAACGAGGCCTTTGCCGTCGTCGCGCTTGCGGTGAACAAGATCGCGGGGCTGGATCCGGGCAAGGTGAACGTCAACGGCGGGGCAATCGCGCTGGGACACCCTGTTGGGGCCTCCGGCGCACGCATCCTGGTGACTCTGCTCCATGCCATGGAGCAGAGAAACGCAAAGAGGGGTCTGGCGGCATTATGTATCGGAGGAGGTGAGGCGAGCGGGGTGATCGTCGAACGACAGTAGACCATTGCGAACATAGCAAAGGGGGATGGAATCGTGGATACGAAGGCCGTTGCAGTAATCGGAGCGGGTACGATGGGCAACGGGATCGCCCACGTGTTCGCGCAGCACGGTTATCCCGTGCACCTCGTAGATGTCAAGCAGGAATATGTAGACAAAGCGCTCAAGAAGATTGCATCGAACCTTGACCGCCAGATCAA
>JBATTW010000132.1:0-2768 GCA_049670805.1 Bacteroidota bacterium
GGTCTCATCCGTTGGCATCTCCAGGGAGGACTACAGGAGAATCACCTACGACTACACGGAGAGGGCTGCCGGGGTACTTTCCCGGCTCAATCCTGATATGGTTTTCTGCTATGTTTCCGGGACCGGAACTGACGATACGCTGCGGAGCCGACAGAACTGGGCAAGGGTGAAGGGGGAGACAGAGAACATGCTCAAAACTCTTCCCTTCAAGCAGGTCTATCTGATGCGTCCGGGATACATACAACCCAGGAAGGATGCGAAGCATGTCCTTTTCATGTACAAGATCGTGGGCCCCCTCTATCCGCTCTGGAAACTTCTCTTCCCCAAATACGTTATGACTACGGAGGAGGTCGGCCAGTCGATGATCAATGCCGTGCTCTACGGTGCCGAGAAGCAGACGCTGGAAAGCACGGACATGGTCCGCCTGGCAAGACGGGGACAAGCTTAGTCCATGAGAAACAACCCGATCATTTTCATTCTGGTTTTCAGTGCCATCATACTGGCTATCGATGCCTACGCCTACTGGGGCGTCCATAAACTCACGGCTAACTCCAGCCAGAAGCTCAGGAGGATCATCTTTGTCCTCTTCTGGATCGTTCCTTTTGTCCTCATATCGGGTTTGATCCTCTTTGTTACGCTCCCCATCAACCCGTCAAACTACCTCCGGTATTTCCACCTGATAAGCGGGATGTTCATTCTCTTCTATGTCCCGAAACTTGTCTTCGTCGATGTCAATCTGCTGGATGATCTTATTCTCCTCGGTCGGAAGCTCTACTTTCGAATAAGGAAGAGGAATCGGAAGGACGTACCCAGGGGGGAGCCCATCTCTCGCACCCAGTTCCTGACGCGTGCAGGACTCATCCTCGCCGCCGTTCCGTTCTTTTCGATTGCATACGGTATTGCCTGGGGAAGGTTCAACTACACGGTAAGGAAACACTCGCTGAAGTTTTCCAACCTCCCGCACTCGTTTGATGGCCTGCGGATTGTGCAGATCTCCGATTTTCACATCGGGAGTTTTGTCGGATACCCGGAAGAGGTGGAAGACGCCATCGAGGCAATCAATGACCAGCATGCCGATCTGCTCCTCTTCACGGGCGATTTTGTCAACAATGTTTCATCCGAAATGGACGCATTCGTCCCGGCGCTTCGTAGGCTGAAGGCTACAGTTGGTAAGTATTCGATTCTGGGCAACCATGACTACGGCGATTATGTTCCCTGGAGATCACCCGAAGAGAAGCAAAAGAATCTCCAGACGCTTGTCGCTCTGCAGAGGGATCTCGGGTTCACGGTACTTCTGAACGATGCACACACACTCGAGCTGAATGGTGAAAAGCTGGATCTGGTGGGTGTGGAGAACTGGGGCCTCCGGCCGTTCCCACAGTACGGCGATCTGGAGAAAGCTCTCTCGCACGCTCAGCCCGATTCGTTCAAGGTACTCCTCTCGCATGACCCGACGCACTGGGATGAGCAGGTCCTGGGCCACACGGATATCGATCTGACGTTGTCCGGCCATACACACGGCGCGCAGTTTGGCATCGAGATACCGGGCTGGAGGTGGAGCCCCGTAAACATGCGATACAAGCGGTGGGGAGGGCTCTATGAAGAGCCAAACCAGACTTTGTATGTGAATACCGGCCTGGGGTTCATCGGATTCCCCGGGCGTGTTGGAATGCCACCGGAGATAACAGTCATCGAGCTGAAGAGATCCGTTTGATTATCAGAGTGAGACCCCGTGGAATCCTCTCCTTCACCCGAACGTTACGAGATTGAGGTCAGAATAGAGCCAGCTGACATCGACCAGCTGGGACACGTGAACAACGTGGTCTATCTCCGCTGGGTCCATGATGCGGCCGTGGCCCACTGGAGTGCCGCGGCGACCCCCGAACAGCAGGCCAAAATCGCGTGGGTTGTTGTCCGGCATGAAATCGACTACAAACGCTCCGCGCTTCAGGGCGATGCGATCGTTGCCCGCACGTGGGTCGGGAAGGCTGCCCCTCGAGCATACGAGAGGTTTACGGATATCCTGCGGGCCGGCGATGGAAAACTGCTGGCGCATGCCCGGACCCTCTGGTGTCCCATCGACATGAAAACCGGGCGGCCAATCCGGGTCGGGTCCGACGTGGAGGAGCGTTTCTCCACGGGACCGGCAGAGGATAGCCCGGAGAGCTG
The DNA here is from genome assembly GCA_049670805.1 of Bacteroidota bacterium. GTDB lineage: Bacteria > Bacteroidota > Ignavibacteria > UBA10030 > UBA6906 > JBATTW01. The sequence continues at coordinate 2,170 of JBATTW010000132.1, forward strand.
ATCCGGCCCCGCCATCTCGCGTGGCCCCTGCAGAATGGCGTTTTCTAGTCCCAATCCTCACATTTCTTAGTTCTTACCGTATTTCCTCTTTTTTGCCCTTCTTGATTGAACAAAACGGGCTCTGGTGGATTATTAGATCAGGAAGCCGTTTTGTATCCTGACAAAAGGAGAATGGAGATGATCCGTCAAATCGTTGTTGTGCTCCTCCTGGCCCTGCTTGCCGGCACCATCGGTGCGGTGAGCTGCCGCGAGAGGACCGAAGCTGTTCAGAGACCCGAGAAGATCTACAGCAAGCGGGAAGTCGTTTACGACAAAGAAACCTACCAGAAGCTTGCGGATCTCTGGAAGGAGTACTACGAGGTCTACCCCTCCGAAAACGCCTACGCAAACTGGATGTATGCCGCCCGGTACGCCGGGGATGAAAACTACGAAAAGCTGTTGGAGAAGGGAGTGAAGCAATACCCCGTGAATCCAACGCTCCTCTATCTCAAGTCGATGGTGGGCCACGGGAAACGGGACGACATTGAGGGCCAGCGGCTCCTGGAAGAGGCGTCACGTCAGGATCCCTCCTACATGGATCCCTGGTTCGGCCTTGTCAT
>JBATTW010000133.1:0-4302 GCA_049670805.1 Bacteroidota bacterium
GAGATCGCCTGGTTCCGTAGGACCCAGCTCTGTCCCATCGGAGAGGTGCACCTCGACACGCACAGAGGGAATCGTCGCGTCGGTGATGTTTTCTGCGGTTCCGACAAACATACCGTCTGTGCTGTCATATGCCAGAACCATCCGCACACCGTTTCTCACGGCATTATATGTCTCGCCTGTCCCCATCCGCAACCCCGGCTCTTCTCCTTCACCCCCGGCTTCAACCGCCTGTTCTCCCTCTTTTTGAGGCGTTTTCTCCTTGCACCCGGATGGGGCCATTACCAGAACTCCGGCAAGCACAGCAATGAAAAAAGGTATTGTCCGCATGAATATCTCCCGATTCGTGGTATTCGCAGCAAATCAAACAAACTGCACAGAAGATAAGGATTCTTCGCTCCCGCGTCAATCCCCTTAAGCGCCCGCATTGGATGGGTTTTCTTCTGGAAATCACTATATTTCCCTTCCGCACGTCACCACAAAGCCTCAGAGAGATTGACATGAACTCCTCTTCAGACAACAACCGGAACAGCTCCCCTCGGCAGAGAGCCCGGGATCTCGTCGGTCGGACAATCGCCCACTACAACGTCATCGAGCAGATCGGTGAAGGGGGTATGGGGATGGTGTGCAAGGCGGAAGATCTGAACCTGAAGCGGACCGTCGCCATCAAGTTCCTCCCCCGGCACATAGCCGCCGACTCCGAAGAGCGGGAGCGCTTCAAGATCGAGGCGCAAGCCGCCGCAGCCCTGAACCATTCCAACATCGCCACAATCCATTCGATCGAAGAGGCAGAAGGCGAGCTCTTTATTGTGATGGAGTACATAGATGGCAAGACCCTGAGCGATGTTCTGGGGAGCGGACAACTCCCGATCGACAAAGCCATCAAGTATGCCGTGCAGGCAGCCGAAGGGCTGGAAGCGGCGCACGAGAAGGGGGTTGTCCACCGGGACATCAAGTCCGCGAACATCATGGTCACCGAAAAGGGACAGGTGAAGATCATGGATTTTGGCTTGGCCAAGGTCCGTGGAGGGAAACGGGTCACAACGGTTGGGTCGACGCTTGGGACCGCGGGCTACATGTCTCCCGAGCAGGCCAGGGGTGAAGAGGTTGATCAGAGGACAGACATCTGGTCTTTCGGGGTTGTCATCTACGAAATGCTCACGGGCCAACTCCCCTTCACCAGCGACTACGACCAGGCGCTGGTTTACCAGATCTTGAACGAGGAACCCAGACCGATTCGGGAGCTGAAACCTGATGTTCCCCCGGGCGTGGAGGAGGTTGTCTCAAAGTGTTTGTCCAAAGCCCCGGACAACAGGTACCAGAACGCGGGCAAAATCACCGAGGCTCTATCCCCCCTCCGGCTTCAGACAGCCGAGACCGCTCCGCTCCCCCAGGCGAAGAAGGAATCCAGGGGCCGGAAGATCGTCGCGATGGTCGGGGGTGCGGCGGCCGTAGTCGTTGTCGGGCTACTTGCTTACACGGCGCTCTTCTCGACAGGCGGTGAAGCCGGCGAACGCATACCGCTCGCAGTGCTGGACGTTGTGAACGAGACCGGGGAGCCCGAACTGGACGGACTTTCCGGCATGCTTACAACATCCCTTGAACAATCCCGCCGGCTTGCGGTCGTTACCCGATCGCGGATGTTTGACATTCTCGGGCAGATGGGAAGGGATAGCGTATCGCGGATTGATGAATCGATCGGCCGAGAGATCTGCATTCGGGCGGGCGTAAACGCCATGGTCTCGGCCTCCATACGGAAGTTCGGCCAGCTCTACACGGTGGACCTGAAGGTTCTGGATCCGACCAAGAGCGAGTACATCTTCACCGCAAAGGAAGAGGGGACCGGACAGGAGAGCATCCCCGCAATGCTTGACCGCCTCTCCGAGAAGACACGGATCGGCCTGAAGGAACGGGCGGTGGAGGTCAGGGAAAAGCAGGAGGAGATCGCCAGTCTGACGACGTCCAACCTCGAGGCCTATCAGCACTACTTTCAGGGAGAGGAGCTGATCAACAGACTGGCATTTGATGAAGCTGAAGAGGAGTTTCGGAAGGCCATTGCCCTCGACTCCACATTCGGTCTTGCCTATTACCGGCTTGCCTATTCAATGCAGTGGAATCAGGAGGTCCTGGCGAGCGAACCGTTGGAAAAGGCGCTGGAGTACATCGACAAAATCCCCGAGAAGGAACGCTACATGGTTCGCGCCGAACAGGCGCAGCTGGAATCCGGGTACCCGGCCGCGCTCCCCATATTGCGTGAAATGGAGAGGATCTACCCCGACGACAAGGAGATGCAGTTTGACATCGGGGACATGAGCTACCACAGCGGCGATATCGCAACAGCAGAGGAGTACTTCAATAAGGTTCTCGCTGTGGATCCCGGTTTTCAGCGGGCGCTCCAGCATATGACCTGGGTGTACCGCGACCAGGCCCAGTTCGCCGAGATGCTCCAATCAGCGAAAGAGTACGTTGCACGTTCCGGCACGCAGGAGTCGTATGAACTGCTCTCAGACGCCTACGGCGCCCTGGGAAAGTATGATGAGGGTCGCGAAGCCCTACGGGGCGCCCGGCAGATATTCCCCGAAATAACCAGGCTCACCCGGGGAATCGCCAATCTTTACATGCATGAAGGGCGAGTGGAGGAGGCAAAAGCAGAACTTCAGCCGCTCATCGAGCCGTCCCAACCCTCAGCAACGAGAAGATCGGGCTACAGCGGATTCTTTGGTGTGCTCGCATACGAAGGAAAGATGAGAAAGGCTCTCGAATATCAGGACGAGAGGATACGTATCTCCATGGAAGAGGGCGACTCATCCAATGCAGCCTCAGTGCATCTGTTCAATGGGTTTGTCCAGCTCTGGGGGTGGGAAGACGTTCGTGAAGCAAAACGCGAAATGGCTTCGGGGATCATGCTCGCACGGTCCGCTCAGAATCCCGGTTTCAGGTTCGCAGTTGATCTGACGATCTTGAAGACCCTCACTGGCGATCGTGAAGGAGCTGACAGTCTCAAGAGATTGCTTCCCCCCTCTCTTGGTCCCTTCATGACGATGGTCGAAATGTCTATACGCGGGAAATGTGCGGATGCAGGGTCAATTGCAGACACATTGCTCCTCAATCTCCCCCCCGATGCAAGGCAGTTCATGCTGCAGACGCTTGCAGAGTGCGAGATTGAGGCAGGAATGGCTGATGAAGGCCTCCTGTCAATACGGCAAATGGACTCGCTGAACGTCCCCCGCGACTTCTTCTACGTCAAAGCGCGGTACCTGGAAGGAAGGGCGTACGAGGAGAAAGGGGAGGTCGTGCGGGCGCTCCAGAGCTACGAGCAAGTCCTCGAGGTCTGGAAGAGCGCCGATGATGATCTCAAGATTCTGCTTGATACAAAAAAACGCGTTGCGCGCCTGAAGCAACTCTCATAGCCAGGCCTTGGGGACCGTGATTTTAATAGGTTCATGGGTTCTGTTGATATGTATTCCTCTCTTCGGGAGCAAGATCTCCCTCCCCTGATAGACGATTCTCACGGATGAGACCGTCTCTTGCAGGATCTCCTCCACTTCGATCACAACGTACTCCTCGCCCTCAGGGGGGGCATCTTTGAACACATAGGTCTCGTCGACCCCCTGCGCGGAACCCACAACCCCTCCAATGATTCCCCCCAGAAGCCCGAGGGTCAGACCTGCACCTGCTGCTTTTTCACCCGCGCTGAATCTGATAAAGCCCTTCTTGTCATCACCGCTGGCAAGTCCTGCCAACGCTCCCAGCCCCCCGCCAACGAGAAACCCGATCCCGAAGCCCTTGAGAAAACCCGCTGAACCTGATTGTATCGTAATCTCCCTTATGGAGTTCGACGAAACGACCCGCAGGTCGTCCGCCGAAGCGTCCCAAAACACGAGAGAATCAGTCCTAAGCTCGACGATCCTTCCCTCCACAACCTCCCAATCCTCGAGCAGGATCGTAGCCTCCCTACCGTTCAGATCCTCCGCAACCCCTGCGATTTCCTCCCCTCCAGACTCATTCGTCACGTGGTGTGTCGAACTGCACCCCGCAAGCAATGGAACCACCAGGCAAGCCGCTGAAAGAATTCGGTTCATCTTTCCCTCCTTTGATAGGCCAACGTATGCTGCGTCGTCTTGCCGTATAGATAAGCAAGAGGAGAGGGCCGATTGTCACCGAATTGTCAAAGGAATGTCAGATGACGCGTTTTCTCATCCGGTATTGCCAAGGATCAGTTCAATATGAACGAGAGACCAGACTATGTAGATCAGCCCCAGGATCGCCCCGAACGGAAAGACAAGAAACCAGTTAAACGTGAAT
>JBATTW010000134.1:0-1664 GCA_049670805.1 Bacteroidota bacterium
GAGAAATCACAACCGCGCCGACGACCTCCTGTGTATCACCTCGGGCAAGTGTGAACGGTCCCGCATTCACCATGATTCGGAGATCGCTCGGCGGAAAAGGACCGAGAGGGAAGTTCTCGGGTAGGTAACCCGTCCCAGTGACAGGGTCCCCTGAGAACCAGAAAAGAGAGACCGACCCGTCAGGTCTATATAGTGGCTGATTGACAGTGCCCAACATGCCCCTGAGATAGTCATAGGCAATAGGCGCATATCGTGGGGAGCCATCCGGAGGATCTATGAGCTGGTTAAAACAGCATGTCTTGCCGGGAGTGATTATGGAGCTTGGAGAGAGATTCTTGTTCCCCCGTCGCCAGGTGTCTCCTATCCGAGCACTATCGTCTGGTAATCCCGGAACAACCGGACCTTGCAGGAGGAGAAAGCCAATTGCTGGAGGAGTTGAGCCATACCCCTGTCTGGTACCATCATCATTGTCTCCGTTGTAGACATACCCGAGAGCCAGGGTGGTGTCACAGCCCGGCAAATCGTCATTTGCGTCTCCAAGATCAACATCGCTGAAGATGCCCAGATATACACTATCGTAATCAGCATCACTCTTGTTCAGGATCCTCCAGTGGATGAACATCGTGTTCTCGAGAGGATGTGGGGTGTTGAGCGCATAGTACAACATCTGCACCTCAAGACCCATCGGGGGTGTTGCACCTTGCCGTGCATGCAGGCTATCATTCACATCATTGATGACCGCCCAGATTTGTTGATCACCGTAGAACCGTGGACGATCAACACTTGGATCCCACCTGCCATTCTCGTTCACGTCAACATAGGGTGCACCCAGGTCCCCTGGCCACCCAACGTAATCAGCCGAAGCTGTATCCTCTCTATCTATCTTGTACAGTCTGTATCGTTCATCACCGGCTCGGGCGACAGGTCCTGTATCATCATTTGTCGTTGTATTGAAGACCGCAAGGAGAGGTCCAGGCTGGTACTCCGTTATATAGTCCATGCACGCGGTGCGGAGACTGTCGCTGGGGCGGTGCTGACCGATAATCCAAAGCCCTGCAGTGAAGATGGCAGTTTTGCCGCTATCTTTCGGCCATTCAAAACCTGAATTGTCAGTCTTCCGATAATCCGCGAACGGCCCGTCAGATGCAATCGTGCAGTTGATCTGGTTGCCGTCGAGTTGCTTCCATTCGAGGACGGTGTTCTTCTGCAGATCCGTCCCCCTCGCCGGCTTGTCGGCTGCTATTCCGTAAACAGTCGCCAAGAGTAGGTAGCCGAGGGTGAGAGTTGAAGTGAATAACAGTCTCATTTCAGAACCATCAGCTTACGCGTCTCGATGAAGTCAGCAACTCTGAGTCTGTAGAAGTAGACTCCGCTCGCAAGGTTTCCAGCGTCGAACAGCGCCGATCGAAAACCCGCCTCCTCGATTCCCTCTACCAACGTCGCCACCTCCTCACCCAAGACGTTGTACACCTTCAATGATACGTGAGAACGCGCAGGCAGCTCGTACCGAATTGTTGTAGTCGGGTTAAAAGGGTTGGGGTAGTTCTGGTGGAGATAGATCCTTTCTGGCAAAACATTTTCGCCTTCATCAACACCAACTACTCCACCGGATTCATAGAAGTCTCTCACCCAGAAAACGTCCTGCTTGAGCAGCGTAACGCTCT
>JBATTW010000135.1:0-17687 GCA_049670805.1 Bacteroidota bacterium
CGTGAGGGTCGTGCTCCCTGTCGTTGAACAGGTCAACGAGCAGATTGAGCGACTCCAGAGTCTGAGCGATGAAGAGTTGCGTGGAAAGACCGAGGAGTTCCGGGGACGCCTCAGGGAGGCTCTCAAAGATGTGGAGGAGCCGCTGGCCGAGTTGCGGGCTCAGCTGACGCCCGATCTGGAGGGTCCGGCCCGAGAAAAGGTCCTGGACGAGGTGGCGGATCTGGAATCGGATCGTGACGAGATTACGAATGATTTCCTTTACGACCTTCTTCCGGAGGCTTTTGCCGTGGTCAAGGAGGCCTGCCGGAGGCTTCTGGACACATCGTTTGACCTCATGGGGAACAAGACGGTCTGGGATATGGTCCCGTTTGACGTACAGCTTGTTGGAGCGGTTGTTCTGCACCAGGGCAAAATCGCGGAAATGGCCACCGGTGAGGGGAAGACACTCGTCGCGACGATGCCTGTCTACCTCAATGCGCTTCCAGGCCGGGGCGTGCACATCGTTACGGTCAACGACTACCTGGCGAAGCGGGACAGCATCTGGATGGGGCAGGTATACCAGTTTCTCGGACTCACCGTAGGGTGCATCCAGAACACGATGGACTCGGCCCAGCGGAGGAAGGAATACGGCTGCGACATTACGTATGGTACCAACAACGAGTTCGGCTTTGACTACCTCCGTGACAACATGGTCATCAATAAAGAGGAGCTCGTCCAGCGGGAGCACTACTACGCGATCGTGGACGAGGTGGACTCTGTCCTCGTTGACGAGGCCCGAACGCCGCTGATCATCAGCGGTCCGGTCAAGAGTGAAGACCACAAATTCAACGAGATGAAGCCGCATGTGGAACGGCTCGTCGGCGCCCAGCGGAGTTTTGTCTCGGGCATCGTCGGGGAAGCAGAGAAGTTGCTCGCCGAGGGGAAGGAAGAGGAAGCCGGTGTGCATCTGCTCCGTGCGTCACGCGGGCTCCCAAAGCATCCTCGTCTGATGAAAATGCTGTCCGAGCCATCGAACAAGAAGCTTGTCCAGCGGACCGAGTCGGAGTATCTGCGTGACCAGTCGCGCCGGATGCACGAAATAGACGATGAGCTCTACTACGCGATCGACGAGCGAAATCATCAGATCAACATGACGGACAAGGGGAGGGATCTGGTGATGCCTCTCGTCAAGGACAAGGATTTCTTCATTCTGCCAGACCTGGGGACAGAGTTCAGCATTATGGAGAACGATTTGGATATGACGGCCGACCGGAGACAGGAGAAGAAGGATGAGCTGAACCTCCTCTTTGCCGAACGGAGCGACCGGATACACACGGTAACGCAGCTGTTGCGGGCCTATTCTCTTTACTCGAAGGACGACGAGTACGTTGTCTCGGATGACGGAAGGGTGATGATCGTGGACGAGTTCACCGGTCGCCTCATGCCCGGCCGTCGTTACTCCGACGGTCTGCACCAGGCCATCGAGGCCAAGGAGGGTGTCCGGGTCGAGCGCGATATGCAAACCCTGGCCACGATCACGCTCCAGAATTTCTTCCGTCTCTACGATAAGCTCGCGGGGATGACCGGGACGGCCGAGACGGAAGCTGCGGAGTTCTTTGATATCTACAAGCTCGATGTCGTTGTCGTACCGACGAACAAGCCGATGGTCCGGGCGGACCCGGACGACGTGATCTACAAGACAAAACGCGAGAAGTTCAATGCCGTTCTGGAGGAAATCGAGCGGCTCCGCGAAGAAAAACGGCCCGTGCTGGTCGGCACGACGAGTGTCGAGGTATCGGAAACGATCAGCAGGATGCTCAAGCGGAAGACCATCCCGCACAATGTCCTCAATGCCAAACAGCACCAGCGTGAGGCGGAGATCGTATTGCATGCGGGTTTGCCGGGGACGGTGACGATTGCCACGAACATGGCCGGCCGCGGTACGGACATCAAGCTGGGTCCCGGTGTCCGCGAGAGCGGCGGTCTGCATATCCTCGGCACGGAGCGGCATGAGGCCCGCCGGATCGACCGTCAGCTCCGGGGCCGGTCGGGACGGCAGGGTGATCCGGGTTCGACCCAGTTTTTCCTTTCCCTCGAAGACGACCTCATGAGGCTCTTTGGCAGCGACAGGATAGCATCGATCATGGAGCGGCTGGGCCTGAAGGAGGGAGATGTCATCCAGCACCGGATGATCACTCGTTCCGTGGAACGGGCTCAGCGGAAGGTGGAGGAGAACAACTTCGGTATTCGTAAGCGTCTGCTGGAGTACGACAACGTCATGAACCAGCAGCGGGAAGTCATCTACACACGGCGGCGGAAGGCTCTTGTCAGCGACAGGATCAAAGACGATATCATGGATCTCCTGGATGAGTTCGCCCAGGGTCTCGTGGAGAGACACTACAACGAGGGGGACCTCGAGGGGCTCCAGAACGAACTCCGGGCCCAGCTGCTGGTTGACCTGGAGATCACCTCCGAGCGCTGGCAGGAGATTGGACCTGACGGCGTGAAGGGGAAGATCGTCGAGGCCGCGACCGAGTTCTACAAGCGGAAGGAAGAAAAACTCGGTTCCGAGCTCATGGCGCAGATCGAGAAGATGGTTGTCCTGCAGATCATCGACGAGAAGTGGAAGGAACACCTCCGTGAGATGGACGATCTGAAGGAGGGGATTCATCTTCGCGCTTATGGCCAGAAGGACCCGCTCGTGGAGTACAAGACCGAAGCGTTCAGGATGTTTATGGAACTCCTGGAGCTGGTCAATACGGAAAGCGTCACCATGGTGTTCAAGCTTTTCCCGGCGCCCGCCCAGGAAGTGCCTGTCCGGGGTCAAAGACAGCCCCAGCAGATGCGCGCGAGCCACGAGTCGACTCTGGGACTGGGGTACGAGGCCAACCGTGAGCCGGTTGCCGGAGCGCCGGCGGGACAGCCACAACGGGCCGGCAAACCGCAGCCTGTGAAGGTGGCGGAGAAGGTTGGTCGGAATTCGCCCTGTCCCTGCGGAAGCGGAAAGAAGTACAAGCAATGCCACGGTCGTTGAGTCTCTTCCATACATCTCGTCACAGTTGAGGCGATCTGAGATGAAGAAAATCGAAGCCGTTATTCGACCCTTCAGGATAGACGATGTTCGCGAAGCCCTCGCCGAGATCGGGGTGAAGGGAATGACCCTTACCGAGGTCAAAGGATACGGTCGGCAGAAGGGTCACACCGAGGTGTACCGCGGTTCTGAGTACCAGATCGATTTTCTCCCCAAGATCAAGCTGGAGATTGTGGTTGCGGACAAACTCGCCGATGAGGCAGTCGATGTCATCCTCAAGGCCGCCAAGACCGGCCAGGTGGGGGACGGCAAGATATTCATCTATGAAGTCGAGGATGCCGTCCGCGTGAGGACGGGGGAATCGGGGGAGGAGGCCCTCTAGGCGATCGCATCCGGCTGACTGCAATCCTTTGAACTCTACATCCCGTGATCGAGGACAACCTGCCCAGTGATCCTCATTTTCGGTGTGGCTATGTAGCCATTATCGGAGCGCCAAACGTCGGCAAATCCACGCTGATGAACGGTCTCCTGCAGCAAAAGATCTCCATCGTTACTCACAAGCCGCAAACCACCCGCCACAGAGTTCTCGGTATTCTCTCTGAAGATGGTTATCAGGTGGTCTTCTTGGATACGCCAGGGATCATCAAGCCAAAGTACGCGCTCCATGGCGCCATGCTCTCTTTTGCCTCCTCTGCCATCGAGGATGCGGACCTTCTGGTCTTCATGATAGATGCAACCGATCCCGGGGTGGATGAGGAGGTGGAGGATGACGAGGCATTCAAACGGTTGGAGGGTCTCAAAAAGCCCGTCTTTCTGGTCATCAACAAAGTCGATCTGGTCAAAAAGACGGATCTCCTTCCGATGATTGATTTCTATTCACGTAAGTATCCTTTCAAAGAGGTCTTTCCGATATCTTCCCTGAAGCTCAAGGGGACAACGGGGCTGGTCGAGGCTATGGTTCGCACACTGCCGGAACATCCACCGTACTATCCTCCGGACGTTCTGAGCGATCAGAGCCAGCGGTTTTTTGTCAGTGAAATCATACGTGAACAGATCTTCCTGAGGACGAGGGAGGAGATCCCGTACTCCACAACGGTGGAAATCATCGAATTCAAGGAGCGGGAGGCCGGGAAATGGTTCATCAGTGCCGAGATCTATGCGGAACGGGATTCTCAGAAGGGGATCCTGATCGGGACAAAGGGAGCCAAGCTCCGGGAGATCGGGCGGCTGGCCAGACGGGAAATCGAGAAGTTCCTGGAGCACTCTGTTTTTCTGGAGCTCCATGTGAAGGTGAGGGAGAGCTGGAGGGATGACGAGAAATGGCTGAAGCGATTAGGTTACATTTCATAAGGAGGTACATCATGCACGGACGGACGCGTTCACACCAGACGACGCAGACATTAATCGGGGCCCTGATCATTATCGTAGGCGCTCTCCTCTTTCTGGATAACCTCGACATCATAGAATCCGACGATATTCTCCAGTGGTGGCCCGTCCTGCTTGTCGCGGTGGGTCTCGTCAAGCTCTTTCAACCGGGGGCCTCGGGGGGAAGAGGATTTGGGTTTATTCTGGTGGTGGTTGGTGTGGTAATACTGTTGAACAATCTGGATCTCACGTATGTCCGTCTCTGGGATCTCTGGCCGATCCTAATCGTACTGATCGGCGGGAGTATGATCTGGCGTGCCGTCTCCGAGCGGAGAGAACGAGCCCGTGTTGCGGAAGGTGGAGCGAGTGAGGAGGTCAGGATTGACTGCTCAGCGTTCCTGGGGGGACTGAGCAGAAGCATTGCATCCCGGGACTTCCAGGGTGGATCTCTCACGGCTGTGATGGGCGGATGCGAAATCGATCTGCGGGACGCATCAATGAAAAGTCCCGAAGCCATGGTTGATGTATTTGCCTTCTGGGGTGGGATCGAACTCAAGGTTCCCAAAGACTGGACTGTCGTTGTCGAGGCGACGCCCATTCTGGGAGGCATAGAGGACAAGACAAAGCCCTCCTCAGAAGCCCCAAAGCGACTGATCATCAAGGGGATGGCGATCATGGGGGGCGTCGAGATAAAGAACTAGAATTCCCACCACGGAGCGGAAAGTCGTGAAGATCAAGAAGGCTCGCGTCGAGCGTCTCCTTCTCCGTCTGGACGGAATACTGAACAGGCTGCGGAAACTAGAGAAGCGTTACGCCAAGCTACTAAAGAGGGCGCATCCTGAATACAGGAAGAGCGCTCTGAACCTGGTTCACTATCTTGCTCTCCGCGATCGGGACCTCCGGGACGTTCAGGACGAGCTCCGGCAGTATGGTATTTCCCGTCTTGGCCGCGCGGAGAGCCACGTGATGGCAAGTCTGCTCGCCGTTCGCGGTCTGCTCCGTCTCCTCCTGAAGAAGAAGCCGGGTTCCGGCAAACCTCCTGTTACGATGAAAGGTGGGGCAAAGCTGCTGAGGTCTCACACCACCGCGTTGCTGGGAAAAAAGGTCAAGGGGAGTGTGGTGCGCATCATGGTGACGCTGCCCACGGAGGCTGCTGACGATTATCGGCTTGTTCGCGGATTGATGAAGGCGGGGATGAACAGCGCGCGCATCAACTGTGCCCACGACGGGCCTGAGGTCTGGGCAAAGATGGTCGCCAATATCCAGAAGGCGAGAAAGAACACCGGGAGGGGTTGTACCATCTCCATGGATCTGGGCGGTCCCAAGCTTCGGACGGGGGTGATGCGGCCCGGTCCGAGGGTCATACACCTCCATCCTGAAAGGGATGCACTGGGAAACGTGAGCGCCCCCGCGCAGGTCTGGCTGGCACCCCCGGGCACGGCGCCGATAGACGATTCCCGCCCGTTCCTGCCGGTGGATGAATCCTGGCTTGGCGGTCTTCGGAGGGGTGATCGCGTCACTTTTCAGGACGCGAGGGAAAAGAACTGCCTGCTCAGAGTAGAGCGAAGGGAGGGGGCGGGCCGATGGGCGATGTGCTATGACTCGGCCTACGTGAGGGCTGGGACCACGCTTGTAGCCCGGTCCGGCAAGGGCGGTAGGCGGCGGGAGGTACGCCTCGGGGAGCTACCGCCTGTGGAAGAAAAGATCCTGCTTGGATCGGGAGACACGCTGATCCTGCGCGGGGATCCGCTGCCTGGCGAACCGGCAGAATTCGACGGCGAAGGAAAGCTCCTGCGAGCGGCGCATATCTCCTGTACTCTGCCCGAAGTGTTCGGGGACGTAAGTCAGGGTGAACCGATTCTCTTTGATGACGGGAAGATCGAGGGGACCATTCAGCGGGCATCCTCCCAACAACTGGAGGTCAAGATTACGAGCACCACCGGAGAAGTGGGCAAACTCCGGGCCGACAAGGGGATCAACTTGCCCGATAGCAGTCTCCGCATCAGCGGTCTCACCGAGAAGGATAGGGAGGACCTGAAGTTCATTGCGAAGAACGCTGATATCGTGAACGTCTCCTTTGTGAACACGACGGTTGACGTTCGTGAACTCCTCCGAGAGCTGAAGAAGGTGGGTGGGGAGCATCTGGGTGTCATTCTGAAGATCGAGACGCGTCGTGCTTTTGAAAACCTGGCGGAGATCATCTTGACGGCCATGAGACACCACCCGGTCGGGATAATGATCGCCCGAGGGGATCTGGCCATTGAGTGCGGCTGGCGGGAACTTGCCAGAGTGCAGGAAGAGATTCTGTGGATGTCTGAGGCCGCACATGTGCCTATCATTCTGGCCACGCAGGTCCTTGAGACACTGGCAAAGAAGGGAAGGCCTTCCCGTGCCGAGATAACGGATGCTGCGATGGCAGAGCGAGCGGAGTGCGTGATGCTCAACAAGGGGCCACACATCGTTCAGGCGATCGGAATGCTCGATGACATCCTCACATCCATGCAGGCCTACCATCAGAAGAAGGCGCCACTTCTTCCGGCGCTGAAGTCCAAATCGTAGCTCTCCGTCCTACCGGTGTTTCCGCCGGACGAATCTCAGCCCGGACCACGTCGTGTCAACGGCACACACCTTGAAATCGACCAGCCTGGCCGCAAGACCGACCTTCCGGACAATGGTCTGCGTCAGGTCAGACGGTACTCCTGAAGTCTTCTTGGGCCAGACGATCCAGAGCCCTCCGTCTGCGATCTGCTTTGCCATGGATCTGATTCCCCGGGCGAGCTCTTCTTCCGATGTCGTGAACCAGATGGAAAGGTCACGCTTCCCCGTCGACCGTCGCTGTAGTTTCGCATCCCGGGGAAGGGCCCCGACTGTTTGCTCGAATCCCTTCGGCGCGTTTATCAAGAAGACAACCGACTCAGGCTTTATCCCGAGCTTTTTGACCAGCGGGGTCTCCGAGTAGGGATCCATGATCGATCGGGGGACGCTGGGCTTCCTGGGAGGGTGAGCAATGGCGTGTCGGAGCGAGCTTCGAATGCGGCTCCAGGAGGTGAAGACTGCGTCGGGTAACACCTTCATGCTGCGCTCTATCTTTTCCTTCTCCCCCCCGACAAAGACGAGCGGTACATGGCGGGTGGATTTGAATTGTCGGAGAGCGAGCCCCACGTCTCGCCCATGAGATGGAAGGCGGCTCAAATCAATCACGTCAGCATCTGGTGGATTTTCCCTCAGGCTCCGGAACTCTTTGTAGTCTCCCGGTACTCTGTAGACTACAACATACCCCGCTTTTCGGATTCTCCTTGCCCTTTCTCGGGCCTCGGTCGGGTTCCAGTGGATGAATCGGACACGCTTCATAGTAGCATCCTCCGGTGTCGGCGACTATGGTCACCCCTGAGGAAAAAAACTACGCCGGTGAGGTGATATTGTCAAGGCGGGATCCTGGTCGAGGGTTTAATCCCTTTTTGAACACCGACAAAAAACGTATATTGAGAGACCATGGATAAAGAGAAAGTCCGAATCTGGGCTGCGTTTGTCATCGTGTGCATCGTCTGGGGCTCCACCTGGATGGCGATCAAGATCGGTCTGGAGACGATCCCTCCCTTCTTTGCCGCGGGAGTCCGGTTTGTGATTGCTGCGGTACTGTTGTTCCTGATCATCCGGGTGCGGGGGATTGCAGTGCCATTTGACCGGAATGCCTGGCGGGTCTATCTGGCCCTGGGCATTCCCGGGTATGCCATCCCGTTTGCGCTGGTATACTGGGGCCAGCAGTACATCCCGAGTGCCCTCAGCAGCATTCTGTTTGCAGCCTTTCCGTTCTGGGTTGCCATCTTCTCCCACGTTCTTCTCAGAAAAGAGAGACTGGATTCCTACAAAATCGGAGGCATTGTGGTGGGGTTTGTGGGGTTGCTGGTGATTTTTGCCCGGGACGTTCACTGGACGGGGATTCAGGGACTCTGGGGCATGAGTGCCGTCCTCCTGAGTACGGCACTTGGAGGGTTTTCTCTGGTTGTGGTCAAGAAGTACGGAATGTCGATCAGCCCGTTTTCTCTCAATTTTGTTGCCATGGGAATGACCGCGATACTCCTTCTCGGACTGAGTCTTATGGTTGAGGGGGGGGCGGATGTTGTGTGGAACACACCTGCTGTTGTTTCCGTTCTATATCTTGCGGTGATAAGTTCCGTCTTGACGTTTGTCGTTTATTTCTGGCTTCTAAGGAAGGTTGAGGCTGTCTATCTTTCTCTCACGACGTTCGTTAGCCCGATTATCGCGATTCTCCTTGGCGCCATATTCATGGGAGAGAACCTGGCTCCTACCGTTTACATCGGTGCGGGTCTCGTGCTGTCAGGGATTCTTTTCGCGAATGGGGGATACCTCTATGCGAGGATTCAGCAGAAGACTTAGGTTCCTGATATTGCCAGCGCCGGTTCTGGTCGTCCTATTGGTGGTGCCGGGCTATGGGCAGGATTTCGAGAAGGGGGGGAGGTCCGTGGAGCTGGGTGTGGTTGCTGCCGCGGGACCCCACGCTCCCGGAGCTACCGGCTTTGGAGGTCCCCAGCCCTTTGACGTTCTGAAGTATGTTCTGGACGTCCGGCTTGCGATGGCAGATGAGAACCTGGGAGGCCAAATGGTGATAACCATGGTGCTCCGATCAAATGTCGATTCCATCGTGCTCAATGAAGCCCTGCTCACGCTGGACACGGTGAAAGTCGATGGGGTTGTACGCGATTTCACTGTTGATACTCCGTCTGAGACGTTCACCATTGACCTGGGGGGGACCCGGTATGAAGGCGACACCCTCCGAATTGAGATCCACTACTGGCGGGACCCGGCAGTGACGCGACCCAGCGATCGGCAGGGGTACTACTTCTTCGATAAGTCAGTCGGCATTCCCGCCAATCTGGGATATACGATGGCAGAGCCTTATGATGCGCGGTTCTGGATGCCCTGCTTTGACGAGCCGTGGGAGAAGGCGACGGCGGAGATTAGTGTCACGGTGCCCGAGGGATATGTTGCTGCCTCCAATGGAGTGCTCCTTGGGATCGTGGACAATGGTGACGCGACGAAGACATGGCGGTGGCAAGAGGAGAACCAGATTGCCGCATACCTGATGGCGGTGACTGTTTCGGAGTGGACCGTCTCGACTCTCCCCTATGCACCGGCGGGACGGGACACCATTCCTCTTCAGTACTACGCATGGGCCGAGGATTCCGCTGAGTGTGCCGAGTACCTCCCGACAGTAGGGCAAATGATGGTTGCGCTGGAAGAGCTCTTCGGGCCGTATCCATTTGAGAAGTATGGGATGGCCGTGGTGATACCCTTTAGGTTCTTAGGGATGGAGCACCAGAGCATCACCACCATGAATCGGCTGCGCATGACGTCCGAGCGTATTGTGGTGCACGAGCTGGCCCATCAGTGGTGGGGTGACCTGGTCACCTGCGGGACGTGGAAAGACATCTGGCTCAACGAGAGCTTTGCGACATACAGCGAGGCACTCTGGCAGGAGTGGCTCGGCGGTACCGAGGCTTTGCAGGACTACATGGTTTCCCTAGAGCGATTCAACATGGGATCCTGGGAGGGGGCGATCTACGATCCTCTTGGTCAGGGGTTTCCACTCTTTGCCAGTTCTGTCTATGACAAGGGTGCCTGGGTACTGCACGCCCTCCGGGGTGTCATCGGGGACAGCCTCTTCTTCGATGTTCTGGACGCATACCGTGATCGGTACGCCGGGACGAGCGTCGTGACTGCAGAATTCCAGTTGGTCGTGGATTCAATTACGGGGCGGGAGATGGACTGGTTTTTCGACCAGTGGATATTCGGTCCCGGATGGCCCCGGTATGCACACACCTCACACTGGTCGAATGACACGCTCTTTCTGACCATCTATCAGTTGCAGGACGCTGGTTGGCCGACCTACAGGATGCCGATCGATGTGCTCGTGGAAGGTCAGTCTGCTGACACAATGGTTACCGTTGGAGACAGTCTGAGGACACAGACATTTGCGATACCGCTCGATTTCTCCCCCTCCAGCGTGACGCTGGATCCTGACCTCTGGATATTGAAGCAGGAAGCTTCTCCTCCGGTGGTGGATGGGGAACGTGTCCCGCTTACGTTCCGACTCGAGCAGAATTTCCCGAACCCGTTCAACCCTGCGACCACGATTCGGTATTCCCTTCCGGAGGGGCAGTACGTTGTGTTGAAGGTTTTTGATCTGCTCGGCCGCGAGATTTCCACGCTGGTTGACCAGCCCCAGGGGCCCGGTCACTATGCGGTTGAGTTTGACGCCGCGGACCTTGCCGCCGGGATCTACATATACAGGATCCTCACGCGGTCCACCGACGGCCAGACCCGGTCGGGCCATGAAGAATCCGCCAAGATGCTCCTGCTCCGGTAGCGCACCGGACTTCAGGGGGAGGCCCCAGAACCATGAGTCACGAATCTCTGACAATTCGGATGGCGGATGAGGATCTGACCCTGCCCGAAAAGCTGGAAGGTCTCCCCACCGGACCGGGTGTGTATCAGCACAGGGACACGGATGGGAAGGTGCTCTACGTGGGGAAGGCCAAGAACCTGAGGAACCGCGTACGGCAGTATTTTCAGAAGTCTCGCTCACTCGACTCCCGCCTGGAACAGATGCTTGCGAAGGCGACCGACCTGGAAATCATCGTGACCGACTCCGAGGTCGAGGCGCTCATACTCGAAGCCAATCTGATCAAGAAGCTGAAGCCGCGGTACAACGTCAACCTCAAGGATGACAAGAGCTATCCTTACATTGTCGTCACCAACGAGCCGTACCCCCGCGTTTTTGTAACGAGACGTATCATCAAGGACGGCTCCCGGTACTTCGGGCCCTACACGGACGTCAAGAACATCCGGGCTGCGCTCAAGTCCATACGTGACATCTTTCCGATTCGAAGTTGCAATTACCTCATCGACGAGAAGGCGATTCGCAGGAGGAAGTACAAGATCTGTCTGGATTATCACATCAAGAAGTGCGAGGGACCGTGCGAGGGGCTTGTGTCGGAGGAGAAGTATAACGCAATGATCCATCAGATTGAGACCCTCCTCAGGGGGAAGACGGACTCCCTTATCAGCACCCTGACAGGTGAGATGGAGACGGCTGCGACGGCTCTCCGGTTCGAGGAGGCGGCCCTGCTGCGGGACAGGATCAAAGGCCTGCGGGCATACGGTGAGAAACAGAAGGCGTCAGACCTGGACGCAACAGACCGGGACATCATTGCCTTTGCGGCGGAGGGGGACGACGCCTGCGGTGTTATATTCAGACTCCGCGAGGGGAAGCTCATTGGCAGGCAGCACTACTACATGAACGGTGTGGATCAGAAACCGGAAACAGAGATTCTGGAAGCACTGTTGCAGCAGTACTACCTGGAGTCTGAAGATATACCCGAGGAGCTCCTCCTCCCGTCCTCTCCGGGGAACCCTGATGCATTGCGAAGTTGGCTCACGGACCGTCGGGACGGGGATGTGGTTCTCTCCTGCCCCTCAGAGGGAGAGGAAGCGAAGCTCGTGAGGCTCTCCCAGACAAACGCGCGATTCCTCCTGGATGAGCTGAAGCTCCAGAAGATGAAGCGGTCCGACTACGTACCGCACGGCGTGAAATCACTGCAGGGTGATCTCCGCCTGCCGGTTCTTCCCCGCAGGATCGAGTGTTTTGATATCTCGAACATCCAGGGATCTGATACTGTGGCCTCCATGGTAGTGTTTGTTGACGGGAAGCCAAAGAAGAGTGAATACCGGAAGTACAGGATCCAGACGACGGAGGGACCAGACGATTTTGCCAGCATGAGAGAAGTTGTCCGGCGTCGCTACTCACGCCTGCTCGAAGAGCAGAGCAGGTTTCCCGACCTCATTATGGTCGATGGGGGGAAAGGACAGCTCTCGAGCGCCATGGAGGTGCTGAAGGATCTGGGGGCCACTGATCAACCTGTGATAGGCCTGGCGAAGAAGCTGGAGGAGGTCTTTCTGCCGGACAAGAGCGAGGCGGAGCTGCTTCCCAAGGCATCCACGAGTCTACGATTGCTGCAACAGGTAAGGGATGAAGCACACCGGTTTGCCGTGACCTATCACCGCTCTCTCCGGACGAAGCGAACGTTGCAAACCGAGCTGGATCTGATAGAAGGGGTGGGGAAGAAGCGTGCTCAGGAGCTGCTGGAGGCGTTTGGTTCGGTGCAGGGGGTGAAATTCGCTACCCCCGAGCAGCTAACCGAAATTGTTGGAGAGAAAGTGGCGGAGAAGATTCGCCGCTACTTTGAGACGTCGGAGGGAGAGAGTTCCTAGGCTGCTGTTGACCTTTCCCCCGCCACCCCTTCTTTATGAGTGTGGCCCTTCAGAAGTTCCACTGCAGAGAGACGGACCCTGTGACCGTTCTCGGCAAGCCCGGCTCCAGATAGATCGGCTCTCCAAGGGCGCTCAGATCCGGGTTGACCCAACCTGACGCCGCGTATATGTTGTCCCCGATGTTGCTCACTCCGACGGAGACTCTCGCCACGAGTTTCTCCCGGTGAAGATGAATAGCGTCGAATCCGATCAGGCCGTTCCAGATGGCAAAGTCAGGGACGGTGAACTTGTTGTAGTCGTCGGTGAAGTATCTCCCCACACCCTGAAGTGCAATCTCGGCAAAGAAGCCGCCAAAAAGACCGGGAGTATACCGGAGCTGGACGTGGTAGAAGAGGTCGGGTATTCCCGCGGCTTTGTTTCCGCTCAGGTCGGCGGTTCTTCCTGGCCTTCCGTAGTGGACAGAGTCTATGACGTAGTCCTTGTAGATGTTGTGTGACATGGTGAGTGCCGCCAGAATACTGATGCCGGGAGTGAACTGGACCGATGTACCCGCCTCGAACCCCATCCTTCGTGTGTCGGCTGCAGTGAAGTAGAACCGCCCGCCCCGGTACGGGATGAAGTCGTTGTTCACCTGTATCCAGTAGAGAGCCAGGTCGTACATCCACGATTGCACAACAGCATTTCCCGGGAAGGACAAGATCTGTTTCGTGCCGAGCTCCAGGGTGTTCGAGTTGCTGGCATCCAGCAAGGGGTTGATGGCGAAGATGGTGTCAGCTCCCAGCGTGCTCGGTGGATTTGTTTCGTTCCCGGCCGGGACTTCCAGTCCGCCACCCAGATTTGCATAGATGCTGTGCGAACCCGAGAATCTGTATGTCACGCCGATCTTCGGCGTCACGCGCGAGAAGGACCTCCTGTCCTGCAGAAGCGGTACCGAAGGATCCTCCTCGTAGAAGGACTCGTGCGTATACGTGACGTTGTCATACCGTGCGCCGAGAACGAGACTGAGAGCGTTCGAGATCATTACCTCATCGACGACAAACGCTCCAAAGCTCAACGCGCCCTCGCGCTTGTTTGTCTTCAAGGATCCTCTCTGTCCGTCCATCAGATTGTAGAAGAGGATAGCCCCGTCCTGGAACCCGACATCCACACCGAGCTGCAGCATGTTTTTGATGTCGGGTGAGAAACGGACGGCGTTCTTGTAGAGAGTGCTCCCTCCGACGTGATACCTGGTGAAATCCCGAAAGGTGTTTCGCTCGGACCGCTGGAGAAACTTCGGCGTGATGAAGGCGGTTGCGGAGAGATTGTTGGATGGATCGAAGTCGTGTGAGAACGTTACTCCCAGTCTTCCCAGACGGTTGAAGCGCCGCTCATCCCGTTGCACGAATGTTGGATTGTATGCCAGCGTATCGTTCTGTGCCTGTCTCGGGTCCTGGCTGAACTGGGAGGGTGTTAGAGGCCCAGGTATCCGGAATGAGTTCCCCGCGGCCGTGACGTAGACCCCCAGCCGTGTGTGTTCGCCGAGGTTGGATTCCAGACCCGTGTTCAACAACGTTCGGGCGCTCCTGGAGTGCTTCCGCCAGCCGTCGAACGAAAGATGACCGAGGGAAAGAAACCACTTCCCCGCACCGACCAGTGCTCCGGCCTGCAGAAGGATCTTTCTGTACCCGTACGATCCGGCAATGGTCTGGAGGCTCGCGTAGGGATTCTGGAAGAAGGTGTTGGACATGATATTAACCACTCCTCCGGCGGCGTTCCCCCAGATCGCACTCGCATTTGACCGGATGATCTCGACCCGCCCGGCAGCTGAAAGATCAATCAGATCGAATGATGTTCTTCCGTCCGGTTCGGTTTCCGGCAGACCGTCGAGAACTACTCGAACCCCGCGGGATGTACCCGAATTGGAACCTTCTCCGGCTGCACGGGCACCAAATCCCCGTATTGTGAGCTTTACGTCTTGGCCTCCGGCTCGGGACTGTGCCAGCACCCCCGGAATCCCTCGCAGTGCTTCATCGATCCCTATCCCTCTCAGGTACGACATCTCTCTCCTCTCCAGGACACTGATTGCCAGGGGAACCTCGAAGGCCGAGCTTGCTCTCCTGGCGGCAGTGACGACAACTTCACCGACGGCATAGACGGTGTCCTGGCGGCCGTTCTCCTTCTCTGGGCGGGAATCGTCCGCTTGCTGGGCCAAGGCGTTGCACTGAGCAAGAATGAGGGTGAGGAAGGCGCAGGCGGTGCTATGTGGAATTGGTATGGTGTTCAACATGCGGAGCGGGACCGAATCCAGCGGATGGCTGTCAGCAGTAGTATAGCGGTAAGTGTCCGGGAAGTCAACCGCCGGGTTGATTCTCGTTGTGTCAATTGCGTACCTTTCTGTTACCCGTCCCTTGTGGGGCTCTATTCTCCGGATTGATGAGAGGAAGGAATGCATAGATGAATACCCATCGGAAGGTAGTCCTTGCCCTGACCGTACTGCTTTGCACCACAGCCCTCTTCGGGCAGGAGCGTCGTGATCGAGCGGTCATCGAGGCGTCTCGCAATGAGTTTCTGGATACGTTGCGGGCAGGATCGGAAAGGTTCCGGAAGGGTGAGGAAGAGCCCAAGACCGCTTTGCGGATGGATTTCGCGACTGTCAGTGCACCATCTTCCCCCGAGGAGTTCAGACAGCAGTGGCATAACCCGCCCATTTCTCAGGGGATCACGGGCATGTGCTGGTGTTACTCAACGACGTCATTTCTTGAAACGGAGATTCACCGTCTGACCGATCGCAAGCTGAAGCTCTCCGAGCCGTACACCGTCTACTGGGAGTATGTCGAAAAAGCGCGTGGTTTTGTCCGCACAAGAGGAGAATCCTATTTTGGTCAGGGTTCAGAGGCGAACGCGGTTACCCGAATCTGGAAGGAGTATGGTATTGTCCCGCTGGAGGCCTACACCGGACTGCAGGACGGGCAGAGGTTTCACGATCACGATTCCCTCTTTGTCGAAATGGAGAACTATCTCGACTGGGTGCGGACTGCTGACGCGTGGAACGAAGAGGAGGTGCTGGCAACAATACGGGCGGTTTTGAACCATTACCTCGGGGAGCCCCCGCGGCGGGTTCGAGTGGGCGGGCGCGAGTTGACACCGCAGCAGTACCTGAAGGAAGAGGTTCGCCTGAATATGGATGACTACGTGGATTTCCTCTCGTTGATGGAAAAACCGTACTACCGGAAGGTGGAATTTGGGGTCCCGGACAACTGGTGGGAAGATGACAGCTACCACAATGTCCCCCTGGATGTCTTCATGTCGATTATCAGGAACGCCATTCGGGATGGATTCACACTCAGTATCGGGGGAGATACCTCAGAGCCGGGATATGAGGGCCATGCCGGCATAGGGGTTATCCCGACGTTCGACATACCGTCTGATTACATCGACGAGAGTTCCCGTCAACACCGTTTTTCCAACGGGACGACAGAGGACGACCACGGAATCCACCTCGTCGGGTATCTGGAGAAGGACGGGAAGGACTGGTACCTCGTAAAAGACTCCGGGAGCAGTTCCCGCAACAACAGCCATCCGGGCTACTACTTTCACCACGAAGATTTCGCGAAGCTAAAGATGCTCGGTTTCATGGTGCACAAAGACGCAGCACGGAAAGTGCTGGAGCGGTTCCAGCAATAGCGATGCTTGATCTACGTTCTCCCGTTGCATCATCCTTTTTTTTGCGGTATATTTGCCGCAGCACAAGGGATCTCTACTTCATCCTGAAGCGCCCGAAGTGAGATGTTGATTCGACTCGCGCGGTTTCGTATATTAGGTGGTGGCAAGGGCGCTTAGCTCAGCTGGTCTAGAGCGTACGCCTCACACGCGTAAGGTCGCAGGTTCGAATCCCGCAGCGCCCACACTAAGCATGGCAAGGGTTTATGGCCCTTGCCTTTTTCTTTTTTTGGCTGGCTGCAACGTAACATCAACAGTTTTGCAACAGTAGAGCGTTGATTTCTGGCGCAAAACAGGAGGTGCGTTATGATGGCCAGCCCTACTCGTTTCTCGCTGTACAAGCGGGGAAACCGCTACCATATCCTGTACTATGTCCACGGCAAAAGGCGTTGGAAGGGTACGGGAGCCACAACCAAACCGGAGGCACTGAGAGCCCTTTCGCGTTTCCAGGAGCTTCTCAGCAAGACACCAAAGCCCGTGTCCCTGGGAGAGTTTCTCGTGAAGTTTTATTCCTTCGCTGAGGCAACCTACTCAGCCAGGACAACAAGCATCTACCGCCTTGCCCTTTCCCGGTTTCACCGCCTCGTGGGGAACAAGCTGCTTGTTGAGGTTACTGCTGAGCATTTCGATAAGTACAAGACAGAACGGCTCAGGCGTGGGCGGCCCGTAACTGTCAACATTGAACTCCGTTCGATCAGGGCAGCGTTCAATACGGCAAAGCGCTGGAAGCTCATCGAGGCAAACCCATTTGCTGACATTTCTCTCGCTTCTGTCCCTGACAGTGCGCCCCCCTTCATAACCCCTCAGGGTTTCGAGAGCCTATTGGCCTGTGTTCGTGAGAGGTGGTTGCGGGAAATCGTTCTGTTTGGGGTACTTACGGGTATGCGCCGGGGTGAGATATTAGCCCTCAGGTGGCAAAGTGTGGACTTCTCTCGCAAGCTACTGCACATTGAAACGGGCCCCTCATTCCAGACGAAGCAGGGAAAGAGGCGCACTATTCCCCTAAATGACACGGCCCTGTATCTTTTGAATTCCCGTAGGGGCAAGAGTATTTCGGAGAATGTATTCACCTTGAACGATGTGCCGATACGTGGGGATTGGGCTACCCACTTGTTCAAGCGTTATGTTCGCAAGGCTGGCCTTGATGAAAGGGTACACTTCCACTCTCTACGGCACACCTTTGCCAGTTGGCTAGGGGATTGTTGCATTCTTAGTTGATTTTTCTCAGCGATTTCTGAGGTGTCAACCGGATGTTGTTTAGGCTGCTTTGGCTTCCTGGTTTTGGTGGTTGTTCAATGCTGTAACGAGGACCGACATGTGG
>JBATTW010000136.1:0-2669 GCA_049670805.1 Bacteroidota bacterium
AACGTACGTTCTCTCCGCCGGGTACTACGATGCGTACTACCGGAAGGCGCAAAAAGTTCGCCGGTTGATTCAGGAGGACTTCTTCACTGCGTTCCGTTCCGTGGATTGTATTCTGATGCCCACGGCCCCGACGACGGCGTTCAAACTGGGTGAGAAGGTGGACGATCCGCTCGAAATGTACCTCTCCGACGTATACACCGTGTCTGCAAACCTCGCGGGGATTCCAGCGGTCAGTGTTCCCTGCGGAGCGGACAGCAACGGTCTTCCCGTCGGAGTCCAACTCCTGGGGAAGCACTTTGATGAATCAACGATGCTCAAGGTTGCAGATTTCCTCGAATAATCCTGATCGATTAACAACTACCCAGAATCCATGAGCATACTCGCAAACAAAAAGACACGCGTGGTAGTCCAGGGCATTACCGGCGGCGAAGGGACATTTCATGCCATGCAAATGATCGAGTACGGCACCGCTGTGGTTGCCGGGGTGACGCCGGGAAAGGGGGGTAGGGCGTACGAGGGGAACGACAAGGACAGATTCTCCAGACCGGTTCCCGTGTTCAATACCGTGGCCGAGGCTGTGAACGAGGAGGGCGCGAACGCGTCAGTCATCTTCGTCCCGGCGGCTTTTGCTGCCGATGCCATCGTTGAGGCAGCCGCTGCAGGAGTCTCGCTCGTGGTATGCATAACCGAGGGTATCCCGACGAGCGATATGGCAAAAGCGTATGAGTTCGTGACGTCGCGTGGAATCCGTCTCATCGGGCCGAACTGTCCGGGGATCATCACGCCGGGTGAATGCAAGATCGGAATCATGCCCGGGTTTATCCACAGGAAGGGGCGGGTCGGAGTCGTTTCCCGCAGCGGGACTCTCACCTACGAGGCGGTGTGGCAGCTCACAGAGCGTGGACTCGGACAGTCAACCTGCATCGGAATCGGGGGTGACCCGATAATCGGGACACGTTTCATAGATGCAATATCCCTATTCAACAAAGATAGGGGTACAGATGCGATCGTCATGATCGGGGAAATTGGTGGTACTGACGAGGAGGAGGCTGCAGCGTACATCAAGGAACATGTCACGAAACCTGTCGTCGGATTCATAGCCGGGCGCACCGCACCTCCTGGCAGGCGTATGGGGCACGCGGGTGCGATTATCACAGGAGGAAAAGGGACCGCGCAGGAAAAAATGGCGGCCATGAAGGCGGCGGGTATTACGGTTGTCGAAAGCCCTGCGGTGATTGGCGAGACAATGGACCGGATCCTTGCTCGTCGGGGGATAAGGGGTGCCCGTCGACCGGCGGCTGCAAAGAAGAAAGCGCCATCCAGGAGGACGCGGACGGCGTCCAAGAAAACACGTACAACTGCGAAG
Source organism: Bacteroidota bacterium (assembly GCA_049670805.1). Taxonomy (GTDB): domain Bacteria; phylum Bacteroidota; class Ignavibacteria; order UBA10030; family UBA6906; genus JBATTW01. The sequence continues at coordinate 1,367 of JBATTW010000136.1, forward strand.
AAACGGGAGGCGGCAACGAAGAGAATGACCCGGGCCGCCCGGACGACGAAGGGCGTCGGTCGAAGACGACGCAAATAGAGAACAAAGACAAGCGGGATAATCTATCGCGGGAGGAGAGGTGGTCGAACGTACGCTGGCTATACTGAAACCGGATTGTGTTAAGAAAAACCTGATGGGAGAGGTAGTTGGCCGGATCGAGAAGGCGGGCTTCACTCTTCTGGGGATGAAGATGGTGCATCTTACCAGGGAGACTGCAGGAGGATTCTACGCTGTTCATCGGGGGCGGCCCTTCTATGAAGACCTCGTCTCGTTTATGAGCTCGGGCGCCTGCGTGCTGATAGCCCTGGAAAAGGAGAACGCCGTCGCAGACTTCCGAACGTTCATCGGGGCAACCGATCCGCAAGAAGCCGAACCCGGGACGGTGCGCAGGGATCTCGCGTCCAGCAAGGGGGAGAATATTGTACATGGTTCTGACTCTTCGGAGAACGGGCGATTGGAAATCGCGTTCTTCTTCTCAGAGAGAGAGTTGATCGAGAATACCGTCTGAGGACTTTGGGGCACATCTCTGATTACTCCGGGAGGGCTTTGCCCTCCCTTCATTTTATCTGAGGCAGTCATGTCATTGCGACCGTGGAAGAAACTCTCAGAGCAGACTCTTTTCGACAACCCGTGGTGGAGCTACAGAAGAGATTTGTGTGAACTTCCGTCGGGCAAGCCGGGAGAGTATCACTATGTCCACACAAACGGGTCTTCAATGGTGATTCCGGTCGCTGATGACGGCAGAATCCTCTTGGTGAAGCAGTTCCGGTACCTGCTGGCCAGAGAGTCGATGGAATTCCCCTGCGGGAGCCGAAAGGATGGTTCCTCATATGATGCAACCGCCCGACAGGAGCTGACTGAAGAGACGGGATTTGCCGCCGGTGAGCTACTACGGGTCGGGGAGTACAATCCCTACAACGGCGTCACAGATGAGATATGCAGAGTGTACGTGGCGCGTCGTCTCCGAGAAACAGGAGGGACACCGGATGAGACGGAAGAGTTTGAACTGATGAGACTCTGGCCCGGTGAAATCGACGAAAAGGTATCCGATGGGACGATCTGGGACGGGATGACCATTGCGGCGTGGGCTATTGCCCGTGGGGGGGAATTTCCTGCCAGTGCGCCCGCAGGCAAATAGACCTCCGGCATAACCTGTGCGGAGCCAAGGATTTTGGGCTTAAACCTCCCAGTTTTCTTGACTTTAGAGCGGCTTTATGTTAGATTATGTAAATTTTCGAGTTGTATCCAGGTTTGCCTGCCAGAC
>JBATTW010000137.1:0-3362 GCA_049670805.1 Bacteroidota bacterium
TTCCAGAGGTCTCTGGTAATGAACAAATGCGAAGAGCGATGGTTCGAAGAATGCAATAAACCGAGGCGACATTAATATTAGTCAATCGATACGGAAGGATCAAGAGCCAAATCAAACACACCTCGTCATTCCCTTGCCTGTATAGTGGATTGGACACACCCGGCGCAAACGCCTGTTAGGACATAGCCCGGATCGGTCGTATCCTGAAGTGCAACGTGACCGGTGGTTACGTCAACCTCAGAGGAGAGACGACATGAAATGGTTCAAGCACGACTGTATGGCCAGTCTTGATCCCCGGTTGTCGTTCTTGGCGAAAGATCATGGGGTCGAGGGTTTGGGGATCTACTGGATCCTCCTCGAGGAGATGGGTAGGCTCTCCAACACGCTTCATCTCAAGATTCAGGGCCTTTCGCCGAAAGCCGATCGCAATTTTGAGGCTCTGAAAGATCGGTGCAGGCGTGTTCGTATCGAGAATGGCACCCCAAAACCTATTGCGGATATCCCCGTTTACCCCGCTGAGATCCTCGGAAACAGGGCCTTCACAGCGGTCGAGAAGGTGAAATCCGTGATCGGCAAATGCGTTGACGTGGGACTTTTTGACGAGGTGAAATGGACCGACTACGGGATCCTTTCCAGCCGCGATTTTGCATCAATGGCGGACGAATACACCAGGAAGTGCAAGCGGAGTGATCCAGAGCAGCGGGTCCCCGCCATTGAGTTGATGGACTGGGTACCAGCCAGATTAGAGCACTCACCAGATTCTCTTGCGGAATGCATCGAGCATGTCCGGACAACTCCGGAGAGAGTCCGGACACCATCAGATTCTGTCGGCCCAGAACAGAAGTAGAGAAGAACAGAAGAAGAATCGAATAAAAAAAAGAAAAAAGAAGCAGAGCAGAAGTAGAAGCCGCCGCGCACGACAAGAAGTGCCGACTTACCCACACCTTTTGCACACCTGCTCGATCACCCTCTCCTCGCACCTCACCTTGTCTCAGACTCTTCAAAATATGCGACCGCATCTTCGCGGAATAGGATGACAATCGTGTAGACAGCCAGTGCGGTCCCGAGAGGGAAGTCTATGAACTTCAGGAATCCAACAATCAGCGTGAGAATACGTCCCCATTTCTTTTTCATGAGAAGACCTATACCGGCTATTATGCCGGGCACGGCAAAGAGAATTGCGAGGACAATGAGGACGGCGGCCAGGATGCTCAAAACGAGAAGAGCTTCTTCATCCTCAGCCACTGCGCCTATGAAAATGAAGAAGAAAAAGAGGAAAAACCCTAGCAGCGCCACCAGTGCGCTATGGGCGATATGCAGAATGGCAAGTGTCTTTACATGATTCTCGAGGTTCATGGCTTCTCTCCTTATGTGTCCGAACAGTCGTGCTCCCTCAGTGGTCAATACGTCGGCAAAGGTGATAGAGTTGCAGAATCAGTTCGCTGGCGGCCCTCTTTGCCCAGACGACCGTTGCATACACAATGAGAATACGACTTTGCCTTCACAATTCCCAGAATGTTGGAATGGTATTCGCCTTGATTTTAAGGTGTTGAATCGATACCATTTTAATTGTAACGCGTGCGTCAAACGCAGTCTGGTGGATTGAATCTTCCAACAAAATGGAATAGAGGGAATGAAATGACCAGTCGCAGGCAGGTTTTTGCGCTTGCAGTTTCTCTGACCATGCTCATCAACCCGTTATGGTCACAGGAACAGAGCCGGGAATCGATGGCTGTCGACGCAACCGCCAGCCAGTGGAGTTTCCAGTTCGCGTACGAGGGTTTCTTTGACTATAGGACGGATGAAATCGCCCCCGGCGTGACCAGACCCGAAGGAAACAAGGGCTTCTTGCAGTTTCGGCTCGTAACACCAATCTCCAAGTCGGAGAGCAACCCCCTCACTTGGCTTCCCAGGCTGACGCTCCGGGCGGTTCAGAACAAGACTGGCGACTATGGGTTCGGGTCGTCTGACCTGTTTGTGCTCGGCATTCTTGACCAGTGGAGCACCGGACGATGGGGTCTCGGCCCTCAGATCAACTTTCCGGCCGGCAGCTCTGGATTCGGGAACACAAACTGGGGATATGGGTTGGCAGGTGCCATCACCGAGAGGGCTCTGAACGACAAGCTCTTCCTCGCGCTCTTGCTTCAGCAAACCTGGAGGCAACAAATGGGAGGGTCCGAGGCAACGCTTGCCACGCCTCTGGGAATCAATCTCATTTTCGTCTACCAGCTGGGAGACGGCTACTACATCGGCAACGGTGATTTCGTCATCAACTACAACTGGTATGACCAGAGCTTGTTTGTACCGTTCGGAGTGCGCGTCGGAAGAGCCTTTATCGGTGATACCAGCACATGGAACGCGTATGTCGAGTATTCTACCAGCCTGATCTACAAGTCCTGGAACGCGCCAGTTGCTTCACATGCATTGCGCGTCAACGTGCAATACCAGGTTCCTGTCGGGATGTAGCTCCCGCACCGCTTATTATCATTCAACCCCTGCTAAAGGAGATATCCATGGCCAAAGAGGGAAGAAAAAAGAAGAAGGTGACGCAGGCTGTCATAGAGCGGGAAATGCGGCAGCTCATTCGTCTCCAGACCATCATGGACGTTGTCTATGCTATTATTATCTGGCGGCTCTTCATGATCTTGCCACGGCCGGAAGTTGATGAGTGGGCTGGCGGTTCCATGGTCATAGACGTTCTGGTGACATACGCAGACAACTTTCTGGTTCTCCTCGTCGGCCTGGTCCTTGTCCTTGTCTACTGGATGCAGAACAACAAACTGTTCGGTAATCTCAGCAGGACCAATGGGGTCCACGCCTCGATCAGTCTCCTTCAGCTCGTCTTCCTACTGATGTACCTCTACTTTGTCGGGCTGGATATCCGTTTCGAGGGTGACCGCTCCGTTCTCTTTCTCCAGAGTGTCGGTCTTGCGCTTGCCGGATTTGTTGCAGTAGCGGGCTGGAGGTACGCATCCAAGGATCGGCGTCTTCTCACAGACACCATCACGGATGAGGAAATTGGAGAACTGCACATTGCCATTCTTCCCGAACCGATCACCGCCCTGCTGACGATACCGTTTGTCTGGCTGGGGCACGGATGGTGGACACTAGCTTGGTTGCTGGCCATACCCATAGGATGGCTCTTGAAGAAGAGGCATACTGCACGTATTGAAAACTGACAGGTCGTCACCTAATCGCCCTATCACACGAATCACTTCTACACTCAGGAGTCGTCATGCGGCAAATCATACACTTCCGGGCAATGGCAGTATCCCTTGTTCTGATACTGGGCAGCACATCGAGCTTGTCCCAGGACCCGATCGGTTTGACCCCCACCCCCGAGGATGCCGCAGGTGTCTTGA
>JBATTW010000138.1:0-24084 GCA_049670805.1 Bacteroidota bacterium
GGTTCGTCATGGGAGGGAGCTGGGATCTGCGCGGGTATTCCCTCTGGTCGGTTCGGGGGGAAAAGCTCTGGCTGACCAGCCATGAGCTACGCTTCCCGTTTATCGACCGCTTCTCCCTCTTCTTCCCCTTCGGCGGGCTGAGCTTCTGGTCGATCCGCGGAGCCCTCTTCTTTGATGCCGGCGGGGCGTGGGACAACGTGTACCGGCAGACGCTCGGAAGCGTCGGAGGAGGACTCCGGATGAATCTGGGGGGCGTCCTCGTCCTCCGCTACGATATGGGAAAACGAATCGAGAACAACTTCACCCGGCTCCAGAGCGGATTCTTCCATCAATTCTTCTTTGGATGGGACTTCTAATGCTTCCTCGCGTTCAATCGGCGCTCCTCCTCTTCTCCCTCCTGATCGCGGGATGCGGAGGCCTGCAGCTCGACAGGCCCCTTCGGCCACAACCGGATGACTGGCCGATGTTTGCCGGGTCCGCAATGCGAACAAACGCGTCAGATGTCACCATTGCCCCGCCCCTCACGCTCGACTGGAGCCAGGACATCGGCGGAGGGATCGGACACGGCTCACCCCTGATTGTCGACAGCATTCTTCTCATCGGCAATCTGGACGGGGAGCTCCACGCGATCCATTGTCCGACAGGGAAAGAGATCGGCTCCGTCAGTCTGGGAGACGCCATCAATGCATCACCCCTCGTTTCGATGAGTGTCGCCTACGTGGCCCTCTCCTACAGCAAGGAAACGCTCATTGCTTACGATCTGCTCGACGGGAAGGTGCGGTGGCGGAAGATGTACGGGGACATCGAGACCACCCCGCTCCTCTACGAGGGGAAGATCTACGTAGCAAACAGCTGGGGATCTCTCCTTTGCATCGAACCCCGGGAGGGCGACCTCGTCTGGCAGTTTGACCTTGCCGGAAACCGGACCATGAAGGGGATTCGGTCCTCACCCGCAGCCGACGACGGGCTGGTTGTCTTTGGCGCGGACGACGGGGCCGTCTATGCGCTGGATCTCCAGACCGGACAACAACGATGGAGAACAGAAACGGATGCCGCCGTGGCTGCTCCCCCTTCAATAGATGACGGGACGGTCTATATAGGCAACCTGGAAGGGACGCTCCACGCACTCGATCTCGAGTCGGGCGAGATCAAATGGACGTTTGACGCGGGCGCCCCGGCATTCTCGAACGCGCTCATTGTCCGGGGGTACGCCGTGTTCTGCACTCTCGGTGGTTCCGTCCTGGCCCTACACATGTCCGACGGAAGCCTCGCATGGAACACCGACGTCGGGAGCCCGATGAATTCCGGTCCAGTGGCGGCCGGAGAGTACCTCTACGTCGGCACGCTCAAGAAGGAGCTGTGTGGGCTGAGGATCAGCGATGGCGAGTACGTGTGGAAGACAGAACTGAGCGGGCGTGTCAAGACTGCACCGGCAGTTGCGTACCGGCGGCTGTTTGTCGCCACCGACGATCGGACAGTTCTGGCGTTCAGCGGGAGCGGAGAATGAGACACCACCTCTCCATCACGGCAATGGCAGTCGTCCTTCTCCTCTGCTCCGCTTCGGCGCAGGAGGAAACGGGAACCAGACCGGGCGCAAAGGCTTCGGTCACGGTGAGGACGAACATCGACAGCGCTCGTGTCTTCATCGACAGCGCGTTTGCCGGCTACACGCCCCTGAGGATCGATACGCTGTCTCCCGGTACCCACGAGGTCCGGATCGTCCACCCGGAGTTAACGAGCTGGCTGACGGGTAATGTGACCGACACCGTCTCTCTCCTCCCGGGGGAATCAAGAAACCTCTCCTACACGCTCCGGGAGTGGTACTATCTCAACAGCCTGCCCTCCGGGGCCGACATCTACATCGGCGATTCGCTTGCCGGCGCGACACCGATGATCTTCAGCTCTTCGCTCCTCCCACCCCACTCCTCTCTCTCCCTCACGAAGAGCGGATACGAAAGAGCGGTGACTGGACCCGCGGAATTCCGGCGGGGCTCGCTCGTTCTGCCCCTTGTGAGAACAGCAGGGACGGAACCCGTCATCGGGTCCATTGTCATGCAGGAGATGCCGGCCGGCCGCAACGCGTTACGGCTCCACCTTTCGGGATACTCGACCCTCTTCTTCGGGGCGATCACAGCCTACTTGAAAATCCGCGCCGATAAGGCACACGAGAACTTCCTCCGGACGCAGAATCCCGCATACCTCTCCAGACGGGACCGTCTTGACACGCAGGCCATCGCCGCGATCGTCATAACCCAGATCGGGCTCGGGCTGTTTATCTATTTTCTCCTGTCCGAATAGCGCCCTGCGGAGCCGGGTGGCCCGCCGGGCGCGTGTTCCTTGACTTTAATTCCCCAAGGGGCTATATTTTCATAACATATTCCCAAGCCATAAGCAGCTGCACCACCTCAATCCCCCGTACAACCGAGAGAGGTTGCCCTGAACCCCACAGCAAAGGACGAACTCGAGTTTCTCAGGAACGTCCCAATAGTCTCCGATCTTGAACAGATGGACCTCGAGACAATCGCAAAGGTCGGGGTGCGGAAGAAGTACAAAAAGGGGAGCATCATCCTGCTGGAAGAGGAGGCGGGCGCGGCACTGTTTGTTATCATTTCGGGGAAGGTCAAAATCGTTCGCATGGATGATGACGGCAGAGAAGTCATACTCTCCATTCTGGGGGAGAGCGATTTTTTTGGAGAGATGGCTATTCTCGATGGCCTAGCCAGGTCAGCCAGTGTCGTCGCAATCTCGAAGTCCGAGCTGTTCATGATTCATCGACGTGACTTCCTGAAACTGCTTCATGACTTCCCGTCGGTGGCCATCGCTCTTCTCAAGGAACTGACCCTGAGACTGCGCAAAGCCGACGCTCAGATCAAGAGCCTTTCCCTGAAGGATGCAGCAGGGCGTGTGGCCAATGTCGTCCTCCAGCTTGCGGACGATATCGGCCGTATACGGAAGGGCAGGGTTGAGATCGATGAGCTCCCCCTCCAGCAGGATCTCGCGAACATGGCCGGCACATCACGCGAGACGATATCGCGCATGATTCACGCCTTTATTCGCGAAGGGTACATTGAACTTGAACGAGGAAAGCTCATCATCAACGACTATGAGAAGTTCAAGAGCAGATATCTCTAACACTTCTGTTCTTTCACCTCTGCGCGTGTGGTATGGAGGGTAAGGCCGATCTCCACATCCACACAACCTATTCCGATGGGGCGCTCTCTGCGCGGGATATCGTACTGCGCGCACGGGAGGCCGGCTTGTCGGTCATTAGCATCACCGATCACGACCATACCGGATCTCTTGACGAGGCAATACTGGTCGGACGTGAACTCGGGGTCGAAGTCGTTTCGGGAGTGGAACTCAGCGCAACGGTGCGAGACCAGGACATCCACATTCTCGGATATTTTTTCGACCACAAGAATCCCCGTCTGCTGGATTATCTCTCCCACTTCAGGGCGGAGAGGGTAAAGCGCGCCCGACGGATTGTCGAGAAGTTGAATGACCTGGACCTCCCCCTGGAGTTTGATGCTGTGCTCGACCAGGCGGGAGACGGCTCGGTGGGAAGACCTCATATCGCCAACGCTCTTGTGGAGAGGGGGCTCACCGAATCCTACTACGAGGCGTTTCTGAAGTACATCGGGGCGGGAAAGCCGGCCTACGAAAAAAAATTCCAGATATCCCCCCGCGAGGCGATCGAACTCGTGGGATATGCCGGCGGCCTCTCGTTTATCGCTCACCCGGGAGGGTGCGTCGGCGATGATCTGTTGTTCGAACTCCTCAACGAAGGGATTGACGGGATCGAGGTGGTGCACCCCTCTCATTCACCGGACCGTACCCTCTACTATCGCGGTATCGCCAGTGAGTATTTCCTCTTGACAAGCGGAGGATCCGATTTTCATGGCGGAAGGAAGAACGGAATTGATGTGCTGGGGAGGTACGCCATCCCCGGAGACCATGTTGAAATGATGAGGCGTCGGCTCCGCTAGGGGACCACCGGAAAGCTCCACTGCCGTTGCTCAACGGACTGTGCCAACCACGATTACAACGCAACAGGTCGGTCATGACAAAAACGATTGAAGGGAAACTTTCGGCGGAAGGCCGAAAGTTCGGCATCGTCGCCAGCAGATTCAACAGTCTCGTTGTTCACCGGTTGCTCGATGGTGCGCTGGATTGCCTGAAGCGCCACGGGGCCGCCGAGGAGAACATCACGATTGTTCACTGTCCGGGTTCCTTCGAAATCCCCCAGATCACCCTCCGCCTTGCGCGATCAGGCCACTATGACGCCATCGTCTGCCTTGGCTGTGTCGTGCGCGGAGAGACCCCCCACTTTGACTACATTGCTGCAGAGGTCGCGAAAGGAGTAGGCGAAGTCGCGCTCCAGACAGGTACGCCGGTCTCGTTCGGTGTGTTGACGACGGATTCACTCGAGCAGGCGCTCGAAAGAGCGGGCGCGAAGGGCGGTAACAAGGGGTGGGACGCCGCGCTCACAGCAATCGAACTCGCCCGGCTGGCCGAAGAACTCCCCGGAGGAGCGGACCGCCCAAAACGATGAGATGACGGGAAACACGTGAAGCAGGAAACAACGATGGCGGTTGGGATGCGGCTCCGGATGTTGCTCCTCCTCTCCTGCGTGAACGCCGGGACGGCATCATCAGCTACCGGGACATGGCGGAACTTCACATCGATGAAAAACGTCACCGGGGTCACTCGCGACAGCTCGCTCTACTGGGCGGCAAGCTCGGGCGGGATGTACAGCTGGGATCCGGTCGGCAACGTTTTCCAGATGTATACCAACGCTGAAGGATTGCGAACCATCGACCTCACCGCGATAGGGATCGACGCCGATCGAGCTGTCTGGACCGGCAGCACCAACGGTGTTCTGCACAGACTCTCTCCCGCAAACGGAACCATCCGATTGGTCTTGGATATCGCAAACGCAAACCAGACAAACAAGAGAATCAACAGCCTCCCCATGTCCGGGGATTCGATGCTCATCTGCACGGCGTTCGGCTTGAGCGTTTTCCGCATAGACCGGTTTGAATTCGGGGACACCTATACACGGTTTGGTGACATACCCTCAGATACCCGGACCGCCGTGCTCGACGCCGCCATCCAGAGCGGCAGGATCTGGGCAACCATTTCGGACGGCCAGGCGGTCAACCGGATAGCGCACGCCAGCCTGAGCAACCCGAACCTCCTTCCCCCGGAATCATGGACGCTGGAAGAAGCCGGTCCACCCGGCTCCGTCCCGGGGCCACTCCAGCCAATCGGTGTTCGGCTGTTTACGGGGACAACGACCGGCCTCTACGAGAGGGATGAGACCGGCTGGGTCGCCGTGCAATCACTCGCGGGCAAGAACATCATTGATCTCGCCGAGGGGAACGGTTCTCTCCTCGTCTGCACGGCGTCCGGGGAGGTCTTCACGGTGGACGCCGGAGGGAACGCAACGCTCTATGGTGGCACGCTCCCCTACGCAGCCACCTCCCTAGCCTCCAGCGCCGGCGGAGAGCCCCTGGTCGGATCCACGGGCGGAGGGATTCTCGCCTTTGAGACATCCTGGACCCCCCACCTGCCAAACGGCCCGAACGGTAACCGGTTTGTGAGCGTCACGGTCGATCCGGACGGGGCAATCTGGTGCGGTTCCGGCTCCACGAACGGAAGCGGGCTCTTCAGGTACGATGGGAACGAGTGGACCTCCTTTGTGATGGCCAACAGCACACTGCCAACGGACGATATCTATAGAGTTTCCGCAACCTGTGACGGTGCCGTCTGGGCAAGCTCGCACGGCAGGGGTGTCGTCGAAATCCCCTACCAGACGCTGGATTTTGACTCGACAGACGTCTACGGGACGAACGTCGGAATGGTAGGAATACCGGGTGATCTCACTTTTGTTGTCCCCAGCAACGTCGTTTGCGACGCAAGCGGGAACACCTGGACAACAACGGCCCTGTCAGCTGACCGGAGAGTGCTCACGGCTCGACGGTCCGACGGGAGCTGGTTGACACTTCCGGCGATTGTCAATGGCGTCACAGTGAGCACGCTGACCGACGTCCAGGTCGACGTCGACAGGTGCCTGGCCGTCGATGCCTTCGACAACCTCTGGTCGGTGGTCCGCGATGGTGCCTTCAAAGGCGTCGTGTCCTTCGGCAACCGCGGAACCGTTGACAGCGTCGCCGCTTTCCATGTGACCGCGGCGAACGGGCTCCCCAGTGACGACATCAGGACTATCGTGGTTGACGGGGACAACGACATCTGGGTCGGGACGAGTAAAGGGATCGGAATCATCCTGGACCCGTCCAACCCGCTCCGCCCGGGAGGGATAGCCTCGTACAGACCACTGAACGGGCTGACCATCAACACCATTGCGGTGGATCCGCTCAACAGGAAATGGGTCGGGACAACGGAGGGGGCCATCCTCCTCTCGCCGGACGGCACGCAGGCCATCGAGGCGCTCACCGTGGAGAGCACGGCCGGCAAGCTCATCAGCAACGACATCAAAAGTATTGGGGTGGATCCGCTCACGGGCACCGTCTACTTCGGCACCGCATCCGGGTTGGCAAGCCTGACGACCTCTGCGGTTGCCCCGAAACAGTCGTTCGAGAAACTCGTGATCTACCCGAACCCCTATCTGGTGCCGAACGCCATCCCGCTCTCCGTCGACGGGCTTGTGGAAAACTCCAGTATTCGTATCCTCTCCATCGACGGAACCCTGGTCCGGGATCTCCAGACCCCGGGAGGACGTATCGGTTTCTGGGATGGAAAGGACGAAGCGGGAAATGACGTTTCATCCGGCATCTACATCGTGGTCGGCTATTCGGAAGACGGAACACAAATCGCGAACGGAAAAGTAGCAGTGCTCAGGAGGTAGCCATGGGAGGGTAACACGTCCGTTGGACCAGTCGGTCCGTTGGACCAGTCGGTCCGTTGGACCAGTCGGGGTTCATCAGGTCGGGAGCGGAGTAGCTCCCCGGCTCGTACAGGTAGACTATTCACAACTATGGAGCAAGGAGGGTGTGGACATTGGGACCCAGTGATAACAACAACGGCTACAAAGACGAGATTTTCACCAAACGAGTCCGGGCCGGAAAGAGAACATACTTTTTCGACGTCAAATCCACAAAGTCGGAGAAGGACTTCTATATCACCATTACCGAGAGCAAACGCGTTGGGGACGACGAGTATGAGAAGCACAAGATCTTCCTTTACAAGGAGGATTTTGACAAATTTCGGGATGCCCTTGCCGAGACCGTCGTCTACGTCCAGACCAACCTGCTCCCCCAGGTGGTAACTGAGAAGGAGAGCTAGCAGCCTGGCTCATCGGTTCGCGGAAAAGCCCGACCGGCTCCACCCCCGGGGGGGGCTTTTCCGCGGCGGCAGTGACCCCTTCCCCATTCCGGGGAAACCCAGTCCCCGGTACTCCAGCTTGACTTTTTCACCTTTTCTGGCTATCTTTGCATGATTTTGACAAAGAGGGGCGTCTCCGCCCCTCTTGAATGTTCTTGGACCCTCGGAATTTCCGAACGACATGAAAATTCAGGTTGGCGGGCTATCTCAGGGCACCCATAGCTATCAGTTCCGGGAAACGCCAGCGGCACTGGAACTCGACGGCAGGTTCCAGTCAGACGTGAGAGTTGATGCATCACTGGAGAAGACTGCGACGCAGATCTTTCTCCGTGCGCACGTAGAAACGGAAGGCAGCTTCAACTGCGACCGGTGCGTGGCACGGTTCATTCTCCCGTTGAAGGGGACATACCGCATGTGCTACATCTGGGACGGATCGGAAGCGGAGCTTCTGGACCCCTCGTCGGTCCAGGTGATTCCTCCGGGTCTGCCGGTGATCAACATTACGGACGACGTCCGCCAGACGGCACTGCTCTCCATTCCGTTCAAGCTCCTCTGCCATACCGGGTGCCGGGGGCTCTGCCCTCAGTGCGGAAAGAACCTGAATGATGAATCGTGCACCTGTAGCGGGTATTTGAAGGACAGTCGCTGGGAAGCGTTGCGAATGCTTCGGAACAATCTCTCGTAGGATTTCTTGAGGAGTACCCATTATGCCAAACCCGAAACGTCGAATCTCCAAGACCCGGGGGAGAAAGCGCCGAACGCACTACAAGGCGAAAGCGCCTTCTGTATCCGAGTGTCCGAATTGCCATACACAGAAGCTCCCCCACCGTGCCTGCCCGAACTGTGGCTACTACAACGGCCGGTCCATTGTCGTACCAAAGGCTTCGTAGGCGCCCTCCTTTCTTGCCGGGCCCACTAGCATCCCAAACGTAACACTTCCTTGGCCTTGTCAAATACACAGACGGTCATCGCTGTCGACGCCATGGGTGGTGATTTTGCCCCGGGACACGTTGTCGCAGGGGCGGCGGAGGCCCTGCGCGGGTCGGAGGGGCGCTTCTCCGTGGCCCTTGTCGGCCCGGAGGAAACGGTCCGGGAAGAACTCGCGCGTCACTCGGTTCCGGCGGACCTCGTCACGGTGATGCATGCGCCGGAAGTGATCGAGATGCACGATTCGCCCATGGCGGCGCTGAAGGCAAAGAAAGAGTCATCCATCAGCGTGGGACTCCGTGCCCACAGGGAAGGCCGTGCTCACGCGTTTGTCAGCGCGGGAAACACCGGAGCCGTTCTCTCCGCTTCCACGCTCATCCTGGGCCGGCTCAAGGGGGTTGGCAGGCCGACAATCGGGGCGCTCCTCCCGACCACGGGGGTGTCTCCATGCCTCCTTCTGGACGCGGGAGCGAACGTGGACTGCAAGGCCCGGCATCTGTTCGAGTTTGCTGTCATGGGTTCGGTCTACCTCCGGGAGGTCATGGGAATCCAGAGCCCGCGGGTGGGGCTGTTAAATATCGGGGAGGAGGAGTCAAAAGGCGGCGAGGTGGTCCTGGAAACGTTTGGTCTCCTCCGGAACAGCGGCCTCAACTTCGTCGGGAATATCGAGGGGCGCGATATCCTGAGGGGAAACGCTGATGTCGCCGTGTGCGATGGCTTCGTGGGAAACGCCCTGTTGAAGTTCGGAGAAAGCGTCCCCTCCTTCCTGAAGGCGAGGTTTACCCTGTATGCTCAGCGGAGCCTCAAGGCGAAACTCATCGGCCTGCTCGCCCGCAACAGCCTTCGATCGGTGATGCGGGATATGGACTACCAGGAGCACGGAGGTGTTCCCGTGCTGGGGGTGCAGGGAGTATCCATTATCGGCCACGGTGGCTCAACACCAAAAGCCTTCAAGAATATGATCCTCCGCGCCGAGGAAATGATCAGAAGAGACGTCCACACACGAATCCAGGAAACATTGCGGAAACACTATGGGTAAACAGAGAGCCACCATCACGGCCGTCGGCCATTACACACCGGACAAGATCCTGTCCAATGCAGATCTCGAAAAAATGGTCGACACCACAGACGAATGGATTCGGACCAGAACGGGTATCGTGGAGCGGAGGATCCTCGAAGACGGGGCAACATCTGACCTTGCCGCCCGGTCCATCGAGGCACTCCTGAAGAACCGGGGCATCACAGCCGATGAGATCGACATGATTATCGTTGCGACGGTCACCCCCGACATGTTCTTCCCCTCGACCGCATGCCTCGTGCAGAAGAAGATCGGGGCAAAGAAGGCGTGGGGGTTCGATGTCTCGGCGGCCTGCTCGGGCTTTGTCTTCGCGCTGGTGATGGGGGCCCAGTTCGTCGAGAACGGAACGCACAAAAAGGTCATCGTCGTCGGGGCGGACAAGATGACCTCCATAACGGACTACACGGACCGGAATAACTGTATTCTCTTCGGCGACGCGGGGGCAGCCGTGCTCCTGGAGCCGACCGATGACGAGACCGGTGGGCTTCTGGATCATATCGTCGGTTGCGACGGCTCGGGAGAGGAAGCACTCTACATGCGCGCGGGCGGAAGCCTCAACCCCGCGACCCATGAGACGGTCGACCAGAAGATGCACTACATTTACCAGGACGGGAAGGCCGTCTTTAAAGTTGCCGTGGTCTTCATGGCAGACATTTCCGTCGAGATCATGAAACGGAACAACCTTACCGGCGAGGATATCGACTGGCTTGTCCCACACCAGGCGAACCTGCGCATCATCGATGCCACCGCCAACCGGATGGGTCTGGAGAAATCAAGAGTCATGATCAACATCGACCGGTACGGAAACACGACGGCTGCCACCATACCCCTCTGCCTCTCCGAGTGGTGGGAGAGCGGCAAACTCAAGAAGGGGCAGAGGATCATACTCTCCAGCTTCGGAGCGGGATACACCTGGGGAGCCGCATTGCTCCGCTGGACAGCTGAGAGCCCCAACGGTTCGTAGGATGGCAATGCGCGCATTCCTCTTCCCCGGACAGGGATCACAGTACGTCGGGATGGCCCGCGACTTCTACGAAGCGGACCCGCCATCCCGTGAGCTGATCCAGAAGGCCGACGCTCTTCTCGGTGTGCCCCTGAGCGCTGTCTGCTTCACGGGCCCCGAGGACGAGTTGCGCCAGACCCGGAACACCCAGCCCGCGATTTTCCTGCACAGCATCCTCGTGGCAAGAAAGTTGCCCTCCGTGAAACCTGACATGCTCGCCGGTCACTCCCTGGGGGAATACTCCGCCCTCGTCAGCGCCGGAGCAATCGCGTTTGAGGAGGCTCTTCGTCTTGTCCGACTCCGCGGAGAGCTCATGCAGCGCGCGGGTGAATTGCAGCACGGGACCATGGCCGCGATCGTCGGTCTCTCCGGAGACGATCTCCAGTCCGTCTGCGATGCGGCATCTTCGGCCGGCATTGTCCAGCCGGCAAACTTCAACTCTCCCGGACAGACGGTCATATCGGGCTCCGTTCCCGGTGTCAGAAGGGCCATGGAGATCGCGCGCGAACGCGGAGCCAAACTGGTAAAGGAACTCGTTGTCAGCGGGGCTTTCCACTCCCCCCTGATGGAAACCGCCTGCAACGGCCTGAAGGAGGCGCTGGATGCCGCAAGGATCGTGGACGGGTCCGTGCCCGTCTACTCGAACGTCACCGCGGAACCTGTGACCGAGGCGTCAGAGATACGGGAACTGCTCTACAGGCAACTCACCAGCCCCGTCTGCTGGGATCAATTGATCAAGAACATGATCAGGGACGGTGCCGTGCAGTTCACCGAGATAGGCCCGGGAAAGGTTCTCCAGGGACTGATGCGACGGATCGATCCCGGGATCCGGACCAACGGATTCGACAAACTCACAGACCTCCCGACGGGCTGAACGGACCAATGAAACGGAAGAAAAATCTCCTGCGGATCAACGGGCTCACCGTCTCGGATGAGCTCTTCACGAAGGGATTCGCACGGGGACAGGGACCGTGCAACTGCACCTCATGGTGTTGCGAGGGGGGCGTCTATACGGACCTGAAGGAGCGGGATAGAATCCTCGAACACAAAGAGATGATCAAGAGGTACATGGACGAGACACAGTCCCGCGACGACCGGGAGTGGTTCGAGGAGGAGGAGCACGAGGACAAAGATTTTCCGTCAGGCCGGTGCCAGGGCACCGAGGAAATCAACAGGAAGTGTGCATTCCTTGACAAAAACGGACGGTGTTCGATTCAGTTAGCCGCCACAGAGGAGGGGATGGACAGATGGACGCTCAAACCGCTTTACTGCATCCTGTTTCCCATCGAGGTGTCCGATCATGTCCTCGCCTTTGACGAGATGCTCCAGGATGACCAGCCCTGCTGCACCATTCAAGAGGAATTTGACGTGCCGTTGTTCCGCGCATGCAGGGACGAGCTCGTTCACCTCGTGGGAGAAGACGGCTACCGGCACATGGAGGAACACTACGCAGAACTTCAGCAGCGACCATCGCGGCGATCAAAACATTGAGTGCTCTCATTGACACCGTCGCTCTGGTGACGGGGGGGAGCGCGGGGAATCGGGAAGGCGATCGTCCGTGCGCTCTCCGACGCCGGCGCGACGGTAGCATTTACCTACAGGAGCTCAGAAGCCGCGGCAGAGGAAATGGTCCGGGAGATCGCCGCACAAGGCCGCACGGTGATCGGGTACAGGTCCGATGCATCATCGGCACGCGACGCGGCCCGTGTTGTGGAGGCCGTCCTCGAGGAGTGCGGACGCCTGGATATCCTGGTAAACAATGCCGGCGTCACCAGAGACGGATTCCTTATGCGCATGAGCGAGGAGGACTGGGACTCGGTGATAACAAATAATCTCAAGAGTGTGTACAATTTCACCAGGGCCTGCTCCCGCCCGATGCTAGGCCAGAGGTCGGGGAAGATCATCAATATACGTCGGTTGTAGGCATTGCCGGAAATGCAGGGCAGGCCAATTATGCCGCTTCGAAGGCCGGAATCATAGGATTTACCAAATCTGTTGCAAAAGAGCTTGCTTCTCCCAATATTCAAGTCAATGCGGTCGCCCCCAGTTTTGTGGACACAGACATGACTTCGGGGCTGAGCGAGGAGCAGAAGCAGGTTGCCCTGAGCTACGGGGGAAAACGGGGCATTGCCCGGCCGGAGCAGGTGGCGGGTATTGTTGCGTTTCTCGCTTCGGAGAGCTCCGACGTCATCACAGGCCAGACATTTGTCGCGGAGGCCGCAGAGAGACAACCAGTGCAATTGCCACGGTAGAGAATGGAAGCCCTCGAAAACAACGTTGCCATCGTAACCGGCGGCGCCCGCGGTATCGGGCGTGCCATTACCACGGAACTCGTCAATGACGGCGCAGACGTCGTCGTCTTCGACAAGTCGTTCCCCGATGATTTCGAGGCGTATGCCTCGCCGCTCCGCGCCACGGGTCGCACACTTGCCGCAAAGGAACTTGACATCACCGACACCGGCGAGACCGAGAAGGCGTGTGAGGAGGTAGCCGAGAAATTCGGCCAGATCGACATACTCGTCAACAACGCAGGGATCACGCGCGACCGGCTTCTCCCGCGGATGAGCGAAGCGGAATGGGATGCGGTGCTCGCGGTAAACCTGAAGGGCGCATTCAACACGATTCGCGTCGTCGCCAGGGCGATGATGCGCAAGCGCCGCGGGAAGATCATCAACATCAGCTCGGTCGTTGGTCTGATGGGAAACGCCGGGCAGGCAAACTACGCTGCATCAAAAGCCGGACTCTTCGGGCTGACCAAGTCTGCCGCAAAAGAGCTCGCCGGACGGAAGATCAACGTGAATTGCATCGCGCCGGGTTTTGTCGAGACGGAAATGACGTCGGTACTCACCGAGGACCAGCGCCAGCAACTGCTCGCGCTTGTCCCCCTCAAACGGACTTCCCGGCCGGAAGAGATCGCCGGTATCGTGGCGTTTCTCGCGTCAGAGAAATCGTCCTATATCACAGGCCAGGTCATTGCCGTCGACGGCGGCATAACGATGTAGTCACAGCTGCAGAAACGCGTCAAACACGCATCATCATCAACCACCAGGAGGTACATGTCATGGCAGACATTGAAGCCAAGGTCAAAGAGATCATCACGAACAAGCTCGGGGTCGAGGAAGGTCAGGTGACTCCAGAAGCATCGTTCACGAACGATTTGGGCGCTGACTCCCTGGATACCGTTGAACTTGTCATGGAGTTCGAGAAGGCCTTTAACCTCCAGATCCCGGATGAAGATGCGGAGAAAATCGGGACGGTCGGCGACGCGATCAATTATCTGAAGTCAAAAACCTCCTAATCTCTGCTGTCAACCCCCGGCGCTTCCCGCCCATGGGAAGCGACCGGATTGCATGTTCCCAAGACGCACGGCAGGCTTCTATGGCGCAGAAACGAAGAGTGGTCGTAACGGGACTGGGCGTCCTGACACCCATCGGACTGAATGTTCAGGATTTCTGGGAGAACCTCCTGGCAGGCAAAAGCGGTGCGGGCCCTATTACCTACTTCGATACATCCTCCTACGACACACATTTCGCGTGCGAACTGAAGGGCTTCGAGCCGACCGTCTACATCGACCGGAAGGCCGCTCGACGCATGGATCCGTTTGCCCAGTACGCGATCATTGCCTCCGATATGGCGATCGAGCACGCCGGGATATCCGCGGAGAAAATCGACCCCGACCGGATCGGCGTTGTTTTCGGATCCGGCATCGGAGGGATGACCACGTACGATGCCCAGCTCAGGAATCTTATCGAAGGAGGGCCGCGACGGATCAGTCCGTTTTTCATTCCCATGCTCATACCGGACATCGCGGCGGGCAACATCTCCATCAAGCACGGGTTCAAAGGTCCGAACTATGCAACGGTCTCCGCATGTGCCACCGCTTCCCATGCCATCGGTGATGCCTACAGGATCATCCAGTACGGCGATGCGGACATCATGGTCAGCGGCGGATCGGAAGCACCCCTCACCCCGATGGGGCTGGGCGGGTTCAACTCCATGAGGGCTCTCTCCACCCGAAACGATGAACCGGAGAAAGCCAGCCGCCCCTTCGATGCTGGACGGGACGGGTTTGTCATGGGTGAGGGGGCCGGAGCGCTAGTTCTGGAAGAGCTTGAACATGCGAAGCGCCGCGGAGCGACGATCTATGGTGAAGTGGTCGGCCTCGGGATGACCGCCGATGCCCATCACATGACAGCCCCCCCCGAAGGCGGCGAGGGAGCTGTCCGTTCAATGCGACGCGCACTCAAAGACGCGAACCTCTCGCCCGCTGATGTGGACTATATCAATGCACACGGTACCTCCACCCAGCTGAACGACGTCAGCGAGACGTTGGCCATCAAGGCCGTGTTCGGAGATCATGCGAAGAAGCTGGCGGTGAGTTCCATAAAATCCATGACCGGTCACCTGCTCGGTGCCGCGGGGGCGGTCGAAGCCATCGCAAGCGTCCTCGCGTGCGCAAACGATATCATCCCGCCAACGATCAACCTGGAAGAACCCGACCCGGCGTGCGACCTCGATTACACGCCGAACACGGCGGCCCGGCGGCCCGTCCGCTATGCACTCAGCAATACATTTGGTTTTGGCGGACACAACGCCACACTGCTGTTCAAGAAGTACTCCGACAACCGATAAGGCATGTCCTGGCCGAAGAGACTCCTCAACGCGCTCTTCAGACGTACGCGGGACACGGCATCGCAGACGCCACCGGAGCGCGTGGCGAGCACTCTCTCTGACGAGAGTCTCCAGAGTCTGCAGCAGACGCTGGGCTACGTCATCCGGGAACCGAATCTCTTCTCCCAGGCCCTGCTGCACCGCTCCTACCGCCAGCGATCAGCCGTTGCTCTCCTGTCCAACGAACGAATGGAGTTCCTGGGGGACTCCGTCCTGAACCTCATCGTGGGGGAATACCTCTACCAGGCGTTCCCCGACGCCCACGAGGGTGAACTCACCAAGATCCGCTCCAGGCTCGTCAACAAGAAGGCCCTCTCTCGTTACGCCGACATGCTACACCTCTCGGAATTCATCATTATGAGCCAGAGCGCCGCGCGGTCGGTCGGCAAGGGGATGGAGACCATCATGGCGGACACGTTCGAGGCCATCATTGCCGCGATCTACCTCGATGGGGGGTACGAGGCCGCCCGCTCCTTCGTGGAACGTCAAGTTCTCGCCGCCCTCAAGAGAGGAACGGTGAAAACCAGAGACGAGAACTACAAGAGCATGCTCCTCGAGTACGCGCAGGCGGAAGGGCTGGGCATTCCACGCTATGCCATCGTGAAAGAGGAGGGACCGGATCACGACAGGACATTCACCGTCGAAGTTCTCCTCAACAACAAAAGACGAGGCACGGGGTCCGGGAAGAACAAGAAGGAAGCCGAACAGGCCGCCGCTGCACGGGCCCTGCGGGACCTCGCATGAAGATCCCGGCACACAGACGCTACCTCTACCTCCACCTCTCCCTGATCCTCTCGTCGCTCCTCCTCTACGCCCAGGACCGGCCAACCGTGTCGAACCTCACAAGGGTGCTGGGAATCGCCGACACTGTCATCGTGGCTGGCAATACCTCGACCGAAGCGTACGTCATCCTCAACGAAATGACGCTCAAGGCCGGGAGCCCCGTGACGCAGGAGGCAATGGACTACGACAGGGATCGCATCTACAGCCTGGGCCTCTTCACTCGCGTCGAGATCTATTTCGACTCGCTCGCTCACCAGCGCTTTCTCTATGTCGATGTGCGTGAACGGTGGTATCTCATACCCATCCCGATTTTCGGGTTCCGCGACGGTGACCCGAAGAAAATCTACTTCGGCGGTGGCATTCTTCACAACAACCTCCGCGGCCGGAACCAGAAACTGCTGGCATACGTGACGTTCGGCTATGATCCCTCCCTCGCCGTCTCCTTCAACGACCCGCTCTTTGACCACGAGAACCGGCTTGCCTTCTCCGCAAGTCTCTCCTACAACAGAATCCACAACAGGAGCGAGGTCGACGCGGAGCTGAGGGGTGAGTTCGACGAGAACCACTACAGTGCCGGCGTGGGTCTCGGGAAGCGGTTCAGCCTCTATCAGTCGGCAAACGTGAGCGTGGGATACAAGTACGTGCGCGTCTCCGAGTACCGCCCGGGCCGAACCGTCTCGACGGACGGGACGGATTCATTCGTGCACATCACTCTCACCTACACACACGACTCACGGGATCTCTTCGAGTATCCGACGCGGGGAACCTACGTGCAGCTCTTTGTAAGAAAACAGGGACTTGGGTTCGGGCCGGTGAATTTCGCACGATACGGCATCGACGTACGCAAGTACTTCTCGCTCCCCCTGAAGCTGACACTCGTTCTCCGGCTCAATGGGTCCGTTGTATCGGGTGGGGAGGTCCCGACATACTCCCACGCGTACCTTGGCTACACCGAGAGGATTCGAGGCTACTTCTACACGGTCTTCCAGGGCGAGGACATCGTCAGTGGGACGGTGGAGTTTCGCTATCCTCTCTTCCCGGCCCGGACATACCACGTCACGTTCATCCCGTTACCGCCGGAGTTTGCGTACTGGCGATTCGGGATAGGTTTTGCTTTCTTTGGGGATACCGGTACCACATGGTTCCGGGGAGAGAAACTCACCTGGAGGTCTCTCTACTCCGGGTTCGGAAGCGGCTTCGATCTTCTGCTTCCCTACGGGCTCGTCGTACGCCTCGCGTACACGTGGAACGACAATCTCCGGGGACAGTTCATACTCGACCTTCGCAAACCGGTCTAGCCATGGAGTGCTACTACACCCCACCCGACCGGGTCTCGGGCACTCACCTCTCCATCACAGGCGACGAGTTTTCACATCTCACCCACGTCATGCGGAAGAAACCGGGAGACGTCTTTCACGTGGTGGACGGGGCGGGTACCCTCTACAGGGTAAACATCGAGAGGATCGAGCCGGGGAGCGTCCTCTGTGCTATTCTCTCACGCGAAGAATCTCCGAGCGAACCCTCGCGCAGGCTGACGCTCGCCGTGGGACTGCTAAAGCAGACGGCGCGGTTTGACATGCTGGTCGAAAAATGTACGGAGCTGGGTATCTGGTCGATCGTACCGCTCATCACCGAACGGACGATCGCCCGAAGAGCCCGGTCCGACCGCTGGCACAAGCTTGCGCTCGCGGCAATGAAACAGTCCGGCCGTTCGGTTCTCCCGGCCATACTGAACCCGGTGACGTTTCAGGAGTTTCTCCCCACCCCCGAACCCGACTCTCTCCGTCTCATCGCGCACGAAACGATTGCCTCGCCCAGCCTGAGGGAACTGACGACACCGGGACAACCGAGGGCGTACGTTTGCATCGGACCGGAAGGAGGATTCACCGAAAGGGAGATCAGAGGGGCGCTGGAGGCAGGGTTCACACCTGTGGGGATGGGACTCAGGAGGCTGCGGACAGAAACAGCGGCAATCGTCGCGGTCGCAAGCCTCCTCCAGGAGTAACGGCTCAGTGCTTCGCCATTCTCTCTTCGATGATGGCCTGGATCTCCTCCAGCATCATCGAGCTCGTATTGAGGATGGACTCCACCTCCTCGGATTTCCACCCCACAAATTCCGGCTCGTCCAGGCTGTTGAGGTTTATCTTCGCGTTCAGCGCCGCACCCGCACAGGCACTGTGGAGCATAAGCGCACTGACACCGGCATCGCTCACCGCATTGACGTTCCCCTTTGAAGCAGCCTGCTGCGCCAGCGCCAGAGCATCAATACAGTGCTTCATCACCTCCAGCGGAACGAGCGTGGCCTCTTTGGTTGCCGCACGAATCGCGGCGGTGCGGAGCGCCTTCTGCGGTTCGGTCTCCCTGGGCAGGGCAAACGCTTCCATGACTTTATTGAACGCGGCAGTGTCTTTGTCTATGAGGTCTGCAAACTGAGGCCGGAGCGCTTCGGCCTGCTCCAGGACCTTTTGCATCTCCTCCCCGACCTCGGCATACTTCTTCTTCCCGACAGTCAGCTGGCAGACCATCGAGGTGAGAGCCGCCCCCAGCGCCCCCGAAAGCGCGGCAACACTCCCGCCACCCGGCGCCGGGGAGGATGATGCCAGAGAGTCAAGAAAACCTTGCAGTGTCGTGTCTGTGGGCATGGGATCTCCCGGTAAGGTTAAAGATTGTACTCGATGATTTTCTTCTTCTTGTCGAACGGCTCCAGCTGCTGCAACCCCAGCCTCTCGATGGCCAGATCAATGAGGCCATCCTCGTCCATCGCCCCGCCGCCCGCGTAGTGCCGGCCTGCCATGAGCAGGGCTTCCTTCGGTGTCAGCCCGACGATTTCGCTCCCGGTAACCTCCACCCCCAGCGACAACGCCTCCGTCCGTACCTCCTCATAGGCCATGTGCGGGGGTGTGACATTGAAGTTCACCAGATTGATCGAGACCTGCGCGATGTTGTGCGCTTCCAGCAGCACCCCCATGGCCTTGACGGCCTTCAGCGTGCCGGGGATCATCACTTTTTTTCCCCGCTCGTCCAGAACCGGCTTTCCCTCCGGGTCCTTCTTCACCCGACCGCTCTGGCGGATCCGCAGGGCGATCTCGTGAGCCATCTTCGCATCCGGCGTGCCCAGGTTCACGTTGTAGGCGATCAGGAACATCCTTGCACCGGTGACCGTTGCCCCGCTCTTCGGGTTGAACTCCGACGGGCCGTAGTCCGGTTTCCACTCCGGGTCTTTCAGTTTGTTCGGCAGTGCCTCGTATTCTCCCTTCCGCACGGCCGCGAGGTTCTTCCTCTCGGGACGTGTCGCGGCATCCTCATAGAGATAGATCGGGATGTGGAGTTCCTCGCCAACCCTCTTTCCGAATGCATGCGCCAGCGCAACGCACTCCTCCTTGCTCACCCCGGCGACGGGGACAAACGGGACGACATCCGTCGCACCGAGCCGGGGGTGCTCTCCCTTGTGATGCCGCATGTCAATGAGCCCGGCAGCAGTGCGCGTTGCCTGAAAGGCAGCTTCCACCACCACCTCCGGTGACCCGATAAACGTGACGACCGTCCGGTTGTAGTCCTTGTCCGGTTCAGCACTCAACAGATGCGCTCCGGGCACGCTGCGCACCGCACCGGCAATCGTATCGATGACATCGGTGTCCCTCCCCTCACTAAAATTCGGCACGCACTCCACGATCTTTTCCAAAACGTTGACCTTCCCTAGAATTCCAGAAGTGTTCCGCCCTTCACCGTGCGATGAACATGGTTCTCGGCGAAATGGTACGCCAGCATCCTGTAGTCGGACACCGGAGCGATAATAAGATCGGCGTTCTTGCCCACCTCGACGCTCCCGACACTGTCCGACATTTTCAAGGCCGCCGCGCCATTGAGGGTGGTTGCCGTGATCGCCTCCTCGGGGGTCAGCCCCATCTGTGTGCAGGCGATCGTCATCATCATCGGCATGCTGTAGGACATGCACGATCCCGGGTTGAAATCGCTGGCGATAGCGACCGCGAGATCTTCGTCAATCATGGTTCGCGCCGGTGCATACCCGTGATGGAGAAAGAAGGAAACTCCAGGGAGAACGGTGGCAACAACACCCGCCTCACGGAGGGCCCGAATACCAGGGGCCGTCACGTTCTCCAGGTGGTCCGCCGAAACCGCGCCGACCCTGGCCGCCAACTCGGCACCCCCGATCGGGGTCAATTCATCCGCATGAACCTTCGCATCCATCCCATGCCGCTTCCCCTCCATCAGAACTCGCTCGGACTGCGTGACGTCGAAATATCCCCCTTCGCAGAAGACATCGCAAAACGATGCAAGGGACTTCCCCCCCACGTACGGAATCATCTTCTCCACAACCAGGTCAACATACGCACCCGGATCTCCGGCGTACTCCGGGGGAACGGCGTGCGCTCCGATGAACGTCGGGACAATCGCAATCATCTCCTCCCGCTCCAGCTCGTTGATCGCCTCGAGCATCTTGACCTCTGAGTCGACATCAAGGCCGTAACCGGACTTGATTTCCACCGTTGTCGTTCCGTGCCTCAGCATTCCATTCAGGTAATTCCGGGTTGATCTCTTGAGCTCCTTTTTCGTTGCCGCCCGTACATGTCGGATGGTGCTGAGGATCCCCTCTCCACGCTCCGCAATCTGCTGGTAGGACAATCCTTCGGCCCGAAGCGCGAACTCCTCCACGCGGCTCCCCGCAAACATCATGTGTGTGTGCGCATCAACGAATCCGGGTAACACCACCATCCCCCTGGCGTCAAACTCCTGCACCCCGCTCGACAGTGATGGAACCCATTCGCTCATAGGACCGACCCATGAGATCTTCCCGCCGCGAGCGACAACACCTGCCTCAGCAAGCAGACCCACGTCCCTCATCTCGGGGCCTCGCAGGGAGGATCGGCCCCGGGCGGCAACGGTAACCAGCTGCGAAATATTGCTCAGAAAGAGATTCAATGGCAGGACAAGGCAGATGCGTATCGGAAGAGATTTTGGAAGATACGAAAACACCGGAGGATCTGCAAGCAGGGCCACATCGAGGTGATCCCCTCACATCCGCAGACGCCGGATCTCCTGCACAATGCCGGGGGAGAGCGGCGGGATGGTGGGATCCCGTTCCATGAGGTCGACGTACTTCCGGAAGAAGTCGTTCGGGCCGATGGCAATCGTCTCAACGAGCGCGGATCGACCAAGTGTCTGGTCGATCTGCCGGGCGATGATCATGCCCGTCATCGCGCCGTAACTTTCCCAGTAACCTGATGTGTTTGACTCCCGAACGATCTCGGAAGCACGGCGGGGCGAGATATCGGGAGAGAGGAGTTCCTCGGCGTTCCGGCTGAATGTCCCGAAGGACGACCGGATCTTTTCTTCCCAGCCGGGCCGGAGCTTTCCACGGGTCTGGTGTATGAGGCTGAGGTAGTAGGCAATCCCCTCGTTCTGCGTGAGGGCAAGGAGATGATCGATGTGGCGCCGGTGATTGGCGGTGTAGTATCGCCATCGGGAGGAGTTGTCCTTGTAGATGCCAAACGCGGCATGAAACACCTCGTGAGCAACAACGCTGAGGACGCCCACGAATCTCTCCTCAACGGAGCGGCCGTAGTAGACCGCCTTCGACAGGTTCATGACGATCGTCAGCTCCCCGCTCCCTTCTCCGACGAAGGCGGGCTCGTCCCCCCTCCAGACCACGCGGCGAACAAAAGCGTCGATGTTGTGGTGACCAAAAGCCACGAAGTAGACGGGAACGCGACTCTTCACATCCGCCGTCGGCGGGAAGAGCTGCTCCACCGTTCTGATGACCCGTTCGGCGAAGCTGCGCCGGGTGACCTCATCCATCAGCTCACGTATCGCGCCGGCATTCGCTCTGGCTTCCCTCATCCGGAAAACGTCGTCACCCAGATCCTGGTTGAACTTTACCGCCTCCAGACTCCGCTCCAGATCCTGCGTGCTCAACGGTCTCCGCGCCAGCAGCGCGGTGGTGGCCAGCGCGAGCTTGCTCCCCCGAAGCCCCGCAACGCCCTCCGGCCGCCCGTAGAGACCTTCATACAACTCCAGCGTCTTCTCCGCGGACTCGAATTTCTGATCCAGTGTGAGATCAAAACTCGCCCGGTGTTGAGCTTCCGCTACGCAGACCCCTAAGAACAGAATGAGCAGGATAACGTTTCGCCGTTGTGCCATGCTGAGTGATCCCACGCCGGGACTACGTGGCAGATATCTCTACTTCCGGCGGCGCCTCGCTCTGAGCCGACTGCCAGAGAGAGAGGTAGCACCCGTCAGGGGTGGCAAACTGGCCGAACCAGCCCAGTGGCCCGATCGGCGTTTTTTTGACCAGGACCTTTCCCTTTGCCTTCTTGATCTCCTTGAGCTTGGCACCAACGTCTTCCACCTCGATGTAGACGTTCACCTGACCCTTCTTTGGCATCTTCTTCACACGGTAGAGGCTCCCGTTGGGCGTCGAGCCTGCCCGGAAGAGCACATAGTTGAGCTCCGGAACCTCCTGAAACGTCCACCCAAAAACCTTGCCAAAGAACTTCATCGACTTTTTGAAACTGGTGGTGGGAATTGAAATGTGACCGAATCCGTGCATACGCTACCTCCCTTGAAGATGAGATGTGTGAGACCGCTTGATACTGTCTATACCATGGGCGCCCGGAGCCCCCACCGCTTCACATTTTCCACCGCACGCTCGTACCCCGCATCGGCGTGCCGCAGAATACCCAGGCCCGGATCGTACGTGAGAACCCGATCCAATCTCTCCGCCGCCTCGGGTGTTCCATCCGCGACCACGACCATTCCGGCGTGAATGGAGAGCCCCATTCCGACACCTCCACCGTGGTGGACGCTGACCCAGCTGGCTCCCCCGGCTGCGTTGAGCAGCGCGTTCAGAATGGGCCAATCCGCAATTGCATCGCTCCCGTCCTTCATCTTCTCTGTCTCGCGATTCGGCGACGCGACCGAACCGCAATCGAGATGGTCCCTGCCGATGACTATCGGAGCCTTCACCTCGCCCCGGGCGACCAGCTCGTTGAAGATCTTCCCTATCCTGGCTCGTTCGCCGTAGCCGAGCCAGCAGATCCGGGCGGGGAGCCCCTGAAAGTGAACTCTCTCCTGCGCCTTTCTGATCCATCGACAGAGATTCTGGTTCTCCTGAAATGTCTCCAGTACTGCTCTGTCGGTCCGGAGAATGTCATCGGGATCACCGGAGAGCGCAACCCAGCGAAACGGGCCCTTGCCGTCACAGAAGAGGGGCCGGATGTACTCCGGGACGAACCCGGGAATGTCAAAAGCATTTTCTACACCGTGAGAGTATGCCTCTCCCCTGATGTTGTTGCCATAGTCAAACGTCACAGCTCCCCCCTCCATCAATCCGATCATGGCCGACACATGCTCGGCAATGGAGTCTCGCGCCAGGGAAATGTACCGATCCGGATCGGATGTTCGGAGCACGAGAGCCTCCTCAAAACTCATGTGGGCCGGCACGTAGCCGTTCAGTGTATCATGGGCGGAGGTCTGATCGGTCAGAACGTCAACGCAGATCCCCCTGGCGAGTAACTCCGGAAGCACTTCCGCCGCATTCCCGAGAAGGGCTACCGATCTCGCTTCTTTCAGCTCGCGCGCAGTTTGTAGGGTCAGCAACGCCGAGTCGAGATCATCGGTCATCTCGTCGACGTACCCTGTGTCAAGCCGTTTCTGGATCCGCAAACGATCCGCCTCCACCGCCAGACACGCGGCGCCATTCATTGTCGCAGCCAGTGGCTGGGCGCCGCCCATCCCGCCAAGTCCCGCGGTGACGAGAAGCCTTCCTGCAAGGCTCCCGCCAAAATACCGATCGGCACATGCCGCAAACGTCTCGTATGTACCCTGGAGGATTCCCTGCGTCCCGATATAGATCCAGCTGCCGGCTGTCATCTGACCGTACATCGTCAGACCAAGAGCCTCGAGCCTCCGGAACTCGTCCCATGTGGCCCAGTGCGGCACAAGCATCGCGTTCGAGATCAAGACCCGGGGGGCATTGGGATGTGTCCCGAACACCCCGACAGGCTTCCCCGATTGAACCAGCAGGGTCTCATCGTTGCCGAGTGACCGAAGAGATTCTATGATCGCGTCAAACGATTTCCAGTTGCGCGCCGCCTTGCCCGTTCCGCCGTACACAATCAACTCCTCGGGCTTCTCCGCAACCTCCCTGTCGAGATTGTTCATGAGCATCCGCATCGCCGCTTCCTGAATCCAGCCCTTGCAGACGATTTCCGTGCCACGAGGGGCCCTGATCTCCCTTGGATCCTTTCTTTCAGGCATT
>JBATTW010000139.1:0-2287 GCA_049670805.1 Bacteroidota bacterium
GACAATTACGATCGGAGTACCCAACGCCTGCAATCGGTGTCATCGGGACAAGACCGTTGAGTGGGCTGCTGATTCGATTGCGCGCTGGTACGGGCCAAGATCAAAGAGTAAAACCCACTACGGTCAGATCCTCTACGCCGGGCGGCGGGGAGCTCCGGGGGCAGAGCAGGCCCTCATCCGACTGGCCGGTGATAGGGCAGCACCCGCTATCGTGCGGGCGACCGCGGTCTCATTGCTGGGACAGTATTCGGGCGAAGGTGCGGTTCGAGCCATGGAGAGTGCTGTCTATGAGAAGGACCCGAGCCTGCGTGTTGCCGGGTTGAGGGCGATGGAGATTCTGGAGCCGGACCGGAGATTTGCCCTTGCGAAGCATCTCCTGACTGATGACCTCCGAGTTGTTCGTCTGGAAGCGGCCCGCAATCTGGCGCCGGTACCCGAACGGAGCATCACACCGGCTGACAAGAACCTGTTGGTGGGGGCGATCAAGGAGTACGTCGAGTCCCAGATGTTCAACGCCGACCGTCCCGAATCACATGTAAATCTGGGCAATCTCTACGTGGCCAGAACCATGATGGCTGAAGCGGAGAGTGCCTACACAACGGCGATCCGCCTTGATCCCCGGTTCATGCCGGCATATGTGAATCTTGCCGATCTCTACCGGGCTCAAGACCGGGATGCGGATGGAGAGGGACTTCTCCGGGATGCGCTCGAGATCTCCCCCGACTTTCCGCAAGCCCTTCACGCCCTCGGCCTGCTTCTGGTTCGTGAGAACCGTTCGGAGGATGCGCTTCCCTATTTCGCGCGTGCCCACTCATTGCGTCCGGCTGACGCGTCCATCGGCTATGTCTACGGAATCGCACTCGAGTCCGCAGGGAAATCGGCAAACGCGGTCTCCGTCCTGGAAAAGTCGCTGGAGGAGAATCCCTACGATCGTAATCTTCTCTATGCCCTGGTTACCATTCACAGGGACCGGAATGAGCCTGAATCGGCGCGGCTCTATGCCGGGCGGCTTGTCCAGCTCTACCCTGATAATAGAGCCTTTCGTCAGCTTTTTCAGCAGCTGGGAGGTGGCTAATAACGTGCAGGCTACATGTTACGTGGTGGAGAACCAGAAGATATGAGGGCGCGACAGATTTTTGGGCCGATTCCGACCGGGGCTCTGCTGATGGGTGCTGCGATCATCTCCGTCAGCTACCTCAGCGGTTGCTCTCTTTTAACGCTACAGTCACCTGCCGAACCACTCAGCACGAAACAGGTGAATGCGCGCATACTGACACATGACTTCGCGATTCGGTTTGCCAACGAAGTGGAGACGGCGGCCGATTCCATCTTTGAGAACGCCGAGGAGTTCCCCGTCAAGGTAGATGCTCTCCGGTGGAAGATCGGTGCGTACAATGCCATTCGTGAATCGGCTCTTCGTGAGGTCCCCGGTGTCGCGATGGTTGCGACGTGGGCACTCTGCGTCCAGATGGAAGAGTTCTTTCTGTTCGGGGCGGGCGATTCACTCTTCGGGGAGATGCAGGGTGCTGCAATTGACGCTTCTGTGTCACTCGAGACCGAAATCGATAGCCTTGTCCGATCCTTTGCCTCGCCTGCGGAGTACAGGAAGACGAGCAATTTCGTCCGGAGCTTTGCGGATCAATACCCGTTTGAGGACATGGCGTTCAAACAGGAGCCGATTCTGCGTGCCTGGAATCAGGCCGAGGGTTTGCCGGACAGTGCTGCTGTGAAGACAGTTGGGGACCTGCCTCAAACGGTGGCAGATCTCGCAAGTCGTCTCAACATCCAGACGGCGAATGTCCCAAAGCAGACACTCTGGCAGATTCAGCTCCTCATGGCTGAAGCCGGGCTTGCCGGACCGGAGGCACGGGCTGCTATGGATTCTCTCCAGGTGGATATCCGCAAATTCGGAGATCTCGCCGAGGCCAGCCCGGAACTCCTGGACAGCACGCTGAAGAGGTTGAGCCGGGATCTGGATGCGGTGCTCCGCTCGGTCGACAGGCAGCGAAAGGAGACACTGGATATTCTCAGCAGCGAACGTGAGGCGATATCCAAGGTGGTTCAGAGCGAGCGGGTTGCGATCATGAAGGACCTGGATAGTTTCTCGCAGGTCACCCTTGAAAAAACTTATGCGATGCTAAGGGATGTTGTGGACTCGGTACTCCTCTACGGTATCATCTTTGCGACTTTCGTCTTGAGCATACCTTTTGTGATCGGATATGTCGTTGGCTAGATCGTGGCGAGGCGGCGTCCCCCGGGGCGCAACGAGCAATGATACGTTTCAGCT
>JBATTW010000140.1:0-5241 GCA_049670805.1 Bacteroidota bacterium
CAATAATGCTGGCCTGATAGTCGTGGGCGACGTTACGGCCGCTTCTCTGCTCCCGAAGCTCGAGATGCTCTTCGGTGAGTGGCAGAAGAGACCGGTCCCCGATCACTCTCTGCCTCCCACGACGCAGGTTACGGGACGCAAAGTCCTCCTGGTGGACCGACCGGGCTCGGCGCAGACAAGGATCCAGATAGGGCAGATCGGTGCGGCGCGGCTTACCGAAGATTACTACTCCCTCACAGTACTGAATACCATTCTCGGGGGGTCCTTCGCCTCACGGTTGAACAACAATCTGAGGGAGGAGCACGGGTACAGCTACGGAGCTGGATCCCGGTTTGACTTCAGGCCGCTGCCTGGACCATTTTTTGCCGCGGCGTCAGTTCAGTCGGACGTGACCGACAGTGCGCTGGTTGAATTTTTGAATGAGCTAGACGCCATTCGGGAACCAGTGCCGGAGGACGAGCTTGCACGAGCGAAGAACTACGTTGCACTCCGCTTTCCCGCCGGCTTCCAATCGGTAACCGACATTGTGAACCAGCTGGACGACCTTTTTGTGTATGGATTGCCGGATGATTACTTCAATACATACACCTCCAGGATCTCCTCGGTGACGGGGGACGACGTGCACCGTGCGGCGAAGAGGTACATTGATCCGGAACATCTCTTGATCGTCCTTGTTGGTGATAGGAAGGTAATAGAGAGTGGGGTGAAGGCGCTCGACATCGGACCGGTGGAGAGCCTCACCATCGAGGATGTGCTCGGGCCGCTCCCCGATCTGGGGGTACTCGATTGACTCGTCTCAGAACAATCAGGGATGGCAAACGATGAATCACGAAGGTCTTTCCATTGGCTCTCCGCTTCCACGCTTCGGGGAGCTTCCCGATGTCTCCGGGAAGAGCTACTCTTCAAAAGATTTTGCGGAGGCAAAAGCCCTGGTCATTGTGTTTTCCTGTAATCATTGTCCGTATGTCCAGGCGTATGAGGAGAGGATGATTGCGTTGCAGCAGGACTACGCGGACAAGGGAGTTCGGCTCGTTGCCATTAATGCCAACGAGACACTGCATCATCCGGAAGACAACTTCGACGAGATGGTGAAACGAGCAGAGGCGAAGGGCTTTAATTTTCCGTACCTGCGGGACGAGGACCAGTCAACCGCAGCGGCGTTTGGAGCAACGCACACCCCGGAGTTCTTCGTTTTCGCAGCGTCGCCCGGGGGGAGTGAACAGCTCCTCCAGTATCACGGGAAGATGGATGACAGCTATCAGGACGCTTCCGGTGTGAGAGAGCGATACATCCTCGATGCTGTGGAAGCGATTCTGGAGGACAGGCGTGTCGCCCGGCCCGAAACGCACTCCATCGGATGCACGATCAAGTGGAAGAGATGATGCTTCGAATGCAGACGCAATCGCTAAAGGAGGTCAACAGCCGTATTCTCGCGTGCCGTCTCTGTCCTCGTCTGGTCGAGTGGCGTGAAAAGGTCGCTTGTGAGAAGGTCCGACGCTACGCAGATGAGAACTACTGGAGTCGGCCGGTACCTGGCTTTGGAGACCCCCGGGCAAGACTGCTACTGGTGGGGCTTGCTCCCGCCGCCCACGGTGCGAACCGCACGGGGAGAATGTTCACCGGGGATGAGAGCGGGAACTGGCTCTTTCGAGCGTTGCACAAAGCGGGTTTTGCCAACCAGCCACACTCAAGTGGCCGCGACGACGGTCTGCTTCTGGAAGACGGCTACGTTACGGCCTCCCTTCGCTGCGCTCCCCCCGGGAACAAGCCGCTGAGGCAGGAAATGGTGAATTGCAGACCCTTTCTGCTGGAAGAAATCGGCGTGCTGCGTCACGTTAGGGTTGTGGTCGGTTTGGGCAGGATCGGTTTTGATGCCGCGCTTGGAGCGTACCGGGAGAGAGGGAAGATCCTGTACCGACGCCGACCTCCCTTTGTGCACGGGGGCGTCTACGAGCAAAACGGGTTCTTCTTTCTTTCGTCTTTTCACCCCAGTCAACAAAACACGTTCACGGGCCGGCTGACCCAACAGATGTTTGACAGGGTCTTCCGCATAGTCCGGCGGAAGCTCGAGGATCTGTAGTCATCTCTGGGGAGGTTGGTCGATCTGATCACTCAACGAGTCGAATCCGGAAGGTGGTACCCTGTCCGAGAGCACTCTGCTTGACGTAGAGCCTTCCCTTGTGGTAATCTTCGATAATGCGTTTTGAAAGGCTGAGCCCCAGCCCCCACCCCCGCTTCTTCGTGCTGTAGCCCGGTCGGAAGATCTCCTTGTGGTACTTCGGATCGATTCCGCGCCCCGTGTCCGCCACGTCTATGGTGGTCCGTGTTCCAAGTTGTGCAACGGAATAGGTGATCTTTCCATCTGATCGCTCCATTGCGTCCAGTGCGTTTTTGGTGAGGTTT
This sequence comes from Bacteroidota bacterium, assembly GCA_049670805.1. GTDB lineage: Bacteria > Bacteroidota > Ignavibacteria > UBA10030 > UBA6906 > JBATTW01. Next base: position 2,404 of record JBATTW010000140.1, read on the forward strand.
TCGATCACCCACTCAAACAGCTCCCGGTTGACCAGTGCACTGAAGTCCCCCGGCGTCCGTATGACCAGGTCCACCTTCCTCCCCGATTTCGGGAGGCGGCGGCCGACGTATGACATGACGCCCTGGATGATTTCGGTTACATTCTCGGTTTTCAGGTCGGGTTTGGAGCCGATTTTTGAGAATCGCGCTGCGACCTTGTTCAGCCTCTCTATGTCATGTTCCATTTCCTCCGCTGTCTCGACGAGGACGGAGGATCCCTGTGTGTGGGACTTGAGGCGTTCCAGCCATCCCATCAGACTGGAAAGCGGAGTGCCGAGCTGATGGGCGGTCTCCTTCGCCATTCCAACCCAGATGTTACTCTGCTCGCTCCTCCTGATGTAGCCGAAGCCGATGTAGGCGATTACAAGGAAGACGCCGGCGATAGACAGCTCGATAAAGGGGAGCCAACGCAACTGTTGTATGAGTGCAGACTCGCCATAATGTACGTAGTTGAGAACAAGTGTGTCGTTCGCGGTGATCATGATGGGCTGGTTCTGGGAATCCATCCACTCCAGAAGCTCCGCAAAGCGGCGCCTCTCCTCGGCCGGGTCCAGCGCGGCGGTGTCGATTTCAATGTTCTTCCAGTAGATCGGGTTATTGTCCGCATCGGTCTGGACGATGGGGAAATCGATTGTACGAATGACTTCGAAGACAAAGCTGAAATCCCCTGCGTCGGCAGGATTATTGTTGATGTACTCAATTGAACGAGCGTACAGACCCACTACCTCGCGCTCGCGCTGCAGGAGCTGGTCGGTGATGCGTTGCGAATAGAAGAGGAGGACGAAGACGAACAACGAGGCAAAAACCAGGAGGAGAATTTTGAGTTTCCCCGTCATGCCAATCGGAATACGTCTCGTTGTTCCGATCATGACAGATGTCCCTGCATTGTATTGCTTACTCCACGACGATGGTCTGGTCGCGACGTGGGCCGACAGAAACCAGCCAGAGACGCGTGCCGGTCAACGATGCCAGAGCCTGGAGGTACGTGCGCGCGTTGTTCGGCAGCTGATCAAACGATGTCATGGAGGATAGTGGGGTGTTCCAGCCCTCGAACCGTTCATAGACAGGTATGATTCGCTCAAGCGATGCGAGGTTGGTGGGAAAGGTCTTTAGTCGACGGCCTTCGAACTCGTATCCCGTACAGACGTTGATTTCTTCGAACGCGTCGAGCACATCCAGTTTAGTAACGGCGATCTTCTCGATTCCGTTGACCATGGCGGAGTATCGCAGGGCGACCGCGTCGAACCATCCGCATCGCCGGGGGCGGCCTGTCGTGGCTCCGAATTCGTTGCCAACCGTGCGGATCCTCTCGCCGGTTGCGTCGATCAGCTCTGTGGGGAATGGGCCGTTCCCCACACGTGTGCAGTATGCCTTTGTAATGCCTGCAATGGAGCGGACCGCGGTCGGCGGGATGCCCAGTCCTGTGCACGCCCCCCCGGAGGTGGGATTGGAAGATGTCACGAAGGGGTAGGTCCCGTGATCGACATCCAGCAGGGCCCCCTGGGCTCCCTCCGCAATGACGAGTTTGTCCTCCTTCAGCGCGTTATGCAAGTACAGGGCGGTGTCGGTGACGTATTCGTCTATTCTCTTATCGAACTCCTGGTACTCGGTGATGATCTGATCGACATCGATCTGCGTCTTTCCGTACACCTTCGTCAGCAGCTGGTTCTTTTCGCTGATATTTACTTTGATCTTTCGGGCGAGAACGTCCCGGTCGAGGAGATCGACGATGCGGATACCGATGCGCATGAACTTATCAATGTACGAAGGCCCGATCCCGCGTCCGGTAGTGCCGATTCGATTGGGGGTCTGCTCCCGGATGACATCGAGCTGCTTGTGATACGGCATGATGAGGTGGGCGTTGTGGCTGATGAGAAGGCGGCCGGTGATACTTATGCCGGCACCGGCGAGCTGTGCAATCTCATCCATCAGTGCGGTGGGATCAATGACGACGCCGTTGCCGATTACGCAGGTTATGTGCTCGTGGAAGATGCCTGACGGAATGAGATGAAGCACAAATTGTTTCTCACCGATACACACCGTGTGACCTGCGTTGGCGCCTCCCTGGTAGCGAGCGACGATGTCCGCGTGTTCGGCAAGGAGGTCCACCACCTTCCCTTTTCCTTCGTCGCCCCACTGTGCGCCGACGATGACATCGACTGGCATAGTATTCCCCGTGGACAAAAAAAAATCCCTGACCGTGCTTACCTCAGAAGGTCAGAGATTTGTGCAAGAGAAGCAATTATTTTCTCACATGTGCTATCGCGTCGTCAAGAGATGGGTGAGTGTCGAGGACCGAGCCGAGCTTTGTAATTTTGATGATGGTCTCGACCTTCTCGGATGCGTTTGCTATCGAGAGGGTCCCGCCGGCGTTTCTGACCGCGCTGGTGGTGCCGAGAAGAAGCCCAAGACCCGAACTGTTCATAAACTCCACGCCGGAGAGATCGATGACGATCCGGTTGTTTCCCTGCTCGATCAGTTCATGGATTCGCGAATTGAGGGATGTGGCGTCGGGACCACCCATGAGGTTCCCATCGAGAGCGACGATGGTGACATCTTCCTGCTGTGTAATGGTTACGTCCATGATACGGTCCTCCCGGGCTCCGAGATTACTTGACCATTCTGCCTTGTGCTTTTCCCCGAAGCGTCCAGTCGAGTGCAACAGCGCTGGCAGTGTAGATCGAGGAGTAGGTTCCGGTGATGATGCCGACCAGGAGGGTGAAGGCAAATCCCCTGTTGACTTCTCCGCCGAAGATCATGAGCACCATGAGCACGACAAATATTGTTCCCGATGTGATG
>JBATTW010000141.1:0-2048 GCA_049670805.1 Bacteroidota bacterium
GGGGTGGGAGCTGGGAGTTCAACAGCCAGGATCAGGCGCAGGTATGGGGCCTGTCCGCACGCTGAACCCGATCGGTATGGGCCGGAGATCATAGAAACAGTTTCTTTGGAGCCGCAATGGAAACCATTACCGGCGAAGCGCAGAAGCTGAGGAAACGCTGGAAAGAGCTGGACACGATGATACGGGATTGCTGGGAAGCCGATCTCCAGCGGGCCCAGGAGGATGAGCTTCGGGATCCGTCCCGGAATATCGTCTGGTACACTGATGAGGAACATCGGAAGATGGAGACAAAGGATGCCGGGGGAGATTCGGGGACGCTTCTCTTCCTCCCCTACCCGTATGTCACGGGAGGCGGGAGCGAATCGAGTTTTCCCGAGATGTACTGCTGGGATACATTTTTTGTCAACCAGGCGCTTCTCTCCCATGGCCGGGCCGTCCTCGTACGAAACCATCTCTTTAACCAGCTCTTTCTCATCGAGCGATTTGGAATGGTGCTCAACGGGAACCGGACCTACTACCTGACGCGGTCTCAAACGCCGCTCCTCGCCGAGGGCATCAGACGCTACTATCAGGTCGTGGCCGATCGTGACCTGCTCGCGCTGGCCTATCCGTTGCTCAAACGCGAATACCAGAAGTACTGGACGGCCTCCCATCACCAGACTCCCACGGGCCTTGCCACGAACAATGATCTCGGAGACCCGTGGCTCCGGCCGGAACTGGCGGCCGAGGCGGAATGTCTGGACTTCACCTCAGTGTTCGATGGGGACATACGGAAATGCAACCACCTCCAGACAAATGCCGCCCTCGTGAGGTATGCGCGCGCTCTGGAGTGGATGGCGCTGGAGCTGTACTGGCCGGATGAGGCGCACGTCTGGGGTCTGATGGCTGAGGACCGGGCGGAGAAGATGCGAAAGTTGAACTGGGACGACCAACAATGCTTCTTTCTGGAGTACCAGTTCGAGAAGAAAGAACGTCTTCCCTACTGGTCTCTCTCGGCCTACTGGACCATGTGGGCTGGGGTCGCCACGAAGGTGCAGGCCTCATACATGGTAAAAGGCCTGAGGCGGTTTGAACACGAACACGGGTTGACTCACACGGACAAGGCCTACCCGAGCCCCCATCCGGAGTTTTCCTGGGTGCAGTGGGGGTACCCCTGCGGGTGGCCCCCCGACCATATGATTGTCGTTGAAGCCCTTGACAAGTACGGTTTTTACGAAGAAGCGGGGCGCATCGCGCTCCTCTACCTGAACCTCATGATCGAGGAGTACGATCGATCGGGAAAATTCTGGGAAAAGTACAACGTTGTGGAGGGAAACGTGAATCTCCCGCGTGAACGAACCCCGGTCGTCCCGCTCCACGGGTGGACCACAGCCGCGTTTGCGTGGCTCGGGCGCAGAGTGTTTGAACCCGACTCGCTGGTCCTGTCTGGAGGGAAAGACGTATGAGAGTCTGTCTCCTCCTTTCGCTTCTTCTGGTCTCCTGCGCGCCGCCGGATGAGAACTCCTTTGAAGCTCGGAGTGCCCGGCTCCTCCAGGTCGCGAGTATGGAGCAGGATACGAGCTTCTTTTCGGCAGCCGCGAGGATAGCGCTGGGAAGGGAGAGGGCGACCGCATTTGGCATGCTCGACTCGCTGAGCCGGGACCGTGTGATAGGTGGCATGTTCTACGCCTATACGCTCATCGGGACCTATCTCCACCTCCGGGAGGAGCTTCCCGATTCACTCCACGAGAAGATCCGGAATGCCTACCGAGTGAGGACGATGTACCGCGGCGACACGGAGAACCACTGGGTGATGTACTACACGGGACTCTACCTCGCGGCGCAGACCTGGCCGGGGGAGACTGGGGACGGCTGGTTCAACGGGAAATCTTCGGAAGAGAACTTTGGCGAGGCGGAGGAGTGGCTCGAGCACTGGATGGAGATCAGCACGACGATCGGGCAGGGGGAGTTCGATTCGCCAACCTACATGACGGTATTTATAACGCCGATGCTGGTCCTCCACGACTTTGCGCGGGATCCGGTCATGAAGAAGAAAGCCGGGATGATGC